>NZ_JASIAL010000241.1:0-46885 GCF_030042015.1 Trebonia sp. | reverse complement strand
TGGGAGCGGCGCGGGGTGGGGGTGTCCGGCCAGGTCGGGTTTGTGGTAGGTACAGTTCAGTGAACCGCGATGCTTGTGGTTCCCCCTCTTCCCTTCCTGCCCGGCTCGGAGGTAAGCAAGGAAGCTAGGAAGCTCGGGGTTGAGCAAGGCAAGCGGGAAAGGAAGCACGGAGGGCAGGCAGCGACGATGACGGGCATGTGCGACGCCTCCCTCCCCGGGCCTGAGCTGATCGCGGTCACTGACCACATCCGCCTCATCCGGGCCGCCGCGACGGCCCGCCACATCTCGCTGGGGGCTTCGCTGTGATCATCGACTGTCACGGGCACTACACGACCGCTCCGGCGGCGCACACGCAGTGGCGGGAAAGCCAGCTCGAGGCGTTCCGCGCGGGCCGCCAGGCGCCGCCCTACCCGGCCATCTCCGACGACGAGATCCGCGAGTCGATCGAGGCCAACCAGCTGCGGATGCTGCGCGAGCGCGGCGCCGACATGACGATCTTCTCGCCGCGGGCGTCCGCCATGGGCCACCACGAGGGCGACGAGCGGGTCAGCGTCGAGTGGTCCCGGGCGTGCAACGACCTCATCGCGCGCGTGGTCGGGCTGTTTCCCGGCACGTTCATCGGCGTCTGCCAGCTGCCGCAGTCGCCAGGCGCCGACCTGAAGGCCTCCATCGCCGAGCTCGAGCGCTGCGTGCTCGAGCTCGGGTTCGTCGGCTGCAACCTCAGCCCGGACCCGAGCGGCGGCAGGTGGACAAGCCCGCCGCTGACCGGCCAGTACTGGTACCCCATCTACGAGAAGATGATCGAGCTCGGCGTGCCCGCGATGGTGCACGTCTCGGCCAGCGCCAACCCCGTGTTCCACGCGACAGGCGCGCACTACATCAACGCCGACACGACCGCGTTCATGCAGTTCATCCAGGGCGACCTGTTCGCGGACTTCCCCGGCCTGCGGCTGGTGATCCCGCACGGGGGCGGCGCGGTCCCCTACCACTGGGGCCGGTACCGCGGGCTGGCCGACATGCTGAACAAGCCGCCGCTGAGCGAGCACGTGATGCGGAACGTGTTCTTCGACACGTGCGTCTACCACCAGCCAGGCATCGACCTGCTCGTCAACGTCATCGACACCGGCAACATCCTGTTCGGATCGGAGATGGTGGGCGCCGTGCGGGGCATCGACCCGCAGACCGGCTACTACTTCGACGACACCAAGCGGTACATCGACGCGGCGGGCCTGTCCGAGGCCGACATGGCCAAGGTTTACGCTGGCAACGCCCGGCGCGTGTACCCGCGCCTTGATGCCGCGCTGCGCGCGCGGGGACTGTGACGGACGACAGATGAAAGGCCGCCGATGACCGTCACCTTCGAGCCGGACGCCGACTGGCTCGTCTACCTGGCGAACCCCCGCAAGCCGGACTACGTGCTGCCGACGGGCGCGGTGGACGCGCACTGCCACGTGTTCGGCCCGGGGAGCGTCTTCCCGTACGCCCCGGAGCGGAAGTACACGCCGGTGGACGCCCCCAAGGACAAGCTGTTCGCGCTGCGCGACTTCCTCGGCTTCGAGCGCAACGTGATCGTCCAGGCGACCTGCCACGGCGCGGACAACCGCGCCCTGGTGGACGCCCTGCTCGCGGCGGGCGACAGGGCCCGCGGCGTGGCCACGATCAGGCCGGGCGTCACCAGGGCCGAGCTCGCCGACATGCACGCGGCAGGCGTGCGGGGCATCCGCTTCAACTTCGTCAGGCGGCTGGCCGACCCCAAGCCGGACGCGTACTACCGGGGCCTGGTCGACCTGATCGCCGAGTTCGGCTGGCACATCGTCATCTACTTCGAAGCCCCCGACCTGGCCGAGCGCTGGGACCTGTTCACCCACCTGCCCACGACGATCGTCGTCGACCACGTGGGCCGGCCCGACGTGACACAGCCGGTCGACGGCCCCGGCTTCGCGCTCTTCCGCAGGCTCATGCACGAGCATGAGAACGTGTGGGCCAAGCTGAGCGGCGCCGAACGGCTGTCGGTCTCCGGACCGCCGGGGTACGACGACTTCGTCCCGTTCGCCAGGCACATCGCGCGAACGTTCCCCGACCGGGTGATCTGGGGCACCGACTGGCCGCACCCGAACATGAAGAGCCACATGCCCGACGAGGGCGACCTCGTCGACCTGATTCCGCGGATCGCGCCCACCGATGACCTGCAGCGCCGGCTGCTCGTCGGCAACCCGATGCGCCTGTACTGGGAAAGAGATGCCTCATGACGTCATACACCGCAGAGTTCGACGACATCCCTGGCACCCGGGTGTTCACGGCGGAGCGCGCGAAAAAGGGCTACGAGCTGAACCAGTTCTGCATGAGCCTGATGAAGGAAGCCAACCGCGAGCGGTTCAAGGCCGGCGAGCGCGCCTACCTCGATCAGACGAAGATGTCGGAGGAGCAGAAGCAGGCGGTGCTCGACCGCGACTACAACAAGATGATCGACCTCGGCGGCCAGATCTACTTCCTCGCGAAGATCTTCGCCACGGACGGGCTGAGCTACCTGCAGGCGGTCAGCACGATGACCGGGATGAACATCGACGACTACCAGCAGATGATGCTGCACGGCGGCCGTTCCCCGCAGGGCTGGCGCTCGATTAAGGACGGTGACTGAGCATGGCTCGCATCACGCACGGGCTGACCACGAGCCACATCCCGGCGGTCGGCGCCGCGATCGACCTCGGCAAGACCCAGGAGCCGTACTGGAAGCCGCTCTTCGACGGCTACGAGTGGACGAAGGCGTGGGCGAAGGAGAACGTGCCCGACGTCATCATCCTGGTCTACAACGACCACGCGTCGGCGTTCACCCCTGAGGTCGTGCCGACGTTCGCGCTCGGCTGCGCCGACGAGTTCCCGCCGGCCGACGAGGGGTACGGGCCCCGCCCGGTGCCGGTCGTGCAGGGCCGCGCCGACCTGGCGGCCCACCTGGCCGAAGGGCTCATCCTCGACGAGTTCGACCTCACGCTGATGTACGCCATGGAGGTCGACCACGGCCTGACCGTCCCGCTGTCGCTCGTCTACGGCCAGCCCGCCGCCTGGCCGGCCCGGGTCATCCCGTTCGCGGTGAACGTGGTGCAGTACCCGCCGCCCACCGCCCACCGCTGCTTCATGCTCGGCAAGGCGATCCGCCGGGCCGTGGAGCGGTTCGACGAGAACCTCAACGTGCACATCTGGGGCACCGGCGGCATGAGCCACCAGCTGCAAGGCCCGCGGGCCGGCTTCATCAACACGCCGTGGGACACCGCGTTCCTCGACCGGCTGGTCAAGGACCCGGACAGCCTCGCGCAGGTCAAGCACCTGGAGTTCGTGCGCGAAGCGGGCGCGGAGGGCATCGAGCTGGTCATGTGGCTGATCATGCGCGGCGCGCTCGGCCCGGAGTCGGAGGAGCTGTACCGCTTCTACCACGTCCCCGGCTCCAACACCGCGGTCGGGCACATCGTGCTGCAGTCCGCCGAGACCCCCCTGTAGGAGGCGCCGAGATGAGGATCGCGCTCGCCGGGACCGGTGCCTTCGGCATCAAGCACCTGGACGGCCTGGCCAACATCGACGGCGTGACCGTCACGGCCCTGGTCAGCCGCCGGCTTGAGCAGGCCGAGGAGGTCGCGAACAAGTACCAGGTCGCTTACGCCACGACCGACCTGGACGAGGTCCTCGCCCGCGACGACGTCGACGCGGTCATCTTGTGCACGCCGACCCAGCTGCACGCGCGGCAGTCGATCGCCGCGATGCGCGCGGGCAAGCACGTGCAGGTGGAGATCCCGGTCGCCGACAGCTGGCCGGACGCGCAGGAGGTCGCGCGCGTGCAGCAGGAGACCGGCCTGGTCTGCATGGTCGGGCACACCCGCCGGTTCAACCCCTCGCACCAGTGGGTGCGGCGGCGCATCCTGGCGGGCGAGCTGGCCATCCAGCAGATGGACGTGCAGACCTACTTCTTCCGCCGGACGAACATGAACGCCGCGGGCCAGCCGCGCAGCTGGACCGATCACCTGCTCTGGCACCACGCCGCGCACACCGTCGACCTGTTCCAGTACCAGACCGGCGAGCAGACGCAGATCGCCCACGCCGTGCAGGGGCCGATCCACCCCGAGCTCGGCATCGCGATGGACATGTCGATCCAGCTGCGGACCCCCTCGGCGAAGATCTGCACGCTCTCGCTCAGCTTCAACAACGACGGGCCGCTCGGCAGCTTCTTCCGCTACATCTGCGACAACGGGACCTACATCGCCAGGTACGACGACCTGGTGACCGGCCGCGAGGAGCCGATCGACGTGTCGCACGTCGACGTGTCCACCAACGGCATCGAGCTGCAGGACAGGGAGTTCGTCGCGGCGATCGGCCAGGGCCGCGAGCCGAACTCGAGCATCGCCAGCGTGCTCGGCTGCTACCGGGTGCTCGGCGAGCTGCAGACCCAGCTCGCCAGCCAGCGGTAACCGGCGGCGTCCCGCGGCCCGCGTGGACAGCGCCGCGCTCCGGGCGGAGCTGCTGGCCGGCATCGCCAGCCGCCGCCGGGAGTTCGAGGCCGCCGGTGAGCAGGCCGAAGAGCTGCGCACGCTGCCGCCGCAGACCGTGCGGACGCTGCGCGAGATGGGCGTGTTCTGGCTGAAGACGCCCGCCGAGCTGGGCGGGACGCCGCTGACGCCGCTGGAGTTCTGCGACGTGATGGAGGAACTGGGCTACGCCGACAGCGCGACGGCCTGGACCGCCATGGTCGGGAACGGCGGCACGGGGACGGCCGCCGGCTGGCTGCCTGACGCCGGGGCACGCCGCGTGTTCGCGCCCGGCCGCCCGCGCCCGCTCATCGTCGGGACCCCGGGGCCGCGCGGCACGGGACGGCCGGTGGCCGGCGGCTACGTGGTGAGCGGGCGGTGGGGGTTCGCCAGCGCGATCGCGCAGTCCGACTGGCTGATCGGGGGCTTCCGGGTGGCCGGGGACGAGGACCGCATGATGGTCTGCGTCGTCCCGACGCAAGCCGCCGAGGTCATCGACAACTGGCGGGTGGCGGGCCTGCAGGGCAGCGGCAGCTTCGATTTCCGGCTGGACGGCGTCTTCGTCCCCGCGGAGCTGACCTTCGAGCGGGCCGCCGGCGCCTGCCGCGGCGGCGCGCTGTTCCACCAGGAAGCGCACGTGTTCCTGTCCAACGAAGTGCCGCCGCTGTGCGTCGGCATCGCCCGCCGGGCGCTCGACCAGGTGACCGGCCTGGCCGCCCGGACGGCGCGGCTCCCCGGCGGCGCCACGCTCAGCGAGCGCGCGGTCTTCCATCAGGAGCTCGGCCGGGCGGACACCAGGATCCGGGCGGCCAGGCTGGTGCACCGCGACGCCGTCGAGGCCTCCTGGGCGGCCGCGCGCGCGGGAGACGCCACGCCCGACCGCGTGCACGCCGCCGTGGCCGCGGCTTCGGTCTACGCCGTCGAGACCTGCGCCGCCGTGATCGCCGACCTGTTCAGGTACGGCGGCGGCCGGGTGCTGGCGCTGTCCAGCCCGCTGCAGCGCTACCTGCGCGACGCGCTCGCCGCCCGGCAGCACATCGGGGTCGCCGAGGAGAACTACGAGCGGGCCGGGCGGGAGCGGATCAAGTCGCGGCGCAGCGGGGAATGAAGCGGGGCAGTCCGGGCAGAGCAGGCAGACCGGCCGGACCGGGCAGGCCGGCAGACAGGAGGGCACTAGCGTGTTCAGCGGGCTCGCGGGCAAGGTGGCGATCGTGACCGGGGGCGCCGGCGGGCTCGGGTCCGCGTCGGCCCGCCGGCTGTCAGGGGAAGGCTGCCGCGTGGTCGTCGTGGACCGCGACGGCGACGGGGCGCGCACGGTGGCGGAGAGCCTGCCAGGCGACAGCGCCTGGGTGGCGGCGGACGTCGCGCGCGAACGGGATGTCGACGCGTACCTGGGCGAAGCAGCCCGTGCGTTCGGAAAAATTGATTTTCATCACATCAACGCGGGGATTCCGGGATCGCCAGGCGGATTCCCCGACCTGGACGTCGCCGAGTTCGACCGGGTCATCGCCGTCAACGTGCGCGGGGTGTTCCTCGGGCTGCGCGGCGCGTTCCGCCGCTACCGCGAGCAGGGCACCGCCGGCAACGTCGTGCTCACCGCCTCGATCGCGAGCCTGCGCGGCAGCGCCGACCTGATCGCCTACCAGACGTCCAAGCACGCGGTCCTCGGCCTGCTGCGGGGCGCGGCCATGTACGGCGGGCCGCTCGGGATACGCGTGAACGCGGTCGCCCCTGGCATCGTCCCGACGAACCTGTTCCCGGCGGGCGAGTCCGCCCCCGGTGGCCGGGACGACATGCGGCAGCGGGCGGCCACCAGCCCGCTGCGCCGCGCCGGAACCCCGGCCGAGATCGCGTCGGTCGCCGCGTTCCTGCTCAGCGAGGAGTCGGCGTACATGACCGGCGAGGTGGTTTCCGTGGACGGCGGCGCGGCGATCATGAGCACGGTACGCCCCTCCGGCGGGGCCGGGGCGTGGGACTTCGCCTCGCTCGACCGCAGGACCTACCAACCCGGGAAGGAGTAGCACGTGAGCAGAAGACAGGTCGGCTTCGTCGGTCTCGGCAACATGGGCGGGCGGATGACCCGGCGCCTGGTCGGGGCGGGCATCGCGGTCGTCGGGTACGACGTGCGGGACGGCCAGGCCGCCGCCGCCGGCGCTCTCGCCGCCGGCTCGCCCGCGGAGGTCTGCGCCGGGAGCGAGTGCGTGCTGCTGTCGCTGCCGGACAGCACTGTGGTGGAAAGCGTGGTCCTCGGCGACGGGGGCCTTGCCGCCGCGGCCCGCTCCGGGCAGGTGATCATCGACCTCAGCACCGCGGCGCCCGCCTCCACCAGGCGCATCCACGCCGCCCTTGGCGCACTCGGCGTGGAGTACCTGGACGCGGGGATCTCCGGCGGGGCGGCGGCCGCGGAGCAGGGCACGCTCACGATCATGGCCGGCGGGTCCGCCGCCGCCCTGGACGCCATCCGCTGGGTGTTCGAGCCGATCGCGTCGAAGGTCGTGCTGATGGGCGAGTCCGGCGCGGGGCACAGCACCAAGCTGCTCAACAACTTCCTCAACGCGGTCAGCCTGGCGGCCACCGCCGAGGTGATGGTCGCCGCGCGCAAGGCCGGGCTCGACCTGGCGGCGGTCCTCGACGTGATCAACTCAAGCAGCGGGGTCAACTACGCCACCCTCAACCGCTTCCCCCGCATCATCAAGGGCGACTACCTCGAGGGCGGCCTCACCAGCGCGCTGATGACCAAGGACGTCGTGCTGTACGTCGACCACGTCAGGGAACTCGGCGTGCCGTGCCTGAACGCGGCGGGCCCGCTCGCCTCGTTCGGGGCGGCGGGCAACCTCGGCTACGGCGACAAGATCAGCAACCGGGTGGTGGACGCGATCGGCGACCTGGCCGGCGGCGTCCGGCTGTTCTCGCCGGCGGCCGACGGTGCGAAGGACGCGCGATGACCGCCCCGGCGACGGCCGAGCGCGTCGGGTTCGTCGGCCTCGGCAACATGGGCATGCCGATGGCCAGGCACCTGGTCGCGGCCGGGTATCACGTCCAGGGCTTCGACGCCTCGGCCGAGGTCATGCGGGTGATCGCCGGGCTCGACGGGTTCACCGCGGCGCCTGCGCTGACCGCGGTCGGCGCGGGCGCTGGCGCGGTCATCTTGATGCTGCCCGACTCCGACGTGGTCGAGCACGTGCTGCTGCCCGGCGGCCTGCTCGCCAGCCGTCCGCCGGGCAGCATGGTCATCGACATGAGCTCCTCGGACCCGGCGCGGACCAGGGACCTGGCCGAGCGGGCGCTGGCCGCGGGCGTGACGCTGATCGACGCGCCCGTGTCCGGCGGCGTCGCCGGGGCCAGGGCCCGGTCGCTCACGATCATGGTCGGCGGCCCGGAGGAGGCGTTCGCCGCCGCCCGGCCGCTGCTTGCCGCCATCGGCTCCCGTGTGGTGCGCGCCGGCGACGTCGGCGCCGGGCACGCGATCAAGGCGCTGAACAACCTGATGTCCGCGGCGCACCTGGCCGTCAGCTCCGAGGCGCTGATCGCGGGCCGCCGGTTCGGGCTCGACCCGGCGGTCATGCTCGAGATCATCAACGGCTCCAGCGGGCGCAGCGGCTCCACGGAGAACAAGTGGCCCAACTACGTGCTCACCGAGAAGTTCGACGCGGGCTTCAGCATCAAGCTGATGGTCAAGGACATGAAGCTCGCGCTGGCGATCGAGCACGCCACGGGCACCCCCGCCACCGTGAGCGAGGCGGCGACCGCCGCGTGGGAGGCGGCGGCCGCCGAGCTGCCGCCCGACACCGACCACACCGCGATAGCCCGCTGGCTCGACCGTTAGGTCATTATCCCGAACGGACGCGTGGCGCCTGCCGTGCCCTCGGCTCCGTCCGGCGGCCCAAAGCGGCGCGCCGCGGATCGTTGCTGCGCACAGCCGCCCATCGGCATCGGTCGAACAGCCTTGACGCGGCCGGGCGCGCCAGCCGATTCTGGCCTCACACGTGCGGCAGCGGCAGCGGCGTACGGTCGTGCCCGCGCACCCACCCGGGAGGTAAGGACGTTGACGAACGACGCACCGGCGCAGGAGTTCCTCGAGCTCGCCGGGGGCCGCGTCCACCTGTTCCGCGCCGGCGAGGGAGAGCCGCTGCTCTTCCTGCACGCCGCTGGCGGGGCGGGGACGTGGCCCGAGTTCCTCGGGCTGCTCGCGGACAGCGGGTTCGACGTGATCGCGCCGGACCACCCCGGGTTCGGGAAATCCGACGACTTCCCCGAGGTGGATGCGATCGACGACCTCGTCTACCACTACCTCGACGTGCTCGACGCGCTCGGCCTGGACCGGGTGCACGTGGTCGGGGCGTCGTTCGGCGGCTGGATCGCGGCCGAACTCGCCGTCGCCGCGCCGCACCGCACCGGGTCGCTTGTGCTGCTGAGCGCGGCCGGGCTGCGGCTGCCCGACCACCCCGTCGCGGACATCTTCCTCATGCCGCCGGCGGAGCTGGTCGCGACGCTCTTCCACAACCCGCCGCCTGCTCCGCCTGCGGCCGCCGAGCCGGCTGCACCGGACATCGACGCGGTGCTGGCGGCGTACCGGGACGCGACCGCGCTGGCCCGGTTCTCCTGGGTGCCCTACCTGAGCAACCCCAAGCTGGAACGCAGGCTGCACAGGATCGGCGCGCCGACCCTCGTCGTCGCGCCGTCGGACGACAGGCTCATCCCGGTCGCGCACGCCCGCCGGTACGCGACGCTGATCCCGGGCGCGCGCTATGACGAGATCGCCGACTGCGGCCACGCGATGTACTTCGAACGTCCCGCGGAGTTCGCCGGCGTCACGGCGGCCTTCCTGAGCGAGCAGCCCCTGGCCAAGAGCGGAGTCAGCCGGTGAAGTTCAGCTTCTTCCACCTGATGCCCTACCCGTACCTGCCCGACGACTTCGACGAGAAGTACTCCTCATCGTCGCTGACGTACCCGAACGCGAACTTCGACCCCAAGCTCGGCATCGCGCTGTACCACCGCTACCTGGACGAGCTGGAGTACGCGGACAAGCTCGGCTTCGACGGCATCGCCGTCAACGAGCACCACCAGAGCGCCTACGGGCTGATGCCGTCGCCGAACATCATGGCCGCGGCGCTCGCCCGGCGCACCGAGAACGCCAGGATCATGGTGCTTGGCAACGCGATCGGCATCCGCGGCAACCCACTGCGGGTCGCCGAGGAGATCGCGATGCTCGACCTGATCTCCAACGGCCGGGTGGACTCCGGGTTCGTCCGCGGCATCGGCTGGGAGTACTTCGGCCACAGCATCAACCCGACCAAGTCCCGTGCCCGGTTCAACGAGGCGCACGACCTTATCATCAAGGCGTGGACGGCGGAGGAGATGTTCTCCTGGGTGAGCCCGAACTACGAGTACCGGTACGTGAACATCTGGCCCAGGCCGGTGCAGCAGCCGCACCCGCCGATTTACATACCGGGCGCGGGTTCGACCGAGACGATGCGGTTCTGCGCGCTGCACCGCTACACGTTCATGTCGGTGTACGCGCCGACCCGGGTGGTCCGGATCTGGTTCGACGGGTACCGGCGCGCCGCCGCCGAGCTCGGGTACGTGCCGGACCCGGAGAAGATCGCCCTGTCGATCCCGGTCTACGTCGCCGACACCGACGCGCGGGCGCATGCCGAGGCGCGCCCGGCCGTGGAGTTCCTGTTCCGCAAGGCGCTCAAGACGCCCATGGAGATGGTGAACCCGCCCGGGTACGTGTCGCCGGGCTCGCTGCGCGGCATGCTGGCGACCGAGCGGAAGCCGTTTGGCGAACTCAGCTACGAGGAGCTGGTCGCCGACGGGTACGCGGTCGTCGGCAGCCCGGCCACGGTGGCGGCCCGGCTGCGCTCGATGTATGACGACCTCGGCGGCTACGGGCAGCTCATCGGGCTGTTCGCGATCGGCCCGAGCACGCACGAGCAGGTCATGCACAGCGCGGAGCTGTTCGCCGCCGAGGTCATGCCGGTGCTGCGCCCGCTGGGTGTGGCGGACGCGGCGTGAGCGGGGAGGCGGCGGCCGCCGACGGCGGCGCCCGCCGGGCGGAACTGGTTGAGGAGATCCGGCGCCGCCGCAAGGAGTTCGAGGCCGCGGGCGACCGGGCCGAGGAACTGCGCACGCTGCCGCTCGACACCGTCGCCGCGCTGCGCGACATGGGCCTGTTCTGGCTGAAGACGCCCGCGGAACTGGGCGGCACGCCGCTGCCGCCCGTCGACTTCTGCGACGTGATCGAGGAGCTCGCGTACACGGACGTGTCGACGGCCTGGGCGGCCATGATCGGCGCGGGCTGCTGCGGGCTGGCCGGCGGCTGGCTGCCCGAGGCCGGGGCGCGGCGGATGTTCACGCCGGGGACGGCGGGCACGGCGGGCACGGCGGACCGCGGGCTGCCCGTGGTCGCCGGGCAGCTGGCGCCGCGCGGGACCGGCAAGCCCGTGGACGGCGGGTACGTCGTGACCGGCCGCTGGGGCTTTTCCAGCGGGATCCTGCACGCCGACTGGCTGATCGGCGCGTTCACGGCCGAAGGCGCGGACGGCGGGGACGGCGGCGCTGCGGATACCGGCTTCGGCGCGATGGTCGTCTTCACCGTGCCCAAGAGCGACGCCGAGGTCATCGACAACTGGTACGTGGCTGGCCTGCAGGGCACCGGCAGCCTCGACTTCAAGGTCGACGAGCTCTTCGTCCCGCGCGAGCAGACCTATTCACTTGGCGCCGCCGCGGTGCGCGGCGGCGACCTGTTCCGGCTCGGGATGCCCGCCTTCGTCTCCAACGAGGTTCCCCCGCTGTGCGTCGGCCTGGCACGCCGCGCGCTTGACGACATGACCGAACTGGCCACCCGCACGGCCCGGTTCCCCGGCGGCCCGACGGTGAGCGAGCGGGCCGTCTTCCACAAGGAGCTTGGCCGGGCCGAGACGAGGGTACGGGCCGCCAGGCTGGTGCACCGCGACGCCATGCAGGCGTGCTGGGAGACGGCGCGCGCGGGCAGCACGCCGCCGGAAGACCAGCAGCTCGCCGTCACCACGGCGTCCATCTTCGCGGTCGAGACCTGCGCCGACGTGGTGACCGACCTGTTCAGGTACGGCGGCGGCCGGGTGCTTGCGCTGTCCAGCCCCATCCAGCGGCACCTGCGCAACGTGCTGGCCGCCCGCCAGCATCTGGCGCTGTCGGAGGAGAACTACGAGGCCGCCGGCCGCTACCTGATCCGCTCCTCGGCGAGCCGCCAGGCCTGACGGCCGGCCGGCTGCCCCGGATGAGCGGCCCGGCGGGTCCGCCGGCCGCGCGCGAGTTCGGTCGCCAGCGCGTCGAGCGGCTGGGTGAACGGCCCGAGCGGGTCGGCGAGCCGGGCCAGCCATGCCAGGGCGGCGTCGAGCCCGGCTCGATCGAGAGCGTAGATCCGGCGCGTGCCCATGGCGCGCACGCTCACGAGATCCGCCTCGCGCAGCACCTTGAGGTGCTGTGAGACGGCCGGCTGCGAGATCGGCATCCGGGACTGCAGCGCCGAGACAAGCGAACCTGTCGGCTGCTCCCCAGCCGCGAGTAGCTCAAGGATTACCCGGCGGACTGGGTCGCCGAGAGCCTCGAAGACCCCGTGCACCTAGCTTCCGGCCGCCTCGGGCGGGGTCGTGTAGAAGGCCGCCGTGCGCGCGGCCGCCTGCTGCGCCGGGCCGGGCGGGTCGCCGTCTGCTACGGCGGCGCCGGCCCACCCGGCAGCCGCCGACCTGATGAACTCCGCGCCGTCCGGCGAGGAGGAGAAGGCGGCAGTGACGGGCCGCCGGCCTGGTGCGGGCGGGCATCGCGCCCGCCCGCACCAGGCCCGGGACGGCGACTTTGCACACTCCATGACCATTTTTGGGTCCATTATGGGCGTTTTGTCCGTGCATGGAGTGTGCAAAGTGGACGGAAGGTGCCTGTGTGACGAATGATGTCAGGGCCGAGAGGCCGGGCTGGCTATGGGCTCAGTCGAAGTTGTTCTTGCGGCCCTGGCGGACGTAGTCGACGGTGGAGCGGATGTGGCCCGCACCGTGCACGGCGCGCTTCTTGGCGATGTGGCCGAACATCTGGATCCCGAACCCGCCGTCCAGGTCGCCCGCGATCCGCTGCTTCCACGGGCGGCGGACGATCTGCGTGGTCAGCCGGCGGACCGTGCGCGGCTGGGTCATGATGTGGTCGGCGATCTGGTAGGCGCGCGCAATCAGCTGGTCGCGCGGCACCACCTCGTTGACCATCCCCCATTCCAGGGCCTGCTCGGCGCTGATCGCCTCGCCGGTCAGCAGCGCGTAGGCGGCGCGCTTGACCCCGAGCAGCTCCTGGAAGGCGTTGTGGATGCCGTCGGCGGGCACCGAGCCGATGTCGTAGTGCAGGTCGAAGATCGTGGCGCCTTCCGCCGCGAGCGTGATGTCGCACATCAGCACGATCTCGGAGTGGAAGCCCGGCCCGTTCAGCAGCCCGATCGTCGGTATCTCGAGGTCGTTGACGAGGGCGTTCACGTTGATCCTGCCGTCCTTGTACGCGTACTCGTACGCCCAGTACTCCATGTCGGCCTCTTCGAGGGCGAACCCGTCGGGATCCGAGCCCATCATGAACTCCTCGCCCGAGCCGGTGAGGATGAGGATCTCGTTCTCGGGGTCCGCGCCGACCGTCTTCAGCATCTGCCCGAGCGAGCGGTGGTTCTCCACGCTGAGCTGGACGGGGCCGCCCATCGTGTGCGCCTCGACCAGCAGGACGCCGTCCGCGCGGCGGGTCATCGTGTAGAAGTCCCTGAACCGCTCGCTGTACTCCTGCAGGCGGGGCGTGGGGACGAATTCCTGAAGTGACATCGGCGTTCCTCCGGCACGGGTGTAGATACACGCAGGACATTAGCCGCATGGGGGTGGGGTGACGGCGGTGGCGTCCCGTGAGGCGGGTTCGCGATCTCGCGGGGGCGGGCCGCGCGGCGACTTCGATGTGGCTGAATTAGTGCTTTCCCGCAGCGCGCACCGCTGCTAATGTGCGCGATGCCAGGACGAAAAAGGGGTGACCCAGTGGCTGGGATGATCTTCTTTACCGACAATTATCAAGACCGCAGCACTGACGACGGATACCAATTCGAGTTCTTCTGCCGTCACTGCGGGAACGGCTACACGTCGTCGTTCCAGCACTCGGTCACCGGGTTCGGCGGACGGCTGCTGCGGATGGGCGGCGACATGATCGGCGGCAACCTCGGCGACCGGGCGGCCCAGCTCGGCTGGGATTCCGAGTTCATGCGCGACACCACGCGCGGCTCGACCCGCGACAAGGCGCTCGCGAAGGCCGTCGACGAGATGAAGCCGTACTTCAAGCAGTGTCACAACTGCGGGCAGTGGGTCTGCGAGCAGATCTGCTGGAACGCCGAACGCGGCTTGTGCGTGTCCTGCGCGCCCAAGCTCGACCAGGCGATCGCGGGGATGCAGGCACAGGCGCAGATCGACCAGCTCAACCAGAAGATCCAGGCGCAGGACTGGACCAAGGACGTCAATATCCGCGACCAGGGAACGGGCATATGCCCGTCCTGCGGGCAGGAAAGCGGCGGCGGGAAGTTCTGCAAGAACTGCGGCTGCGCGCTTGCCGCGGCGGAATCCGCGAAGAAATTCTGCGGGAACTGCGGAGCCGAGCTGACCGGCGCGAAATTCTGCGGCGAGTGCGGCACGCCGGCGGGTTAGCCACGTGAGCGCCGCCCAGTACCGGATCATTTCCCCGGCCGGGGAGGAGCGGGAGAGCGGAAACGGCGACGCGGCGGTCGCGGACGGGGCGCTGACGCTCACCCCCGCCGCCGGCGCCGTGCTGCGCGTCCCGTTCGCCCACATCGCTTCGGTCAGCGAACCGGAGCCGTTCACCGTGCGCGTCACCCTGGCCGACGGCAACGCCATCGAGCTGAGCCGGCTCGGGACGATGCGCACGCAGCTGCTCGCCGAACTTCGGGACGGGCGGGGGGACGACGCCGCGGCGGCCGCGGCGGCGGTGGGCAACGCCGCCACGTTCTCCGGGTGGGCGGGCGCCGAGCCCGCGGAAATCCGGGTCTACGAGGACGCGCTGATCGTCGTGGCAGGTAGCGCCGCCGAGCGGGTGAGCTTCTCCTTCATCGAATCGGCAGGCGCGCAGGATTACACGGTCACGGTGGCGGTGGCCGGCCGGGCGCCGGTCGTGCTGTCGCGGCTCGGGCGGCGCACCGGGGAGCTGGTGGCGCTGTTGACCGACCGGCTGCACGAGGCGCGCGGGCGGACAGCGGCGTTCCTCGGGGCGCTGCTGCCGGGGCTGGACCCGATGGCGCTGCGTTCGGCGGCCGGGCTCTTGCGGGACGGCGTGGCCGTGCCCGCGCGGGCGCTTGACGCCATCCACCCCGAGCTTTCCGGCACGCTGCTGCGGGTCGCCACGCTGCCTGACCGCGGCGCGGCGGTCGCGGAGCTGGCCAGCCGGACCGACGTGGCGCTCGGGTTCAAGCAGCTGGCCTCGGTGCGCCGGCCCGCGGCCGGCGGGACCCGCTGGCACGACCCCGCGGTCGCGCCGCACATCGGCTCGCACGACAGCCCCGGCGGGCTGTTCCAGCCCGGCCTGGCGGGCGCGATGGCGGCGGAAGTGGCGGAAGGGATGGGACCCGGCGGGGGGTACGGGCCCGGCGGGTTCGGGCCGGGCGGCTTTGGGGGCGGGTACGGGCCGGGCGGGTACGGGGGCGGGTACGGCGGGCCGTTCGGTGAGCTTGGCGGCGGGTATGGCGTGTACGGCGGCTTGTGGGCGCTGCGCGCGCTTGGCGCGGGGATGAACTCGGGCGCTTTCGGCGGTTCCGGCGGCTCCCGCCCGATGACGGCGCGGGCCGGCGTCACGCACGGACTGCTCACGCCGGAGACCGAGGACCTGTCGGCGCTGACCGTGCGCGGCGAGGACCCCACCGTGCTCGCGTTCGCGCTGTGCTGCCGGCCGCCCGGCGCCCCGGGTGGCGGCCGGGTCGCCTATGAGGTGCTCAACGTCGCCGAGCCGATGACCTTCGTCTACCGGACCGGCGGCGACGACAGCGACGGCGGTGATCGCCGCGCGGCGATCAACCGGGCACTCGATGACGCCGGGTTCGACGCGGCGGCCGTGCACGCCGCCGGCCTGACGGCCGCGGCCAGGCCGGATGCCCGCGCGTCCCTGCTCGCCCGGTCGCTGGCCGGGACGGCGGCGCATGACGCGGACTGGCCGCGCCGGATCGCCGAACTGCTTGGCGGCTAGCCACTGCCGGGCGGCAGGGAAAGGAGCACGATGGCGGAGCCAGCCGAGGGCATCCTCGCCTCCGACGCGGACAGGGACGCCGCCGCCGAGGCGCTCGCCGACGCGGTAGCCGCCGGGCGGCTGTCGCTGGCCGACCACAGCGCCCGGCTCGACGCCCTGTTCGCCGCCCGCACCAGGGACCAGGTGGTCGCGCTGACCGCCGACCTGCCCGCGCTCCCCGTCCGGCGCAGCGGGCTTTACCGCGCGGTGGACGCCCACCGGTGCACGGTGATCGGCGGCGCGGCGCAGCGGGCCGGCCGTTTCCCGATCGGCCGGTTCTGCACGGTGACCGCCGTGTTCGGCCAGGTCGACCTCGACCTGCGGGCCGCGGTGCCCAGCCAGCGGGAGATCACCCTGACCGTCTACGGCGTGGCCGGCCGGATCGCGATCACCGTCCCGGCCGGATGGGGGCTGACCAGCCAGGTCCTGGTCCTCGGCGCGAGCCGCACGGTGGCCGGCCACGACGGCGGTCCGCGCGACCCGCTGCTGCGGCTGCGCGGCACCTGCTGCGGCGGCTCGCTGACCGTGACGCGGGACTAAAGCCCTCCTACTCAGGCCGGCCGGCATGCGCTAACGTCGGTTTCGTGCCGCTGGTAGCAGGGATCGACTCCTCCACGCAGTCCACGAAGATCCTGCTCTGCGAGGCAGCAGACGGGACCGTGGTCGCGCAGGCATCGGCGCCGCACCCCGACGGCACCGAGTGCCACCCCGAGCACTGGTGGCAGGCGCTCGGCACGGCAGGACGTGACCTGCTCGACCGCGCGGACGCGGTCGGGGTGGCGGCCCAGCAGCACGGCATGGTCGTGCTCGACGAAGCGGGCGAGGTCATCCGCCCGGCCATGCTGTGGAACGACGTGAAGTCCGCGCCGCAGGCGCGCGAACTCGTGGCCGAGCTCGGCGGGCCCGCGGAGTGGGCGGCGCGCACCGGCAGCGTGCCCACGATGTCGTTCACCGTCACCAAGCTGCGCTGGCTCGCGGAGAACGAACCCGAACACGCGAGCCGGGTGCGCAGCGTGCTGCTCCCCCACGACTGGCTCACCTGGCGCCTGCGCGGCGGGCGGGTTGACATCGAGCCCACCACGGACCGCGGGGACGCCTCGGGCACCGGCTACTTCTCCCCGGCGTCCGACAGCTGGCTGCCCGCTTACGCGCAGGCCGCGCTCGGCAGGCCGGTCGCGCTGCCCCGCGTCGCCGCTCCCGCGGAGGTCGCCGGCCGGACGTCCTGGGGCGCGGCGGTGTCGGCGGGCACCGGGGACAACATGGGCGCGGCGCTCGGGCTCGGCCTCGCCGACGACGACGTGGTGGTGTCGATCGGCACGTCAGGCACCGCCTACGCGGTGACCGCCAAGCCGTCCGCCGACCCCACCGGCGCGGTCGCCGGGTTCGCCGACGCGACCGGGCGGTTCCTGCCGCTTGTGGCCACGGTCAACGCGGCCCGCGTGCTCGACGTCACCGCGCGGATGCTGGGCACAACCGCGGCCGGCCTGTCCGACCTCGCGCTCGCCGCGGCCCCGGGGGCGGGCGGGCTGACCCTGCTGCCCTACCTCGACGGCGAGCGCACCCCGAACCGGCCGACGGCGAACGGGGTGCTGCGCGGGCTCACCACCGCCAACGCGACGCAGGAAAACCTCGCGCGGGCGGCGGTCGAGGCCGTGCTCTGCTCGCTGGCCGACGCGATCGACCGCCTGGAGGCCTGCGGGATCACCCCGGGGCGGGTCGTGCTGATCGGCGGCGCGGCGCGGTCGGCGGCGATCCGGGCGATCGCGCCCGGCGTGTTCGGGGTGCCGGTCACGGTGCCGGAACCCGCCGAGTACGTCGCGCTCGGCGCGGCGCGGCAGGCCGCGTGGGCGCTGGCGGGCCTGGCGACGGGCGGAGGCGACGCGGGCGGCGGGGCGGCCGCCCCGCCGGACTGGCCCGCGCGCCCGGCGCGGATCTATACGGCGGTGCCGGTGCCGCACGTGCGGGAGCAGTACGCCGCGCTGCGCGAGGACGCCGCGGCCTGGCAGCTCGGTTAGCCGGGGGTACCCCGGGTCAGCAGACCCGGTACGCGCTGCCGGCGGGCACGGCGGGGAAGATGTCCGCGCCGGGCAGCGCCGCCAGGACCGCCTGGGCCACCTCGTCAGCCTGGTCCGTCGCGGTCAGCGCGATCGCGCTGCCGCCGAATCCGCCGCCGGTCATCCGCGCACCGTAAGCCCCGCCGCGCAGCGCCGCGGCGACCACGGCGTCGAGCTCCGGGCTCGAGACCTCGTAGTCGTCGCGCAGTGAGAGGTGGGAGGCGGTCAGCAGCTCTCCGGCCGCGCGCAGCCGCAGCCCGGACAGGTCACCGGCGGCGAGCAGGCTGACGAACTTGAGCACGCGCTCGTCTTCGGTGACGACGTGCCGCACCCGGCGTGCCGTCTGCTCGTCGAGCTCCCGCTCGGCGCGGCAGAGGTCCGCGACCGTCAGGTCCCGCAGCGCGGGCACGCCAAGCGTCCGCGCGGCCCGCTCGCACGCGGCCCGCCGGTCCGGATAGCCGGAGGCGCCGAGGTCGTGGTGGACCTTCGTGTCGAGCACAAGCAGGGTCAGGCCCGCCGCCGGCAAGTCAAACGGGTAGGGCGTGACCGCACCGGAGCGGGTGTCGATGAACAGGACCGCGCCGGCGACGCCGAAGGCCGCGGTGAGCTGGTCAAGCGGGCCGCTTGGCACGCCCACGTAGGCGTTCTCTGCGCGCTGCGCCAGGCGGGCCAGCATCGCGGGCGGCAGGTCCGCGCCGGCCAGCGCGGCGAGCGCGAGGCCGGTCGCGCACTCGATTGCCGCCGACGAGGACAGGCCCGCGCCGACCGGCACGGCCGAGGCGAACGCGAGGTCCGCGCCGCCGAACGAGCCGCGGTCAAGCACTCCGCCCTCAAGCAGTGCCCAGGCCACCCCCGCCGGGTACGACACCCAGCCGCGCGTTCTTCCCGGGGACAGCCCGTGCAGCGGCACTTCGGCGACGGGGCCGCGGAAGGCGCCGGCGCCGGAGAGCAGGCGCAGCAGGCCATCAGAACGCGGCGCGGCCGCGACCGCCGTATAGCGGTCGATCGCCATCGGCGCCGCGAACCCCTGGTTGTAGTCGGTGTGCTCGCCGATCACGTTCACCCGACCTGGCGCCGCCCACACGCCGGCCGGCGGTGCGCTGGGGGCGGAGAACCCGGCCGTTCTGAACAGTTCAAGGGCCTGTTGTGCGACGGACCTTGCCGGTGCCGCGGCGGTCATGCCGTCGCCGCCCGCAGCCTTTCAGCCGCCACCTCGGGCGGAATGTCGTCCATGAAGGCGCCCATGCCGGACTCCGTGCCGGCCAGGTACTTGAGCTTGTCGGGGGCGCGGCGGACCGTGAAGACCTCCGCGTGCAGCGCCACGCCCGGCCGCTCCCCCGGCGGGCCAGGGGGTGCCTGATGCCAGGCGGCGATGTACGCAGGCGGCAATCCGGGGAACAGGCGCACGAACCGCCGCAGCAGGTCCAGGTACGCGGCGGGGAACGCGGCCCGCTGTGCGTCGTCGAGCGCGGTGAAGTCGGGCACCCGCCGCTTGGGGTACAGGTGCGCCTCGTAGGGCCAGCGCGCGGCGAACGGGACGAAGGCGGCCCATTCGGCGTTCTCGAACACGACGCGGCCGCTGGCCAGCTCGGCGGAGAGCACGGCGTCGTGCAGGTTCTCACCCGTGCGCGCGAGGTAGTCCGCGCTTGCCGCCACGACCGAGCGCATCTTGGGGGTCAGGTACGGGAAGGCGTAGATCTGCCCGTGCGGGTGGTTGATCGTCACCCCGATTTCCGCGCCGCAGTTCTCGAAGACGTACACCTGCTCGATGCCGGGCAGCGTGGACAGGGTGGCCGTGCGGTCGATCCACGCCTCCAGGATCAGCAGGACCCTGGCGTCGTCAAGCGCGGCGAACGTCGCGTTGTGGTCGTCGGTGAAGCTGACGACCTCACAGCGACCGCCGCCGCCGCGCAGCAGGTGCGGCAGCGGCCCGACAAGCGAATCCCGCGCCGGCAGGCCGCCGCCCGCCAGCGAAGGGAAGCGGTTCTCGAACACCACCACCTCGTAGTCGGGCGCGGGGATCTCGGTGCGCCGCCGCGGCGTGGACGGGCACAGCGGGCACACGTCGGGGCCGGGGTGGTACGGCCGCTCCTGCCGGTTGCCTGCCACCGTGACCCACTCACCGAGCAGCGGGTCGAGGCGGGACTCCCCCGGCGCGGGCCCGCTGCCAAGCGGCCTGGTGTCGGGATAGGCGGCGCGGTCCCGGCCGGATGCGGCCGCTGAGTCGAAATAGATGAGCTCCCTGCCGTCGGCGAGGTGCGTGCTGGTCTTGCGCGCCGTCTGGTATGGCATCAGATCCCGCCGGCCAGCCGGTAATAGGCCGCGTTCCAGCGGATCTCGTTCTCGAACGCCCGCACGGTCGTCGCCTCGTCGATGACGAGCAGTTCCACGCCAGCCATCCTGGCATAGTCCGCGAAGGCCTCGGCGCCCACTGCGGTCGACATGACCGTGTGATGCGCCCCGCCCGCCTGCAGCCAGGCCGTCGCGGCGGTCGGGAAGTCCGGGGCCGGCCGCCACACCGCGCGCCCGACCGGCAGCCTGGGCAGCGGCTGCGAAGGCGGCACCACCTCGACCACGTTGGCGACCATGCGGAACCGGTCCCGCATGTCCGACAGCGCCACCACGATGCCCGGTCCCGGGTCGGCGGTGAAGACCAGCCGCACCGGGTCTTGCCTGTTCCCGATCGCCAGCGGGTGGATCTCCAGCCGCGGCCTGCCCGCGGTCAGCGTCGGGCACACCTCGAGCATGTGCGCGCCCAGGATCCGCTCATCGCCCGGCGTCAGGTCGTACGTGTAGTCCTCCATCAGCGACGCCCCGCCGGGCAGGCCCGCCCCCATCACCTTGGCCGCCCGCACGAGCACGGCGGTCTTCCAGTCCCCTTCCGCGCCGAACCCGTACCCTTCGGCCATCAGCCGCTGCACGCCAAGCCCGGGAAGCTGCTTGAGCGCGCCCAGGTCCTCGAAGTTCGTCGTGAACGCGCCGAAGCCCCCTTGCCCGAGGAAGGAGCGCAGGCCCGCCTCGATGGCCGCGCCGTCGCGGAGCGACTGCTGGCGCTCCCCGCCCGGCCGCAGCTCGGGCGCGACGTCGTACCGCTCCTCGTATTCGGCGATGAGATCGTCGATCTCCGCCTCGGTCACCTCGGCCACGGCCGCGGCGAGGTCGTTGACGCCCCAGGTGTTGACCTGGACGCCGAACACCGCTTCCGCCTCGGTCTTGTCGCCCTCGGTCACCGCCACGAAGCGCATATTGTCCCCGAACCGGGCGAGCCTGAGCGTGCGGGTGGCGGCCCAGCCGGCAGCGGCGCGGGTCCACGTGCCCACCTGGGCTGTCACCCGCGGGTCGGACACGTGGCCAACCACGGTCTTGCGCCGCACCCCAAGCCGGGCCTGGATGTACCCGAACTCCCTGTCGCCGTGCGCGGCCTGGTTCAGGTTCATGAAGTCGAAGTCGATCGCCGCCCACGGCAGCGCCACGTTCGCCTGGGTGTGCAGGTGCAGCAGCGGCTTGTCCAGCGACGCCAGCCCGGCGATCCACATCTTGGCCGGGCTGAACGTGTGCATCCACGCGATCACCCCGATCACGCGATCATCGCCGTTGGCCGCCAGCATCACCCGCCTGATGTCCTCCGGCCGGGTCAGCACCGGCTGCCACACCACCCGCACGGGAATGCCCGGCGACGACGCGAGCACGCCGGCGATTTCCCGGGACTGCTCCGCTACCTGCCGGAGCGTTTCATCGCCGTAGAGATGCTGGCTTCCGGTCAGGAACCAGACCTCAAGGCCATGCAGCGCCTCGGCGCTGTCCAGTGCGGCTGGTGCGGGCATTATTCACACGCTCCTTGGTCGCCGATGTGAGCGCTAACAACATACGGCGGCGGGAACCGTCGCAGTCAATACGCTCCGCCCCCTGGCGAAGTTTCCCGGATCCGCGCCCTAGGCTACGCGGCACGAACCAGGGACAGCGAGATCCCCTGCTTCGCCCGGCCTGGCCGGCGTGTCCGGCCCGCCCGAGCCTGTCCGGCTGCGGCCGGGCGGGCCGTCCGGACGGCCACCGCGGTTTCGAGTGCGGCCCGCCATTGGGAGCCGCCTGATGCGTTAACCGCGGTTGGTAACGCTAATGGCATGCCGCGGATGATAAGAGTGCCTCAGGCGCCTGGGCACGGAGCTTACCGTTAATCACGTTTCCCTATCGCGGCGAATCAGCGGCGATTCGCCGCATTGCCAGGTCCCGTGATCAGTGCTGCCTCGAGGCTATCGGCTATGACGCGATAAGTGCCGCCGCGCTCCGCTAGGCCTGACCATTTGCGTGCCGGCGGAACCCTGACCGGCCGCCAGTGCGGCCGGTCGATAGCCGCGCACTGAACCATGGCCGCTGACGTGCCGTGACGAATTACCGGCGAAGGCGCTCGCGGGGGGCGGGACCGTCGTCATGCGGCGTCAGGTGAGCCTGCGGCCTCATGCGCGGCGCGAATCACCCGCGGCCACCCCTATCCGCGGCCACCCGAAGCTGCTGCTTGGCTTAGCCCCCTCGTAAGGCATGGTTTAGCGCCATCCGGACCGCGCAAAGGCAGGCGATCAGGCGACGGAAAACGCATTCGTCAATGCCGCGCTGCAAACCGCCCAGGTGCCAGGCCGATGACGGCCGGCCGGTGTTCTCGCCGACGGCGGCGACCGGCTGCCGCCCCTGCCGCTGGTGCGCCGATGCCGGGCGGGAAGGCACGGTCTTGTCGCGGGACGTTAACGTTACCGAGACGTTAACCGCAATCGAGCACCTGGGACTTTCGTCCCGTTGACGAGTGAGGAGATCCTGGTTTAGCTTGCACAAGGAGGCTGTTGTTAACGCTCACAACCGGCGGCGTGTTCGGCCCCGTTAGGCCTGGCGAGCGCCTTGCAGCGCCGTGACGCGGGTCCTGCCGACAGGCGGGGCCGGCGGCCGGCGCGCACGGGTGCCCTGGGGCCTTTCCGGGCGGCACCCAGGAGACAGAGGCAAGCATGCACCTAGCTCGGAGGGCGGCGCGAACCCCGCGGCATGGGCGGAAGAGCCCCGTTCGTCCCGGCGGTCAGCATGGTGAACGCGGGCCGAGCCAGCGTCGGCCAGGCGCAACGGCGCGTGACTAGGTAACGATAGATAACCGGAGGTCCGTATGGGCAAGGTTGACCCGAAGGTCGACGAGGCAATCGAGACCCTCAACATGAAAGACGGCCCTACCCGCCGAAGACTGCTCGCCGGCACCGGCCTGGTCAGCGCGACTGCCGCCGCGTCAGCGCTGCTCACCGCGTGCAGTTCGTCGAGCAGCGCGTCCGGCGCGGTGAGCTCAAGCAACCCGTTCCCGTCGGTTCCGTCGTGGCACTTCTGGTTCGTCAACCACGTGACCACGAACAGCTTCTTCGTGCCGACCCAGTACGGGTTCGCCGATGCGGCCAAGCTGCTCGGGCTGCCGACGCCGAACTGGGTCGGCTCGACGAACTCGATCGCCTCGCAGATGGTCGCGCAGATTGACGCCGCGGTGTCGGCTCATGCGTCCGGAATCGCGACGACGCTGATCAACTCCACCTCGTTCACGACCCCGGTCGGGAACGCGATGAGCGCGGGCATCCCCGTGCTCAGCTACAACGCGGACGGCGACATCGTCAACGGCGTGCCCGACATCGGCTGCAACCGGCTGGCCTACGTCGGCCAGGCGCTGTACACCTCGGGCGAGCAGCTGGGCGAGCGGATCAAGTCGCTGGTCACCACCCCGGGCGACGTCGTCATCTTCATCGCCACCCCGGGTCAGGCGAACATCCAGCCGCGGTACGACGGCGCCGCCGCGGTGCTCACGCCGGCCGGCTACACGGTCGCCGAGATCGCGACCGGCGCGGCCACCGACGTCGAAGAAGGAAACATGGTGGCCTACCTGCTCGGGCACAAGTCGACCCTGAAGGGCGCGTTCGCCGTGGACGGCGGCTCGAGCTCGTTCCTCGCCCCGGCGCTCGCGAAGGCCGGGATCACGGGCCTGCCCAACGGCGGCTTCGACACCGAGCCGCTGACGCTGTCCAACATCGCCGCCGGCACCACCGATTTCACCATCTACCAGGACCCGTACCTGCAAGGCTTCCTGCCGACCCTGTACCTGTACCTGTACAACATCTCCGGCGGTACGCTCGTCCCGCCGGACACCGACACCGGCCTGAGCTTCATCACCAAGAGCAACCTGGCCGAATACAACCTAGCCAGCCGCTACCAGGGCTCGGGCACCGCGGAGAAGTACCTGCCGCGGCCGTCCGGCGCGATCTCGAACCCGATCGCCACCACGAGCAGCTGACCTGACATAAGCCGCATCCGGGCCCCCGGGCACGGGAGCGCACAGCCGGCGGCGGGAGACTGTACCTGCGGACAGGCAGGCCAGTCCCCCGCCGTCGGCACGCGACTGAGCGGATGAGGAGAACCGATGTGAGCGAGACAACCCAGCAGACCGGCAGGCTGATCGGTGAGCCAGGCGGCGGTCCCGGCCCGCAGAGCGCCACGATCGACATCCTGCGCGGGTGGCTCGGCATCTTCACCCGCCAGCGCGAGGCCACGATCCTGGTCGTCGCGGTCGCGCTGCTGCTGTACTTCGGCATCCACGACACCTCCGGCTTCGTCTCCCAGGCCAACGCCGTCGACCTGTTCTCGGCCCTCGCGGCGCCGATCATCATCATCGCCATCGGCGAGGTGATGCTGCTGATCTGCGGCGAGATCGACCTGTCGGCCGGCTTTATCTACTGCTTCGCGCCGTTCGTGATGTTCTTCATGAACGAGTACTACGGTGTGCCGGCCGTGCTGGCGATCATCCTCGCCCTGCTCTCCGGGCTGGTGGTCGGGTTCGTCAACGGCTTCTTCACGGTCACGCTCGGGGTTCCGTCGTTCATCACCACGCTCGGCACGGGGTTCATCCTCGCCGGGCTGGCGCTCACCTTGTCGCACGCCGAGCCCAAGGACATCCCGCCCGCCACCGTCACGATCGGGTCGTGGCTCGGCACCGACGCGTGGTCGCAGTTCATCTGGGCCGTCGTCCTTGTCGCGATCTTCCACGTCGTGCTGACCCGGACGCGGTGGGGCCTGTACACGGTCTCCACCGGCGGCAACCAGCTCGGGGCGCGCGAGGCGGGCATCAACGTGGGCCGGATCAAGTACGGCAACTTCATGATCACTGGCGTGCTCAGCGCGCTCGTCGGCCTCCAGGTCGCCTTCTACACCAACACGATCGACCCGCTGGCCGGCCAGTACCTGCCGATGTTCTACAGCGTGACCGCGGCCGTCATCGGCGGCACCGCGATGCTCGGCGGATCGGGCACCATCCTCGGCGCCTTCCTCGGCGCGATCGCGCTGGCCACCCTGATCGACGGCTTCGACGTCGAGGGGATCAACGCGAACTCGGTCCAGATCGTGTTCGGCGCCGCGATCCTCATCGCGATGGTCGCGAACGTGCAGCTAGCCAGGGCGCGCGGGAGAGGGAGGACGTCATGACGTCACAGCCGCTGGATCCGGGACCGGCCGCGCCCGGCGGCGACGGCCAGGCGCCCGGGGGCGACGTGCTGCGCGCCGAGCACATCGCCAAGCGGTTCGGCGCGGTCACCGCCCTCGTGGACATCAACCTGCGGCTCGGCCGCGGCGAGGTGCTCGGCCTGCTTGGCGACAACGGCGCGGGCAAGTCGACGCTGATCAAGATCATCTGCGGATTCCAGCCGCCCGACTCCGGCCGGCTGGTGGTCAACGGCCACGAAGTGGTGCTCAAGTCCGTCGACCAGGCCAGGGCGCTGGGCATCGACGTCGTTTACCAGGATCTCGCGCTGATCAACCAGCTCACCGTCTACCACAACATTTTCCTCAAGCGTGAGCGCATCCGGTGGCCGCTGCTGAACAACCGGTCGATGCGCTCGATCGCACGCCAGTATCTCGACGAAATGGGGATCAGCATCCCGTCGGTGGACGTCCCTGTCGCCAGCCTGTCCGGCGGGCAGCGGCAGGCGATCGCGGTCGCGCGTTCTGTCTACTCGAACGCCAAGATCCTGCTGCTCGACGAGCCGCTTGCCGCGATGGGCGCGAAGGAGGCGGCGATCATCCTGGACCTGGTCCGCGACCTGAAACAGCGGGGCGACGTGTCGGTCATCATGATCGCGCACAACTACGGCCAGGTGCTGGAGATCTGCGACCGGATCAACCTGCTGCAGCACGGCCAGATCACGCTGGACAAGGCCAGCAAGGACACCTCGGTGCAGGAACTCAACGACATCGTGGTGGCCGAGTACCGGCGGGCCATGGAGCAGCGCCAGCGCTCGGCCTAGCGCTGGCCGTACTCGTTCTGGTAGCGGCGGTACAGGGCGTCGATCTGGTCCCGCGGCAGCGGGGTGAGCTCACCACGGCTCGCGGCCAGGTGGACGGTGCAGGCCGCGTCCTCGCACATGACGGCCGCCTTCACCGCGTCGCGCGGGGTGGGGCCTACCGTGAACACCCCGTGACTGCGCAGCAGCACGGCCGGCGAGCGATGCCCGGACAGCGTCGCGACCACGGCGCGGCCGATCTCGTCGCCGCCGATCGGCGCGAACGGCCCGAGCGGTATCTCGCCGCCGAACTCATCGGCCATCGCGGTCAGCACGCACGGGATCGGCTCGCCGCGGGCCGCCCACGCGGTCGCGTACCTGGAGTGGGTGTGCACCACTCCCCCGACCTGCGGCATGTGCCGGTAGATGTAGGCATGCGACGCGGTGTCGCTCGACGGCGCCAGCTCGCCGGAAACCCGGGCGCCGGCCAGGTCGCAGACGACCATCGAGTCCGGCGTCAGGTCGGCGTAGCTGACCCCGCTCGGCTTGATCACCAGCAGGTCGGTGCCCGGCACCCGGCCCGACACGTTGCCTGACGTCCACACCACCAGTCCGTTGCTGACCAGGGCCGTGTGCAGTTCGGCGACGGTGTGCCGCAGCTCGCGGATGGCGGCGCTGACGGCGGGGTCCGCCAGGACCGCGCCGTCCGTCATGGCCGCACCCGGTCTTCTGCGCGGCCGGGGCTGATCACCCGGTCACGAAGGGCGCGGAGCCGGTGCATGACGTCGTTGGCGCCCCGGCCGAAGTAGTCGTGCAGCAGGACGTACTCGGCGTAGAGCTGGTCGTAGACGCCCGCGGCACGCGGGTCGGGGGTGTAGGCGACCCCGGTCGTGCGTCCCATGGCCGCCGCCGCGGCCGGCACATCGGGGTAGGCGCCCGCGGCCACGGCCGCGTGAATCGCGGAACCGAGCGCGGGCGCCTGGGCCGACTCGACCAGGTGCAGCGGCCTCCTGGTCACGTCGGAGTAGATCTGCATGAGGAACTCATTCCGCATCAGCCCGCCGGCCACGACCAGCTCGGTGACCGGCAGGCCGGCCGCCTCGAAGGCGTCGACGATCACCCGCGTGCCGAAGGCCGTTGCCTCCACGAGCGACCGGTATATGTCCGGCGCGCGGGTGGCCAGGGTGAGGCCGACGATCGCGCCGGACAGGCGATGGTCGACAAGCACGCTGCGGTTCCCGTTCAGCCAGTCCAGGGCGATCAGGCCGGACGCGCCCGGCGGCTGGCCCGCCGCCTGCTCCGACAGCAGCTCGTGCACGGTAAGCCCGCGGCCGGCCGCCGCGGCGTGGTACTCCGGCGGCACGGCGTGGTCGGCGAACCAGGCGAAGATGTCGCCGACCCCGGTTTGCCCGGCCTCGTAGCCCCACGACCCGGCGACGATCCCGCCGTCGACCGCCCCGCACATGCCCGGCACCTCGGCAAGCACGCCGGCGTTCATCACGTGGCAGTTGGAGGTGCCCATGATGGCCACCAGCTGACCGGGGGCGAGCGCGTTCGCCGCTGGCGGGGTCACGTGCGCGTCTACGTTGCCGACCGCGACGGCGATTCCCTCGGGCAGGCCGGTCCAGCTCGCCGCGCGCGCGGCGAGCGCCCCGGCCCGGCTGCCCAGCGCGAGGATCGGGTGCGCGAGCTTGTCGTCGGCGAATCCGGCGAAGCCGGGGTTGAGCGCCGCAAGGAAGCCACGGGACGGATAGCGCCCGTCCTGGAAGATGCCCTTGTACCCGGCGGTGCACGCGTTCCTGGTCTCGACGCCGGTCAGCTGCCAGATGATCCAGTCCGCCGCCTCGATCCACCGCCGGGCGAGCCCGTAGACGTCCGGGTCCTCCTCGAGGAGTTGCAGCGCCTTCGCGAACTGCCATTCGGCCGAGATCTTCCCGCCGTACCTGGCGAGCCACGGCTCGCCGCGGGAGCGGGCCAGCTCGTTGATGCGGTCCGCCTGGGGCTGGCTGGCGTGGTGCTTCCAGAGCTTCGGATACGCATGCGGCCGGTCCGCCAGCCCGGCGAACTCACACAGTGGCGTCCCGTCGGCGAGCACGGGCAGCACCGTGCAGGCGGTGAAGTCCGTGGCGATGCCGATGACCTGGGCCGCGGCGATGCCAGCCTCGGCCACTGCCGCGGGGACTGCCGTCCGCAGCACATCCAGGTAATCCGCGGGGTCCTGCAGCGCCCAGTCGGGCGGCAGCGGGCGGCCGGTGGCCGCTAGCGCGGCGTCCATGACGCCGTGCCGGTACTCATGGACGGCGGTGCCCAGTTCCGCGCCGTCGGCCACGCGGACAACCAGGGCGCGTCCGGACAGGGTGCCGAAGTCAACGCCGACCACGCAGGCATCCGGGTGGCAGATGTTAGCGTTCACATCCCGCATTCTCCGCCCTCCCGGCGGCCGATGCCATACCGGCCGACCGCGGGGGCGGCGGTCGCGGGCGTGGCGGGCGTGGCGGGCGTCGCGGCTAACCGCGGGGCGGCGGAGCCGAACTGAAACGCACGACGAGGTGCGGCATCATCGGCGAGGGCGACGGCTTGGTGCCCGCGTCGACCGTGATCTGGCCTATCAGCAGGTGCAGCGCCTGCTCGCCAAGCGCGCCGAAGTCCTGCCGCACCGTGGTGAGCGGCGGCCAGAAGTAGCCGGCCTCGGGGAGGTCGTCGAACCCGACCACGCTGATGTCCCGCGGCACGCGGCGACCGCGCTCCGCGGCCGCGCGGAGGAATCCGAGCGCCATCGAATCGTTCGCGCAGAACACGGCGGTCACGTCCGGGCGGGTGGCAAGCTCAAGTCCGATCTCGTACCCGGACCGCGCCGACCAGTCGCCGCGGAGCACCTCCGGTTCCGGCGCCCCTGCCGCGTGCAGCGCCTGCCGCCAGCCGTCGACCCGGTGCCTGCCGTCAAGCCAGCTGTCCGGTCCGGCGATCTGGTGCACGGTCCGGTGACCCAGGTCAAGGAGGTGCTGGGTTGCCAGCACGGCGCCGGCCACGTTGTCGATCTTGACTGACGGCAGCGGCGCGTTGGTGCCGCAGCCCACTGCCACCAGCGGAACGGTCGGCGCCAGCCCGGCCAGCGTCTCGACCGCGTCGCTCTGCGACGCGATCACGATGATTCCCGCGACGGCCTGGCCGAGGAACCGGTCCACCGCCTGGGCCAGCGACCACCGGTCGAGGGCAGACAGGCTGGCGACCGCGACGAAGTACCCCGGATGCGCCGCGCGCTCGATGCCGTAGAGCATGGAAGCCGGGCCATACAGCGTGGTATCGAAGCTGACCACGCCAAGCACGTTGGTCTTGCCTGTGACCAGGGTACGGGCCGCGATGTTCGGCCGGTAGCCGAGGTCGCGGATGGCCGCGAGGACATCGGCCTTGGTCGCCGGACTGACGTTCGGGTGGCCGTTCAGCACCCGGGAGACGGTCTGATGCGAGACGCCTGCCAGCCGTGCGACGTCCGCCATCACGGGCCGCCATGCCTGCGGATCTGCGGTCGCCGACACGCCGCCTCCAGTTAGCCCGCCGCCAGCACGCCAGTGTCCCGGCCGTTCTCTCAATGGTTGAAAAAAACTATATCCCACGTTGATGCCGGTAACGCTACCGTTCGGTCCCGCGGTCGGCCTGGCCCGCAGTGCGGCCCGCACCGCGGGCGCCGCGGTTCACGGCGTGACGATCACCTTGAGCCCAGTCCGCCGCTGGGCGGCGGCGAAGGCATCGGCCACATCGGTGAGCGGTGCCTGCCGGGACAGCAGCGGGTCCAGGGACACGACGCCCCGCGCGGCAAGGCCGATCGCGCGGGGGTACACGTCGTTCATGCGCCGCACCATGGCGATCGTCAGCCCTTTGCGGCGCGCGAGCGACGCGGGAAACGTCGTCATGTCCGCGTCCGGTATGCCGCCGAGCACCACCCGCCCGCCCGGCCGCACGGATTCCATGGCCCGCCGCACGGCCTCGTCGTTCCCGGCCATTTCGAACGCGACGTCGGCTCCGTACGCCGACAGGCCATCCGCGGGCGTCGAGATCTCGTCCGCGCCGCACATGCCCGCCGCCTGGCGGCGGTGCGCCAGCGGCTCGACGGCGAGGACCCGGCTCGCCCCGGCGGCCCGCAGCAGCTGAACGAGCAGCAGCCCGATCGGCCCGCAGCCGACCACCGCCGTTCGCCCGCCGAACCGCACATGCCCGAGGTCCAGCGCGTGCAGCGCGACGCCGAGCGGTTCGAGCATCGCCCCGGCGGCGTCGCCGACCTCGTCAGGCAGCGGGTGCAGCAGGCGGTCCGGCCACGGCATGAGCTGGCGCAGCATGCCGTCGGTCCCGCCGTGCCCGGCGAACCTGATCCGGTAGCACAAGTTCCGGTAGCCGTCACGGCAGGCGCGGCACTCCTCGCACGGGATGGCCGGGTCGATCGCGACCCGCTGCCCGCGGCGCGGCCCGGCCGCGATCTCGCCGGCGCCCTCGTGCCCGAGGACGAGCGGATGCGCCAGCGTCGCGTCGCCGATGCCGCCTTCGGTCCACCAGTGCAGATCGGACCCGCAGATCCCGACCGCGGTGACCCGCACCAGGGTCTCGCCGGCATCGGCCGCGGGCACCGGCTCATCAGCCACCCGGATGTCGCCGGTCCGGTAAAGTCGCGCTGCCAGCATGCTCTCGCCCATCACCAGCCAGGATATGCCTGCTCCGCGCTAGAGGCGGTCTCCCCTGGCGCCCCACCAGTCCCGGAAATGCCACTTTGGACACTCCATGTATGGACATTCCGGACATTCCGGGCGACAAAACGTCACGGAGTGTGCAAAGTGCACGCCAGATGCCCCTTGTGACCGATGGGGTCAGGAGGCGTCGTCGGGGAAGCGCCGTTCGGCTGGCCGCAGGATGCGACCCGACAGGCGCCTGCGCTCGTCGCGCTCGGCGTACAGCTGGGTCAGCCGCCTGAGCTCGTGCTCGCCCTCATCTGGCGGCAGGTCCCTGATGGACGCCTCGAGCGATTCGACCTCGCGGTCCAGCTCCGCGGTCGTGAGCTGCCAGGGCGGCATCGGGCTGGTCATGGCGACGTCGGCGGGGCGCGCGGGGCGACCGCTCAGCGGACGCCGTAGAGGTGTTCCATGGCGAGCTGGTCCAGGTGCTCGTAGCCCATCCCGCGGCGGCCGAGTGCGTCGGCATCCACGGTCACGTCGCGCACGTCGCGCCAGGTCTCCCCCGGTGCGAGCGTGGGCGCGGCGAGCTCCGGCGCGCGGGCGGCGCGCAGCGCCTCGGCAACCTCGGGGTCGGCCCGGAACGCGCGTACCTTCTCGCGCAGGATCAGGTAGTTCCGCATGCACGCGGCGGCCGACGCCCAGACGCCGTCGTCGTCCTCCGTGCGCGGCGGCTTGTAGTCGAAGTGCACCGGGCCGGAGTAGCCCCCGGCGAGCAGCGTGTCCACCACCCAGAACGCGCCCCGCACGTTCCCTGCGCCGAACCGCAGGTCCTGGTCGTAGCGCGGACCGTGCTGCCCGTTCAGGTCGATGTGGAACAGCTTGCCGTGCCACAGCGCCTGGGCGATGCCGTGCGCGTAGTTCAGGCCGGACATTTCCTCGTGGCCGACCTCGGGGTTGACTCCGACGAGCTGCGGGTGCTCGAGCGAGTTGATGAAGGCGAGGGCGTGCCCGACGGTGGGCAGCAGGATGTCGCCGCGCGGCTCGTTCGGCTTGGGCTCGACCGCGAACCGGATCTGGTAGCCCTGGTCGAGAACGTACTGGGTCAGCAGGTTCAGTCCCTCGGCGTACCGGTCGAGCGCCACCCTGATGTCCTTGGAGGCGCCGTGCTCGGCACCCTCCCTGCCACCCCAGAACACGTACACCCGCGCGCCCAGCTCGGCGGCCAGGTCCAGGTTGCGCATGACCTTGGCGAGGGCGAACCGGCGCACCTCGCGCTCGTTCGCGGTGAACGCGCCGTCCTTGAACATCGGGTGCCAGAACAGGTTCGTGGTGGCCGTGGTGACCACCAGGCCGGTCTCATCGAGCGCCTTGCGGAACGCCGCGATCCGCTCGTCCCGATCGGCTGCGGACGCGCCGAAGTCGAACACGTCGTTGTCGTGGAAGTTCACGCCATAGGCACCGAGCTCGGCGAGCTTGCGGACCGCGCGATCGGCCGGCATCGGCGGGCGGACCGCCGTACCGAAGACATCCGTCCCCTGCCATCCCACCGTCCATATCCCGAACGAAAAGTGGTCTTCCCTGGTCGGCACGTAACTGTCGGTCACGGGTAACTCCTCTCTGGGCACCCTCTGGCGCGCGCGGGTCAGTCCGCGGCAGGCTGCGCCGACCGGGAGACGACCTCGCACAGATCCCTATTCTCCTCGCAGTTGGCGAAGGCGAAAGACCCACCAAGAGCGACGCACTCGTCCTCCGGCGCGTCCGCGAAGCAGGCGGCGAACTCGCCGGACAGCGGCTCGGCGAAGCAGCTGTTCAGCACGAGCTGCAGCCACGGGAGCCGCGGAGCGGACGAAAGACCGTCCGTGCCCGGGATGGCTGCCTCGCTCATCGCGCCACTATTCCGCCCAGGCTGTTCATCACCTGGCGGCGCATGAACACGAACAGCACGAGCAGCGGCAGCACCGACAGCAGCACGCCTGCCATCACGGCAGGCACGTTGATCGAGTACAGGCCCTCCAGCCTGGTCAGGCCGAGCGGCAGGACCGCGACGCTGTTGCTGGTGGTCAGCACCAGCGGGAGCAGGAAGTTGTTCCACACGTTCAGCCCGTTGTAGATCGCCAGCGTCGCCATCACCGGCCGCGACAGCGGCCAGATGAGCTGCCTGAAGACGGTCCACTCGGTCCCGCCGTCGACGAGCATGGCGTTGATCAGGTCACGCGGGATGTCCCTGACGAAGCTCACCATGATGAGCACGGACACCGGGATCGCCGCCGCGCTGAGCGTGAGGATCAGCGCGAACAGCGTGTCGTACAGGTGCATCTTGTAGATGAGTATGTAGATCGGCACGATGATCGCCTGGATCGGGATCGCCAGCCCGAACAGCATGATCGTGAACGAGACGCCGACCGCCCTCGAGTTCCGCCGGATGATCCGGTACGCCGCCCCGAGCGAGAGCGTCGCGGTCACCGCGATGCAGACCGCCGTGAGGATCACGCTGTTCAGCGCGTACGTGCCGAGGCCGGCGGCGAATACCGTGCGGTACGAGCTGACGGACAGGCCGCCCGCCGGTATCCACGGGTTGGCGGTCAGGTACGTGCCCTGGGTGCGGAAGCTGGCCAGGATCATGTAGTACAGCGGCGCGACGACGATGACCAGCCACCCGGTGGCGAGCACGACCGGCACCGCCCGCCCGGGGCGCAGCCGCGACCACATCAGGCCGCTCCTTCCTGCTGGCTCGTCATCGACGCGAACCCGCTGAACCTGACCAGGCCGACCGCCACCGCGATCCCGATGATGCCGAGGACGACGGCGAGCACGCTGGCATACCCGTACTGGTCCTGCTGGAACGCGACGCTGTACATGTCGAGCGACAGCACGCGCGTCGCGTATCCCGGACCGCCGTCGGTCATGATGTAGATGATGTCGAAGTAGGTGAGCGAGCCGACGATCATCAAGATGCCCGAGGTGACGATCGTGTACCGCAACTGCGGGAGGGTCACCCGCCAGAACATCTGCGCCGGGCTGGCGCCGTCGATCCTGGCGGCCTCGTAAAGGACCGCGGGGATCTGCCGGCGGCCGACCGCGTACAGCAGCGTGTGGAACGGGATGAACTGCCACGCGATGATCGCGATTATCACGTACAGCGTCAGGCTCGGGCTGCCCAGCCAGTTCTGGGTGAGGAACGACAGGTGCCATGAGTTCGACAGCGAGGTGAGCGCGCCGAAGGTCGGGTCGAGGAACGACTCCCACATCAGCGCGATGCCCGCGGTGGACAGCAGCAGCGGGAGCACGAAGATCGTGGCGTACACCGTCCTGTAGCGCTGCCTGCCCGCTGTGAACAGGCCGAGCGCCATCGAGATCGGCGTCTGGATCGCGTAGCTCAGCACCACGACCTTGAGGGTCACTTCCACGGATGTGCGCGCCACCGGATCGTGGAAGAACTGCGCCCAGTTCGACCAGCCGGCCCATGCCGGGGTGCCGAGGCCGTTCCAGGTGACGAAGCTCATCGCGACGGCGAGGATCATCGGGATGACGATGAAGAGGCAGAACAGCACCATGGGCGGGCCGACCCCGACCAGGTCGGCCACCCAGCTGCCCTTCCGCTGGCGAAGCCTGCGCCCGCTCCGCGGAAGGGAGTGCGGAGCGGGCGCAGGGGTGGCGCCGGCGGAGCCTCCCGCGGCGGCTTGCGTGGTCACGAGGTCGACTTAGCCTCCGCGTTCAGAGTGGACTCGAACTTGGCCGGGCTCTCGGTGAGCGTGAAGATGTCCTCAAGGTTGGTGAGCATCACGGTCGCCACCGCCGGGGTCATCGCCTGGTCCCAGGAGTACTGGAAGCTCGGCGCCGACTGAACGGAATCGTAGATGGTCGTGTCGTAGGAGGCGAGCGACTGGCCGGCGAACAGCGAGGACGCGCCCGTCACGACCGGCACCTCGCCCGCCGCGATTTCGGCCTTGGCGTAGGCCTGCGAGGTCAGGTAGTCGGCGAAGAACTCCTCGGCGACGGTCTTCTGCGCCGCGGTCGCGTTGGCCGAGATCGCGACGTAGCTGGCCGTGTTGCCTGCCAGGTCGGCCGGGTTGCCCGTCCCGCCTGCCACGGTCGGGAACGAGGCCATGCCGTCGTAACCGTCCTTCACGAAGGACGGGTCCGAGCCGAGGATGCTGGAGATGTCCCAGTCACCCATCAGCTGCATGGCCGCCTTGCCGCTGTAGACAAGCGCGTCGGAGGCGCCGCCGCTGTAGTGCGTCGAGGCGTAGCCGGTCTGGAACGCTCCGGCCTTGACCAGATCCTGGATGTCGGTCAGCGCCTGCGTGACCGCGGGGTTCGACCAGCCGTTGGCCGCGTTGGACTGGAGCGCGTCGGCGACGGTCGGCCCGCCGATCCGGTCGGTGAGGTACTCAAGGAACATCAGGCCCGGCCACTGGTCACCCTCGGCGAGCGAGATCGGGATGACGCCGTCGGACTTCAGCGTGGCCACCGTGGACAGCAGCCCGCTCCATGTCGTCGGGAACGTGAGGTGGTACTTGTCGAAGATCTGCTTGTTGTAGAAGAAGTAGACCGGCTGGGTACCCTCGACCGGGACGCCGTAGACTTGGCCCTGGTAGGTGACCGCCCCGAGCGAGGACGGCAGGAAGTCCGACAGCCAGGAAGCGGTGCTCGTGGTGCCGAGCGAATCGACGTCGCCGGCCTTGATGTACTCCTGCAGCGTGCCGCCGCCCCAGGACCAGAAGATTGTCGGCTCGTTGTGGGCACCCATCGCGAGCTGGATCTTCGTCTTGTACGACTGGTTCTCGACGAAGTCGATGGTGATCTTGTCGCCAGGGTGGCTGTTCTCGAAGGACGTGACCAGGTTTTGTATCGCGGTGTTGGCGGGGCTCGGGCCTGTGGTCACCAGCCACATGGTGTCCGTCGCGACGGAGCTGGCGGGCGCGGTTGAGCTGGTGGGGGTGGTGGTAGTGGAAACGCTTGAGCTTGAACTTGAGCTGCCGCTGCTACACGCGGCGACCGCAGTTGCCGTGGCCACCGCGACTGCGATGGCGGCGAGTACCCGGCTGCTACGCATGGATGGTCATCTCCTGAGGGGTCGGCCCGAGGCAGACGGACGGCATTGCAGGCGCTGCTGCCGACCGGGCGTTTCGAAAGTTTTTAGCAACACTTTCGACGTGCCGTCATCGTAAAATCGCCGCGCTGCCGTGGTCAACCCCTCGTTCCCACTGTGTTACCTTCTTTTTTTCCGGGCTGGTCTCGGAGCTCTTGGTCAGCTTGGAGAGATTCCCATGACCAAGCGATTCGCGTACGATGCAGCATGGACATGGCGTCCCAGGGGGAGCATGTGCTGGCAGAAAGTTTCGGTTTGAACAGTCGAAAGGTGGCGCTGTGCGGCAACAGGAAGAGGGAACCGCGCGGCAGCAGCAGGGCGCAACGGCGCGGCGGCGCGACCCTCAGCGGCTGCTAGAGCGCAGGACCACGCTCGCCGCGATCGCCGCCGAGGCCGGTGTCTCGCTGCCCACGGTGTCGAAGGTGGTCAACGGCCGCCCGGACGTCGCCCCGTCCACGAGGGCACGGGTGGAGGAGCTGCTCGACCTGCACCAGTACGCGCGAAGCGGCCTGCGCAGGCGCCGCCGCTCAGGACTTGTCGACCTCGTGTTCAACGGGCTGGACAGCCCGTGGGCGGTGGAGATACTGCGCGGCGTGGAGGAATGGGGTGCGCTGCACGAGACGGCGGTCGCGGTCTCCTCGGTGCGGCACGGCGACGCCCGTCCCGCGAGCTGGACGAGCGCGCTGGCCAGCCACGACACCGACGGCGTGATCCTGGTGACGACCAAGCTGACCGACACCCAGCTCGGCCAGCTCCGCAGCGCGGGCATCCCGCTCGTGGTCATCGACCCGGCGAACACCCCGCCGCCGGAGATTCCGAGTGTCGGCGCGACCAACTGGGCGGGCGGCCTGGCCGCGACCGAGCACCTGCTCGGCCTCGGGCACCGCCGGATCGCCGCCATCACCGGGCCGATCGACTACCTGTGCAGCCTGGCGCGGCTTGACGGCTACCGGTCCGCGCTCGAGCGGGCAGGCGTGCGGTTCGACCCCGGGCTGGTGCGGTACGGCGACTTCCAGCACGAGGGCGGTTTCGCGCGCGCCGTCGAGCTGCTCGAACTCGCGCAGCCGCCGACGGCCATCTTCGCGGGCAGCGACCAGCAGGCGTTCGGGGTCTACGAGGCGGCTCGCCAGCACGGCCTGCGGATACCCGAGGACCTCAGCGTGGTCGGCTTCGACGAGCTGCCGGTTGCCCGCTGGGCATCCCCGCCGCTGACCACCGTCCGGCAGCCGCTCGCCGAGATGGGCAGCGCCGCCGCGCAGATGCTCGGCGAGCTGATCGAAGACCGGCCGCTGCGCTCGACCCGGGTCGAGCTGTCCACCGAACTCATCATGCGCGAGTCGACTGCCGCTCTCCGGGAGCGCTCGCAGTGACACAACCGCTGGACAAAACCGAACTATCCGAGATGCCGGAAGGGAGCGGGACGGGGGTGGCCGAGGGGGGCGCTACGGGGGTGGCGGAGCGCGACCGCGACGCGGAAGCGTGGCGCGATCCCGGCTGCCCGGTGGACGAGCGCGTCGCCGACCTGCTCGCCAGGATGACGCTGGCGGAGAAGATCGCGCAGCTCGGCAGCGTCTGGATGGGCGCCTCCGGTGACGGGGACGGCGTCGCCCCGTTCCAGGACCAGTTCAGCCACGAGCTGGCACCGCTGGAGGAGCTGATCTCCCTCGGCATGGGGCAGCTGACGCGGGTGTTCGGCACCCGGCCCGTGGACCCCGCCGCGGGGATGCGCGCGCTGGCCGCCCTGCAGGCGCGGGTGGTGGCCGCCAGCCGGTTCGGCATCCCGGCGGTCGCGCACGAGGAGTGCCTGACCGGCTTCGCCGCGTGGACCGCGACGATCTTCCCTACCCCGCTCGCCTGGGGCGCGACCTTCGACCCGGCCCTGGTCCGCGAGATGGCACGGGCCTTCGGCCTGACCATGCGCGCCATGGGCATCCACCAGGGCCTGGCGCCCGTCCTCGACGTGACCCGCGACCCCCGCTGGGGCCGCACGGAGGAGACCATCGGCGAGGACCCGTACCTGGTCGCGACCATCGGGACCGGCTACGTGCAGGGGCTGCAGTCCGCGGGCGTGCATGCGACGCTGAAGCACTTCGCCGGATACTCGGCCTCCCGGGCCGGCCGCAACATGGCGCCCGTGTCCATGGGCAGGCGTGAGTTCGCCGACGTCCTCGTGCCGCCGTTCGAGATGGCCATCAGGATCGGCGGCGCCCGGTCCGTGATGCCGACCTATGTCGCGACCGACGGCGTGCCCGCCACCGCCGACGCCGAACTGCTCGGGGCGCTGCTGCGCGACACGCTCGGCTTCGACGGCCTGGTCGTCTCCGACTATTACGCCGTCTCCTTCCTCGAGCTGCAGCACGCGGTCGCCGCGTCGCCCGCGGGCGCCGCCGCGCTTGCCCTGACGGCGGGCGTGGACGTCGAACTGCCAAGCGTGCGCTGCTACGGCACGCCGCTGCGGTCGGCGGCGACCGCCGGAGACGTCACGGTAGAGACCGTGGACCAGGCCGTGGCCCGCGTGCTGCGGCAGAAGTTCGAGCTCGGCATGCTCGACCCGGGCTGGTCCGCCGTCCCCGCCCTAGACCCCGCGGAAGACGGCGCCGCGGTGCCCGACCTGGATCCGCCCGCGCACCGCGGCATCGCCCGCCGCCTCGCCGAGGAGTCCGTGGTGCTGCTCGCCAACCCCGGCGGCGTGCTGCCGCTTGCCGGGCCGGCTGACCCGCGCCGCCAGGGGAAAGCCGCGAAGGTCGCGGTCGTCGGCCCGCTTGCCGACGACCCGCTGGCGTTCTTCGGCTGCTACAGCATGCCGCGGCACATGGCCACCAGCACCGATGGCGCCGGCGTGCGGGTCACCACCCTGCTGGCCGCGCTGCGCGAACAGCTGCCCGACGTGGTGTACGCGCCCGGCTGCGAGGTGCGCGGCACCGACAGGTGCGGGTTCGCCGGGGCAGTCGCGGCGGCCCGTTCTGTAGAAGTTGTTGTCGCGGTCGTGGGAGACCAGGCGGGGCTGTTCGGGCGCGGGACCTCCGGCGAGGGCTGCGACGTGACCGAGCTCAGGCTGCCCGGGGTGCAGGAAGACCTGCTGCACGCGCTCGCCGACACCGGCAAGCCCGTCGTCGCGGTGCTCGTCACCGGCCGGCCATACGCGATCGGTGGCGTGGCAGGCCGGCTCGCGGCCGTCGTGCAGGCGTTCTTCCCCGGTGAGGAGGGCGGGCACGCGATCGCGGACGTGCTGACCGGGCGCGTGGTGCCAAGCGGCAGGCTCCCCGTGGAGCTGCCCGGGTCGGCGGGGGCGCAGCCTTCGACGTACCTGCGGTCGCGGAACGCCGGGCGGCACGAGGGCAGTTCGGTCGACCCGACGCCGCTGTTCGCTTTCGGGCACGGGCTGTCGTACACGACGTTCGGCTACTCCGACCTCCTGCTGTCCCCGGACGAGGCACCGACCGACGGCACGGTGGAAATATCCTGCACAGTCCGTAACACCGGAACCAGAGCCGGCACGGAAGTCGTGCAGCTCTACCTCAGCGACCCGCAAGCCCAGGTCGTGCGGCCGGTCCGCTGGCTGGCGGGGTTCGCGCGGGTGCCGCTCGAGCCCGGGCAGGCCGGGCGCGTCGCCTTCCGGCTGCACGCCGACCGGACCGCGTTCACCGGCCTGGGCGGCGAGCGGATCGTCGAGCCCGGCGAGATCGGCGTCGCCATCGGGGGGGCCTGCGACGACCTGCCGCTGTCCGGGTCCTTCACGCTCACCGGCCCGGTCCGCGTGGTGGATTCCGGCCGGGTGCTTGTCACGCCGGTGTCGGTGCGCGACCTGCCCGGGTAGCCGTGTCGGCATGGTGCGTGCCTCTTGCCAGCGCGCCGGTTCGTGATCGAGGCGACTTACCCGCTCTGACGTAGCGGCTAACGGTATCGGCCGCTCCCGGCGTCATGCGGAGAGCGGCCTGCAGTATAGGCCTGGCCGCATCGCGCCGTGGCGGACGCCTGACGGCGCACGTCACGGAACCGCGCGGGTTGCTTGCCGCTGGAAGGTATCAGGAAACGAAGTGAAACGAGGTAAGCAAGGGATCCAGATACCGGAGGTACAGGCTGAATCCGTCGAAGGCAAGCCATGCCGGTGCTGGTAAGGCACCATAGGGCTGTGACCCGCCCGGTGCCTACCCCTGTGCTCCATATGACGCGGATCGAGCGACTTCCAAGCGTGATCGAGCACGGACTGCTGCCGACAATGCGTGCAGGCGACGACAGATCACTGGGGTTGAGATTGGGTATGACCATATCAAGCGGCGCCACGCCCTCCGCCTGGTGCCGTGCGGAGTCGGCGGCACCCTAGCTGACTACGTTCCCTTCTACTTCGCGCCACGAAGCCCGATGCTCTACGCCATAACGCGCGGCCTGGTCAGCGAGGAGGCCGCATGCACCGAACAGATCATCTACTTGGTGAGTTCCACTCAGACTCTGCGCAAGGCGGGGCTGACGGTGATTGCCAGCAACCGCCACGCGGAGCTGGGCTACGCGGAGATGACCGATCACGACGGGGACCTAGATGACGATGACTTCATCGATTGGCCCCTCATGACGGCGACGTACTGGAACAACACGCTGGACGATCCTGACCGCAAGGAACGCCGCCAGGCGGAGTGCCTCGTCCATCCGCGTGTTCCGTGGCAGGTCATCGAAGGAATCGCGACGAAGACCGGGCGTGCCCGTGCTGAGGTCGAGCGAGTACTGGGTGCGGCTGGTGTGTCGACCCCTGTCGTTGTCAGTGCCGAGTGGTATTTCTGAGGGATGCCGATGCCGATCACACGAGGTACTGGGAACCTCCTCACGCAGGACGTCGAGGCGCTCGTCAACACTGTCAACACCGAGGGCATCATGGGCAAGGGGATTGCCCTGCAGTTTAAGAGGGCGTGGCCCGCGATGTTCAAGGACTATGAGGCGGCCTGCAAGCGGGGTGAGGTCACGCTGGGTCACATGTATGTATGGGAGACCGGATCGCTGACTGGTCCTCGGTACATCATCAACTTCCCTACGAAGCGGCACTGGCGTGCCCGATCCAAGCTCATCGACATCGAGACCGGCCTCTACGACTTGACCCGGGTGATTCGCGAACTCGACATCACGTCCATCGCTATCCCACCCCTCGGATGCGGCAATGGCGGATTGGACTGGAGTGAGGTCGAGCCGCGGATGCTGCGCTCTCTCGAGCCGCTTGCTGGCGCTGTCGACGTACGCATCTTCGCTCCGAAAGGTGCTCCGAGCGCTGCCGAGCAGCCAAGCCGTGAACCGGCGCCGAAGCTGACGCCGGCTCGCGCCGCGTTGCTGGCGCTTATGCGGGAGTATGAGCGAGTTTCTTTTGAACCCCCTACGCTCGTTGAGGTACAGAAGCTCGCTTACTTCCTCCAGGTTAACGGGGAAGCGCTTCGGCTGGTCTTCAGCGCGGCTGTGTATGGTCCGTACGCGGACGAGCTGCGGAAATCGCTGCGCGCCATGGAAGGGCATTTCATCGTCGGTTTCGGGGACGGCTCATTGCCCATCACCAAGGCCGAGCCAATCCGGGTGAAGCCCGAGATCTACGAGGGACTGGATAGGTATATCGCCAGCCATCCGGCGACCGCCGCGCGGATCCATTCGGTACTAAGTGAAATCGAGGGTTTCGAGAGCACTTACGGATTGGAGCTCCTTGCGACAGTTCACTGGGTCATGACTCACGACGCCACAGCAATGGCGAATAGCGGTGTCGCCCACGAAGAGGTTCGCCGATGGAGTCAGCGCAAGTCCTCCCTCTTCACCCAACCGCACGTTGAGAGCGCCTGGCGCGTGGTGCATGAGCGAGGCCTTGCAGCAACCTCTTAGTGCCTAAACAGGACCCAAATCCCAAAGCCCTCGCCATGATCGTCGGCTCACCATCGAAGCGATGGGGTCCTTAGCGTCGAAGAACGCAATCGCGCTCTCCAGTTGGCGTCGGTACTCGCGCAACTCGAAAGTGGTCAGCGCTACCCTGCGTGCCGGATCACCGAGACCAGCCCGCAAGCCGCGCCCGGCCTGCTCGACCCCACCCAGGACGGCTACGACGACACCGACCACGACCCCGACCCCGACCGGCTCGAATCAATGTGGGATCTGGACAACCCCCTGGACGTGTCCGGCTAGGGCATGGCACGGCCCCTTGCCAGCGCGCCCGGCAAACATCAGAATTCACGGGAACCGGGAGAACCATCCCGTCCGCGGCCGCACCGGCGGCGACGGCGCGTGGTTAGCTCTGGGACACGGCTGACAAGGGAGTTCCCGCATGGCGCAGATTGTCCTTGACCACGTGGACAAGGTTTACCAGGGCAACGTCAAGGCCCTCGACGACCTGACCCTGGCGGTGAAGGAAGGCGAGTTCATGGTGCTTGTCGGGCCCTCCGGATGCGGGAAGTCGACCGCCCTGAGGTCGATCGCCGGGCTCGAGGAGATCACCAGGGGCACCATCTCCATCGGCAGCAAGGTCGTCAATGACCTGCCGCCCAAGGACCGCGACATTGCGATGGTCTTCCAGAACTACGCGCTGTACCCGCACATGACCGTGGAGGAGAACCTGGCGTTCGGCCTGAAGCTGCGCAAGACGCCACGGGCGGAGATCAAGCGGCGGGTCGGCGACGCGGCCAAGATGCTCGGTCTCGAGCCATACCTGTCCCGCAAGCCGGCCGCGCTGTCCGGCGGCCAGCGGCAGCGGGTCGCGATGGGCCGCGCGATCGTCCGCGAGCCGCAGGCGTTCCTGATGGACGAGCCGCTGTCGAACCTCGACGCCAAGCTGCGCGTCTCGATGCGGGCGGCGCTGAACCAGCTCCACGAGCGGCTCGGGACCACGACCGTGTACGTGACGCACGACCAGGTCGAGGCGATGACCCTCGGCAACCGGGTGTGCGTGCTGCGGGACGGCAAGCTGCAGCAGGCCGACACCCCGCAGACGCTGTTCGACTCGCCGGTGAACCTGTTCGTGGCCGGCTTCATCGGATCGCCTGCGATGAACTTCGCGCTTGCCGACCTCGTCCGCGACGACGGCCCTGCGGTGACCTTCGCCGGCTACCGGCTGCGGGTGCCCGCGTCCGTGCTCGACGCCAGGCGGGGCCTGGCCGACTACCTCGGCCGCAAGGTCATCCTCGGCATCCGGCCGTCCGACTTCGAGGACGGGTCCCTGGGTGACGCCTCGTGGGCGCGCCTGCCGGTCACGGTCGGGGTCACCGAGGAACTCGGCAGCGAGATCCACGTGATCTTCGCCATCGACGCGCCGCCCATCGAGCACGCGTCGATCACCAGCGCGGCGGCCGGCCAGGAGGACGAGGACGAGACGGTCGCGGCGCTCGCCGGGGGCAAGTCGCTGTGGACGGCGCGGGTGTCCGCGCGGTCTTCTGTGCGTCCGGGGCAGCCGCTCGAGCTCGCGGTGGACACCCAGCGACTGCACTACTTCGACCCCTCAAGCGGTGCGGCGATCGGGCACCCGCTGGCCGCCGAGGCCGCGATTCCGCGGGTTGGCGTTCCTGAATAGGCTGCACGCGACGGGGAACTTGAGGCCGCGGGATAGAAAGTGCGCTCCTGGGGGAGTGGCGGTCAGCCAGCGATGACGGGCGATGCGCTAGCGGACCAGAGTGGTGGTAGCATCGCAGCCCGCCCAGATCCGGCATGGTTGGTTGGTTCAGATTTTGCGGATGTTGCCGACGGCAGTTTCATAAAGATCGAAGTTGCGTTGTCCGACGAGTTCGACTAGCTCGGTCAGGGCTTGGTCGATATCTACAGTTTGTGTCTGGTCTGCGACGTGGTAGCAGTCGATTTTCGGGTTGAATGGATTGGGGTCCACGAGCAGCAGGTAGAGCCTTTCGAATTGTTCCTCGCGTCCCGCTGGATCCTGGCGTCCGGTGAACAAGCGAAGGCGGGGGAATGCGTTCTCGAAGGTGCTGCGGCGCTTGTCGGTGTAGTCATCGGCGGCTTGGGCGTCGAGGAAGAGCCAGCCTGACAGAACAGCGTAAGGGAAACGGCGGTGGAGAGTGACGGCTTCGACCGTGAGGTCACCGCGCCGGTTAGTCAGATTCTTCTGGAAATTTCCAGACTTGGAATCCCTGAACATAATGGTCTTGACGGAGCAAGCGAGCATTAGGCCGGATTCCTCGGTTGCCCAGGTGACGTCAACGCGTTTCGCCCCGATTCCGCCCGCGAGGCGGCGTTCTGCGCCGGAAAGGCCTATGTCCCCAGGGCCGGCAGGGCGAGCTTCGGTCATCCCACGGCGTCGCAATTCATCGGCGAAAGCGAGCGCGAGATTGTTGGACAGCTTCCCAACCCAAGGGTTTTTCTGGCCCTGGGGGGCATCGTCTGGAGGCTTGGGGCCAGCAGCTTTGATGGCCTGGGTCAGTAGGTCATCGATTTGTGTCACGGGGGCTGCTTCCCCGCGCAGTGCGACGCGCGGTCAGTTCGGCATGGGCTTCGCGGAGGTCCCGGACGGCGGCGCGGCTTAGGCCGAGTTCCCCGATGAGGATTACGTTGTCCACCAGTCGGACAGCCTCCATGAGGCGCGCGTTGCGTAGGTGCGTCGCCAGCTGAGGTCGCAGGGCGGTCAGTGCCGTGCACGTTGCCTCAATGAGCGCGGGTGAGGGGACAGGGAGGCGATCAGCCTCTTTCGGCTCGAGTTTGAGCATGCCGCCTCCGTAGGACCGGCCCACAGTCTCGGCTCCGAGCAAGGTCACCGTGTTAAGGGCTGCTAGCGGCAGAAGGTCGCGGCCGCGGTGGCGGAGCGCGGGATTGAGGTAAACGCCGTGGACGGAGTTGAGGTGGTGGGCTTTAGCTGAGTTGGCGCATAGACGAGGCGTATCCGCGTTCATGTAGGTGAGCAGCAGGTCAGCCGGGGGAACGAAGGGCGTTCGCCACCACGGGCTCCGGACTCGGCATTTGTACGCGCGGTCGACGCCGATGGCCTCGCCCTGCGCGATGTAGTCGCGGGCAGCAGGTGAGGGCTCGTCAGCGGGCCGGAAGAGCCACGTCGCCGAGCCAGTTTGCCCGAGTTCAGTGAGGGCTGATTGGGTGAAAGACAGGCCGCGGAGGTGACGTGACCCAGGTGGGGAAACGGGGATCAGGTCCATCGGCCGGAGCCGGAGGTCAGCGACTTTCTGCGGACTCAGCGCGAAGTATCGGTTGTTTCCAGTGACCATGCCGAGGGTGGTTTCTCCCCAGGTCTGGAGCGGCGAGAATTGTGCGCTAGCCGCAAGGTCTGCATAAGCAGTGAGGGCCTTGGCCGAGAGAAGGGATGGTGTCCACTTGCTCTCCGGAGCGTCTGGCCGCCATAGCCGTGGAAGGAGCGCCGTTGGGAGGTCGTCTGCATTGCGGGCCTGGTAGATGCGGCAATGCTCCGTCGGGCCGTTCGCGTAGTCGTCCGCCATCAGCAAAACGACTTCCTCGAGCACACCTGGGAAGACGCGCTCCTCGAAGAGCACCAGACCCACGCGAGCGAACTTCTCCATGAGCATTCGGCGGATGCCGGCCGCGTAGTTCACTGTAAGCAGCTCAGCGGGTAGCACTAGGGCAAGGCGTCCCCCAGGCTTTAGGAACAATGACGCGTGGACAGTGAAAGCTGCCCACGATGAGGCAAGGTTAGTCAGGGCGACGCCAGCGCGAAGGGCGGCTTCACGGGAGCGAGCGCGTGCGCCGCCAGTGAATTCCTGGTACCGGATGTAGGGAGGGTTACCTATCACAGCATCGTATGAAGCAGTCGGTTTCACGTCGAAGAAGTCGCCGACTTCAACGGATGCAGGGATCCCCGCGCTGTTAAGGAGGCTCAGCGCCCTCTGCGCGGATTCGGGGTGCAGTTCGATACCGTCAAGATGTGGAACAGCGACGCTATCGCGACAGGTATTGGCAAGGCCTGTGAGCTTGCTGGCTGCTGCGAGCAGGAAAGCGGCTTCACCGCAAGATGGCTCGAGAATAGCGTCGGCGGGTGACCTTATTGCCCAGTCTGTCAGGAAGCGGGCGAGCGGTTCAGGCGTGAAAAATGCCCCGCGCGCCTTCCGTGGGCTGGGAATACTGCTTGCGGAAGGCGTTGTCATAGTTCCGCAGTGTGTCACATGGGTCCGACAACCGGGGGCATATGGGACCGTGACGGGTGTGCGTCAGATTTGTAGGTAGGCAAGATCATCTTCGGGTGCGGGCATGTCAGGCGGCTCCTGTCTGGTTGTGACGGTGCTCGTAGAGGGCTTCGTGCTGGCTGCTGGCCTGCGCGCAGCGCAGGGTGATGATGGAGTCGGCGCCGTTGACGGTCCAGTGCATGCCGGACTGCTTGAGGCGCTGGCCGATGACGGCTTTGCAGCCTGCTTCGACGACGCCGGAGCCGACGAACAGGCCGCGTGAGCGGAACCAGTGGTAGCGCATGCGGGGTGCGTTGTTGAGGAAGTAGCCGAGTTCCCTGTCGGTCTCGTCCTTCTTGATGCCTTCGAGGGGGTATTCGCGGACGGCGGCGGCGATGCCGTCGATGTAGCCGTAGTCGAGGTCCTCGAGCCGGGCGGCAAGCCATTCGTCTTTGCGGTCGCCCAGCATGAACTCCAGGGAGCGGGTCAGGGAGTGCAGGTGCTCGCGGGCGTGGAACAGGTCGACGATGCAGGTGGCCTCGGGGAACGTGGCGGCGGCGAGGTTCCAGATCCAGGCGGCGCCGTCGCCGATGACGGTGAGCTGGCGGACGTGGTCCGCTCCGCGGCGGATGCCCTCGGCCTTGACCAGGCGCGCGAACGCGGCGGCGGGCTCAAAGGTGGCGATGTAGCTGGAAGACGCCCTGTCCCGGACCGGGTAGCCGTCGGCGTTCACCTTGTCCTGGGTGAAGAAGACGGCCATCTTGACCTCGCGGGTCCGCGCGCGGCCGTCCTCGCCCTTGCCGTCCCGCCCGGCGGTCTCCTTTGAGGTCACCGGGACGCCGGTGCCGTCGATCACGGCGTAGAGCTTGTCCGGCAGCGGGTCCGGCGGCAGCGGGACCAGCTTGCGCCTGGCGATGAGGCCGGCCCGG
>NZ_JASIAL010000240.1:0-8570 GCF_030042015.1 Trebonia sp. | reverse complement strand
CCGCGCCCCCGGCCGCGCCGACGGCCGCGCCGCTGCCGGTGACCCGGGAGGGCCTGACCGCGCTGCGCAGGGAACTCAACGGCCTGGTCGGCGCCTGGAGCCAGCGCACGGGCCAGCCGCACGGCGCCGTTCACGCCGAGCTGCGCGGCACCTGCGGCGGCCCGGCGCTCCCGCAGGCGAGCGCCGACCAGATCCGTGCCCGGATCGCCATGCTCCGCCAGTGGGCCGCCGAGCGCCGCTAGCCGATGACGGGAGTGCCCTCGGTTACCTCCACGCCCGCGGCGCGCATGGCGGCGATGGCCTCGGCAGTGGTCCGCGGGTCGACGCCCGCGGTCAGGTCAAGCAGGACCCGGGTGCGAAAGCCGGCCGCGGCGGCGTCGAGCGCGGTCGCGCGCACGCAGTAGTCGGTCGCGATGCCGACGACGTCGACCTGGTCGATGTCGTGCTCGCGCAGCCAGTCACCCAGCGGCGTTCCGTTCTCGTCGACGCCCTCGAACCCGCTGTACGCGGCGGCGTGCGCCCCCTTGCGGAACACCGCCTCGACGCTGGTCGTGTCGAGCGCCGGGTGAAAGGCGGCTCCCGACGACCCGGCGACGCAGTGCGGGGGCCAGGACTGCCAGTAGTCCGGGGTGTCGGAGAAATGGCCGCCTGGATCGATGTGGTAATCGGTGGTTGCCACGATGTGCGCGTAGCCGTGGTCGTGGTCGGCCGAGGCGAGGCGCTCGCTGATGTCGCGGGCCACCGCCGCGCCGCCGGCCACCGCGAGCGAGCCGCCCTCGCAGAAGTCGTTCTGCACGTCGACGATGATCAGGGCGCGCACGGTTTCTACCGTATCGCGGCGACGGCCATGTCGCAGGACGCCGCGCACTAGGGGATTCAGTCGCCCACTTCGGCGGGCGTGCCCGACGTGATCCGCAGCAGCTCGCGGAACGATGTCGGGAACACGGTGTGCGGATGGCCGGCCGCCGCCCAGACGACGGCATGCCGCGACAGCCAGGTGTCCACGAGCGTCCGGATCGGCGCGGGGTGCGCCACCGGCGCGACCCCGCCGATCGCCTGGCCGGTCCATTCCCGCACGGACTGCGGGTCCGCCCGGGACACGGCCGACGCGCCCACAAGCGCGGCCACCCGCGCCGTGTCCACCCGGTGCGCGCCGCTGGTCAGCACGAGCAGCGGCGCCCCGTCGGCGGCGAACACCAGGCTGTTCGCGATCGCGCCGACGTCACAGCCGAGCTGCGCGGCCGCGGCCGCCGCGGTCGGCGCCGGTTCGGGCAGCTGCCGCACCTCACCGCTGACGCCGAGCGACTTGAGCAGACCAGAGAACCGCGAGGAATCGACCGCCATGCCGCTCACGCTACCGACGCACCGCGGCGCGCGCGAAGCGTTTCCGGGCTCCTCGGCGTACGCCCTCGCCGCGGTCACGAATTGACTTGTGGCGCAATCCGGATGAGTTCGCGTTCGATTTATACCTTTTGTACCTGCAGTTTGCGCCACATGTCGGCTGGCCACGCAGAGCGGTCGCCTGCAGCCCGCTCAGTCCTCCGCGCCATCGGGGTCGAACACCGTGGGGATCGCCGGGTAGCCGCGCGAAAGCTGCAGCGCGTACGGGGGCAGCTCGGCCAGCGCCGTCTGGTGCCGTTCCCTGGCGGCCGACAGCGGCTCCCGCCCGACGACCTTGCCCTCCCGCACGAGCTCGTGCAGCAGCACGCGGTCGGCCGGGGCGGGGTCGGGGGGAGCGAGGCTGATCCGCTCGGCCAGCGCCTCGCCCGCGTCGGTGCGGTGCCTGACCGCCCACTTGCGCCCGCCCCGGCCCGGCTTCCCCACCGACCGCTTCGCGACCGGCCTGAGTTCGCCGCCCGCGCCGAGACCCGCGCCGAGACCCGCGCCACGACCCGCGCCGAGACCCGCGCCCGGAGGCACCGCCCTGTCCGACCGGGCCACCAGCTTGTACACCAGCGCCGCGGTCGGTGCCCCCGACCCGGTGACCAGCGACGTGCCCACGCCGTAGCCGTTGACCGGCGCGACGGCCAGGCCCGCGATCGAGTACTCGTCCAGGTCCCCGGTCAGGATGATCCGGGTGTCAGCCGCGCCGAGGGAGTCAAGCAGCGAACGCGCGGCGATCGCCAGCGCGCCCAGGTCGCCGCTGTCGATCCGCACGGCGCCGAGCGACGGCCCGGCCACCTCGACCGCCGTGCGCACCGCCCGCTGCACGTCATAGGTGTCGACGAGCAGGGTCGTCCCCGAGCCCAGCGACGAAACCTGGGCCGTGAACGCCTGCCGTTCGCTGTCGTGCACGAGGGTGAACGCGTGCGCCGCGGTCCCGGCGGACGGCACCCCGTACACAAGGCGCGCGCGCAGGTTGGACGTGGACGCGAACCCGGCGATGTACGCGGCCCTGGCGGCGGCGACGGCGGCGTCCTCGTGGGTCCGCCTGGAGCCCATCTCGATCAGCGGCCTGCCGCCAGGCCCGCCCGCCGCGGTCACCATCCGGGACGCCGCGGAAGCGATCGCGCAGTCGTGGTTCATGATCGACAGCGTCACGGTCTCAAGCAGCACCGACTCGGCGAACGTGCCCTCGACCACGATGATGGGCGATCCGGGAAAGTACACGTCGCCTTCGGCGTATCCCCAGATGTTCCCGCCAAAACGATAGGATGCCAGGAAGCGGAGGGTGGTCTCGTCCACTATCCGGGAATCCCGCAGGAACGACAGCTCCTCCGGCCCGAAGCGGAACCGCTCGATGGCGTCGAGCAGCCGACCGGTGCCGGCGACGACCCCGTATCTGCGCCCATGCGGCAGGTGGCGGGCGAAGACCTCGAACACCGCGCGGCGGTGCGCGGCGCCGCTGTGCAGCGCGGCCTGAAGCATGGTGAGTTCATAGTGGTCAGTCAGCAGGGCGGTCCCCGCCGCGCCGTCCGCCGCCTGGGGAGGACCGAAGGCGCCCGCGCCGGGGGGTTCGCTGTTCTCCGGATTGGTCACAGGTGGAAGACTACGTACAGGGAGGTGCGTACGAGTGAGCGTGGCACCCGCTGAGGTAGATCTGCCGCGATCGGCGGACGAGACGGTGCCGGACAAGCCATGGGTCACGATCGTCTGGAACGATCCGGTCAACCTGATGTCCTACGTGACATACGTCTTCGAGCACGTCTTCGGCTACCCGCGCCCGAAAGCCGAGAAGCTGATGCTTGACGTCCATCACAAGGGCAAGGCCGTGGTCGCGGTCGGCACGCGCGAGGCCATGGAACACAACGTCGAGGTGCTGCACGGGTACGGCCTGTGGGCCACCGTCCGCCAGGACAAGTAAGCGACAGGTAAGCGACAGGTAAGCCGACAAGTAAGCAGAGATGGAGATGTTCAGGCCCACCAAGGACGGCGGCGCCAGCGTATGGCTGTCCGCCGGCGAAGCCTCGCTGCTGCGCACCCTCGTCGTCCCCGTGATAGATCTGCTCGGCGGGGCGAGCTCCGGCGAGCCCGCCAGCGTGCTCGACGACCTGGAGAGCCTTCTCGACGCGGACGAGCCGCGGGCACCGGAAGACCCCGTGCTGGCCCGGCTGCTGCCTGACGCCTACCGCGACGACCCCGAGGCTGCGGGCGAGTTCCGCAAGTACACAGAGTCGAGCCTGCGCGAGGCGAAGAAGTACTTCGCGCAGACCATGCTCGACACGCTGCCGCGCAGCGGCGGGCGGGTGAAGCTGACCGGTGACCAGGCCCGGGACTGGCTGCGGGCGCTGAACGACGTGCGGCTGATGTTCGGCGTGCGGCTTGAGGTGACAGAGGACTTCGAGGAGCAGCTCGCTGCGCTCGACCGGGAGGACCCGAAGATCGCGGCGTTCGAGGTGTACGGCTGGCTCGGCGCCGTCCAGGAGTCGCTGGTCCGTGCTCTCGACCGCCGCAGGTAACCTGACCGATCATGCTGACGATCTCCCGCGACCTGCAGGCGAAGATCATCGCCCATGCCCGCGCCGACCACCCGGACGAGGCGTGCGGGGTCATCGCCGGCCCGGCAGGCAGCGACCGCCCGGAGCGGTTCATCCCGATGCAGAACGCCGAACGCTCCCCCACTTTCTACCGCTTCGACTCGATTGAGCAGCTCAAGGTGTGGCGCGAGATGGATGACAGGGACGAGGAACCGGTGGTGATCTACCACTCGCACACGGCCACCGAGGCGTACCCGTCGCGCACCGACATCTCGTACGCCAGCGAGCCGCAGGCACATTACGTCCTAGTATCTACACGGGACGAGCCGGAAACCGAGTTCCGCTCGTACCGGATAGCCGGCGGCGAGGTGACCGAGGAAGCCGTGCAGGTCACGGAATGATCCGGCGCCAAACCGGGTTCCCATGCAAGGCGTCACATGTTCAGGAGGAGCGTCGTTCATGGCCATTGAGGTTCGCATCCCCACGATCCTGCGCAGCTATACCGGCGGCGCCAAGTCGGTGCAGGGTTCCGGGAGCACCCTGGGCGAGCTGCTTGTCAACCTGGACGCCGAGCACGACGGCCTGCGCGCCCGGCTGGTCGACGGCGAGAACCTGCGCAGGTTCGTCAACGTCTACCTGAACGACGAGGACGTCCGCTTCCTCGGCGGGCTGGACACCCCGGTCTCGGACGGTGACACGGTGACGGTGCTGCCCGCTGTCGCTGGCGGGTCCGTGCCGGCTTAGGCCCATTTTCATCCCGAACGGACCGCTGCGATGCGTTACGACTCGCTGCTCGACTCACTCGGCAACACGCCGCTCGTGGGGCTTGCGCGCATGTCCCCGTCGGGCGACGTCCGGTTGTGGGCCAAGCTCGAGGACCGTAACCCGACCGGTTCGGTGAAGGACCGTGCGGCGTTCTTCATGGTCGGGCAGGCCGAAAAGGACGGGCTGCTGCGGCCCGGCTCGACGATCCTGGAGCCGACCTCGGGGAACACGGGCATCTCGCTGGCCATGGTCGCCAAGCTGCGCGGCTACAAGCTGATCGTCGTGATGCCGGAGAACACCAGCGAGGAGCGCCGCCAGATCCTGCGCATGTACGGCGCCCGTATCATCTCCTCGCCGGCGGCAGGCGGATCGAACGAGGCGGTCCGGATGGCGAAGCGGCTGGCCGCGGAGCATCCGGACTGGGTCATGCTCTACCAGTACGGCAACGAGGCCAACGCGCGGGCGCACTACGAGACCACGGGCCCGGAGATCCTGGCCGACCTGCCGACGGTCACGCACTTCGTGGCCGGCCTCGGCACGACAGGCACGCTGATGGGGACGGGGCGTTACCTGCGGGAGAATGTCCCTGGCGTTCGGATCATCGCCGCTGAGCCGAGGTACGGCGAGCTCGTCTACGGCCTGCGGAACGTGGATGAGGGCTTCGTCCCCGAGCTTTACGACGAGTCGGTGCTGACCACGCGGTTTTCCGTGGCGTCGACGGACGCGCTGCGCCGGACCCGCGAGCTGCTCGAGCAGGAGGGCATCTTCGCCGGCATCTCGGCGGGGTGCGCGCTGCACGCCGGGCTGGCGATGGCGCAGCAGGCGGTCAAGGCGGGGGAGAAGGCCGACATCGTTATCCTGGTCGCCGACGGCGGGTGGAAGTACCTGTCCACCGGCGCCTACGGCGGCACGCTCGAGGAGGCGGAGGAGCGGCTCGAGGGCCAGCTCTGGGCCTGAGGTCACGGCCGGCTTATGGCTGGCTGCGACCTCCCCCAGGGGGCACAATGAGTCGCATGCGTCTTACCGTGGTGGGGTGCGCGGGAAGCTTTCCCGGGCCGGACAGCGCCGCATCGTGTTACCTGCTCGAGGCGGACGGGTTCCGCCTCGTGGTCGATCTCGGCAACGGAGCCCTGGGCGCGCTGCAACGGCACATCGGGCTCTTCGACGTCGACGCGATCTGCCTCAGCCATCTGCACGCCGATCACTGCGTCGACCTGTACTCGTATTCGATCGCGCGGGCGTACTCGCCAGCCGGGCCGCAGCCGCCGATCCCTGTGTACGGGCCGGCGGGCACGAGCGAGCGGATCGGGCTCATCCACGGCCCGGGTGCCGACGGCGGCCTGATGAAGCGGTTCACGTTCGAGTCGCTCGCGCCCGGGACGTTCGAGATCGGGCCGTTCCGGGTCACGACCGCGCACATGAACCACCCGGTGGAGGCGTTCGGCTTCCGGTTCACGCACGACGGCCGGTCGCTCGCGTACTCCGGCGACAGCGGCGAGACCGGGGAGCTTGTGCCGCTGGCCAGGGGCAGTGACGTGTTCCTGTGCGAGGCGGCGTTCCTTGACGGGCCGGACCTGCCGCCGGACCTGCACCTGACCCCTGGCCAGGCGGCCGGGTACGCGACGCGGGCCGGGGCCGGCCAGCTGGTGCTCACCCACCTGCAGCCGTGGAACCGGGCCGAACAGGCGTTCCGCGAGGCGGCCTCCTTCGGCGGCGAGCTCGCACTGGCCCACGCCGGCCAGGTCATCGAGATTGGCTAGTGAGCCGGCCGTGGGTTCTGCGGTCACCACGTGAGCGTCTTCGGTCACAGAAGGTGCCAGCCCTAGCCGCTGGCCCCTTCGCGGCGCAGGGCAGGTCACGGGTCAACCCCGCCAGCGGCGGGCACATAGCCGACATTTCCCCCGTCCAGCGATGAACCACCTCCCGGAAACCGCCCATGGACCATGATCATGAGGCGCATCCCCCGGGCGGGCACGCCAGCGGCACGGGCGGCAGGGGATGGCGGGGGTCACGGCCGGGCACAGATCCGGCTCATCCGCGGGTACCCGTGCCGGGCAGCCGCGACCGCCGCGCGCAGATGCCTGAGTCAAGCCTCATGCCTCATCCCCGGGGCAGTTAATTCAGGCATCCCGCCGGGCGCGCCACGCGGGCGGCGCAGGGTACACGCGGGGCCCAGCGGCGGGGGACACCGCGCCGCGGCCGGGGCGCCCGGGACGCCCAGGGCGCCCGATGTGCCCGATGTGCCCGGGGCAGCCGGGACAGCGCAGGGCCGGGGCAGGCGACTGCACGCTGACCCCGCAACCGGGGACCGGCTCACTAGCCCGCCTGGCGGCCCGGCCGCGGGCGGCCTCCCGCCCCGGCCCTGCCTCCCGGGGGCCTCGCGACCGCTGCGACCGTCGCGGCCGTCGCCCCCCTGGCGTGGGACTTTGCACACTCTGTGACCATTTAGCGCCCGGAATGCCCGATTTGTCCATGCACAAAGTGTCCAAAGTGGCACTCGCGGGACTTCTGGGACGCCAGGGAAACCGCCTGGCCGCACCAACCGGGCCCGCCCGGGCGCTCAGCCTGACCCGGTGTCGGGCTGGCAGGCCCGGCAGGGGGTGCAGCCTGCTGCCGAGGCCTCATCGAGGGTCATCGTCTGCAGGTCCTCATCGTCCATGAAGCGGATGAGGACGCAGCCCTTGTCGTGGTACCTGGGGACACCGGGGACCACGGTGACCTGACGGGCCGGCCCGGCCGGGTCGTGCTCGTCTTCGGTGTCGCCGGCCCCGGCCGGCGCGCTGTCCGCTGCCGTCGGCTCGGCGGGTTCAGGCTCGGGGTGGGCGCCCGCGCGTTCCTGGGCCGGACCCGCGGGCGCGGCCTGGCCGGTCTCCTCATCCTCATCGGCGGCGTCCGCAGTGGCGCTGGGCGCGGTGGCGGGCTCGCCCGTTGCGGGGAGGTCGCCAACCGTCTGCGGCGTGTCCGCTTCTTGGCTGGCGTCTTCGGCCGCGCTGTCTTCGGCCGCGCTGTCTTCGGGAGCGCTGTCTTCGGGAGCGGGGTCGCCGCCGGACGGCGCGGGGTCGCCGGGGCTGCCGGCCGCGCCGGTCACGACCTGCGACGTGGCCCGCGGCTCGTCGGGCTCGTCCTCGTCGGTTAGCCAGTACCTTCTGCTCGGCCAGACGTCGTCCTCATCGGCGGTGTCCGAAGTCCAGGACGTGCCCGTGCCGCCGGGTGACGTCGCGGTCTCGAACTCGCTCGCAGCCTGGGAGGTGTCGCCGGTTTCCGGGCTGTCCGTGGCGGCGAACGCGCCGTCGGCGGCCACGTCCGTGGCCGGCAGTCCAGTCGTGGCAGGCGTGCCCGCTTCGGCGGACTCCTGCGGCGGCGCTTCTGCCTCGGTGTCGCGCCGCGGGCGCGACGCGGGGTCGAACCAGCTTGGCGTCGATGACCAGGGGGACGGGGGGACGGGCACGGGCGCAATGGCCGGCCCGGGTCGTGTGGGCGGAGCCGGCGCGGGGGACTGGGCGGGCGGGGCGGAAGAGGCGGTGGCCGGGGTCGCCGAGGTCCAGGGGCTGCCCGCGGTTGCCTGGCTGCCTGTTCCGCCTGCGCTACCCGGGCTGGCCGGCGTCGCGAAGCTGTCGGAGCGGACCGGGCCCGCGTGCCGGCCGCGCATGGGCATGTCCGATCCTGCCGGGGACCGGTCGGCGGGCGGTGTCGCGTCCGGGCCCGCGGGCCACGCTCGCGCGGGAACATCCGTCCCGGCCCGGTCCCCCGCGGGTGCCTGGGCCTGCGTCCGCGGCAGGCCGAACGGCGGAGGCGGCTGCCTGTCGCCGGGGAACGGCGGCAGGACAGGCTGGGCAGGACGCGGGCTGGCGTCCGCCTCCACGCTTGACCAGTCCGCTGGGCCCGGCC
>NZ_JASIAL010000239.1:0-6112 GCF_030042015.1 Trebonia sp. | reverse complement strand
GTCGCGGTGATCGTGCCGACCGCGCCCGAGGCGAACCGTACGATCGCGAGCGCGGTGTCCTCGACCTCGATCCGGTGCGCCTGGGTGGTGCAGGCGGCCGTGACCTCTGCCGGCGGTCCCATGCACCAGCGGAGCAGGTCGACATAGTGGATGCCCTGGTTGAGCAGCGACCCTCCGTCCATCGCCCGGGTGCCGCGCCAGCGCGCGCTGTCGTAGTACGCCTGGGTGCGGTACCACTTCGTGCTGGCCTCGCCGAACACGAGCGTGCCCAGGGCGCCGTCGTCGATCAGCCGCTTCAGCTCGGCCACGCCCGGGTCGAAGCGATGCTGGGACATCACGGTCAGCGCCACGCCCGCCTCGCGCGCCGCGGCGAGCAGCCGGTCGGCGGCGTCGAGGCTGACGTCTACCGGTTTCTCCACGACCAGGTGCTTTCCCGCCTTCGCCGCACGGACGCCGACCTGCGCGTGCAGGCCGCTGGGCACGCATACGCACACGACGTCGACATCACGGCGGGATAGCAGGGCATCCAGGCTGGGTTCGGCCGCGCAGCCACGGGCAGCGGCGAAGGTCCGTGCGACCCCGTCGGCCACGTCCGTGACCGCCGACAGCCGGGTGCCCGGGAGCATGGCGATAGCGTCGGCGTGGATGGCCGCGATCGTGCCGGTGCCGATGATTCCGAAGCCACAGGTCACGGCACCGACGCTACCGGTTATGCCGGCGGCCGTGTCGGTTGAGCCGCCTGCTCGCCGGCGGAGTGGGCTTCGATGAAGGCGGCGACCCGGTCGTTGAGCTCGTCGATCCGGTCAAAGCCGCCGTGGCTGCCGGGGACGATGGCGACCTCCGCGTGCGGCATGAGGCTTCCCCTCGCGCGGGCCTCCGCCGGGGTGAGCATGGCGCTGCGCGCACCGGTGATCAGCAGGGCCGGCACGTCGATCGCGCGGAGTTCGTCGTCGGTGAGGACGCCGGGGAACTTCGGCTCGATCCGGTAGCCGCGGATGGCTGCCCACATGAGCGTCATCAGTTCCGGCTCCAGCATGGCCGGGCTGTCCAGCCACCGGGCCAGGCGGCGGCGCAGCGGCATCGGGGTCAAGGTGGCCAGGCCGCTGATCGACATCCACCACCAGAAGCGGGCGTCGAGCTTGGTGAGCCCGGCGGGGTCGAGCAGCGTGATGGACGCGACCCGGCCGGGCGCGCGGATCGCCTGGTTCATGGCCACCCAGCCGCCGTAGGAGAAGCCCACCAGGTGCGCCGGGCGGTCGCTGAGCTTGCCCAGGAGCTCGTCCAGCCAGGCGGCGCAGTTCTGCGGGGGAGTCATCGGGGCGCGCGGGACGCTGGGATTCGGGTCGCCGGGCATGTCGATCCCGTAGACCGGACCGTCCCCTGCGAGCGCCGCCACGTGCGGGAACCAGGCCGCTGCGTTGCCCCCGGCACCGGTGAGCAGCACGACCGGCTCCCCGGCGGGACGCGGCCGGTAGGCGTGCACCCGCGTGGTCGCGGTCGCCGTCTCGACATCGAACTCCTCGCAGGGCTGCGGCCACAGCGCGAAGACCCGCTCGTAGGCGGCCATGAACTTCTCCCGTGCCGCATCGTCCACCCACGATCCCGGCTCGCCCGCAGGTGCCGAGCCTGCTGCGCCGGTGATGCGCTTGATCCCGGGCATGTCCCGCCTCCTCGCGGCTGGGCCTGGCATCTTTATGATACCATCGTATCATTACTAGGTCCGGCCGGCACCAAGGGATACGGTGAGCGGATGCCGAAACGGGTCGATCACGAGCAGCGGCGGCGGCAAATCGCGGACGCGCTGCTGCGGACGGCCGCCACGCGCGGGCTGCATGCCACCGGGATGCGCGAGGTCGCAGCCGAAGCGGGCGTGTCCCTGCGGCTGGTCCAGTACTACTTCGGCACCAAGGAGGAGCTCATGCTGGCCGCCATGCAGCACCTGGCGGCCAGGTTCAGCGAACGGGCCCTGGCGCGGATCAGGCGGCTCAAAGAGACAGGGGGCCTGGCCAGCCCGCGTGACGTCATCGCCGCCATCTTGACCGAGGCGCTGCCCGCCGACGACGAGCGGCGCACCTTCACCATCTTGTACACGGCCTACTTCGCGCTCTCGCTGACCGATCCGGCACTGGCGATCGGCCCGCTGACCCGGAACTCCAGCGCTGTGATCGACGTGGTCGCCGCGCAGTTGCGGGCGGCCCAGGCCGCCGGCGACATGCCCGCCTGCCTGGACCCGGACCTGGAAGCCGTCAGCCTGCTGGCCATGTCCGCGGGCCTGGGCACGAGCGTCATCGGCGGCCAGTCCTCGGCCGGGCAAGCCCAGGCCGTCATCGACTACCACCTGCAGCGCCTGTTCCCGGCGTCCAGCGTTTGCGCGAGCCCAAACCCTTACCGGTGAAGCGGCGCTTCGTGCCATGATGATCGTGAGGCTGACGCTAGGCGGAGGACCGGCATGACAACTCAGCCAGCTGACGAGGACACCCTGATCCAGATGGGACGCGCCGAGCGCGGGCAGCATCGGTCGGGCGCGTCCATGGTTGCCATGCTCGGCGTGGCCGCGGTCTTCGGCGTGGTGGGCTGCCTGCTCATCTCCCTGCCTCACCTGGTCAGCGTGCTCCTGCCCGGGCCGGTCCGGCTCCTGGTGGGGGGTTTTTCGATGCCTGTCTTCATCACCCTGGGAATCATTGCCCTTGGCATCGCCGGGTTCTTCCTTGTGGCGGCGCTCGCGTCGAGCCCCCTGGCATCGTGGGGAAACAAGGTGCCGGGGGACTGCCCGAGCTGCGGCCAGCCCCGGCTGCGCTCGGACATGGTGCCGGGCGGAACGAGCGGGAACGTCAGCGATGCGCCGCGAGGCATCGTCACCCTTTGCGAGACCCCCGGTTGCGACTACGCAACTGCCCGCGTCACCCGGGCGAGCGGCACGGCTCCCAGCTGAGCAGCCGGGCTCGTCACCGAGCTCTTGTCGTGCAAGCCATTCCTGAGGGCCAGACAGCCGATGATGACCACCCCGGCAGCGATCGCCAGCGGCAGCCAGTGCTGGCGGGCGCCGCCCGCTGCCTTCGCCACCGCCCGGCGCACCTGTGCTGGCATTGCCTCCCAGGCCGGGGTGCCGGCAGATGCTGCCCCTTGCCGGACCGCCGCGGTCTTGCCCGCTATCTGACCGCGCACGCCAGCCGCGCGGGTCGCGGCATGCTTGCGCGCCTCAACCATGGTGCTCTTGTACTTTCCTGACACCTCGGTGGCTTTGGCGAGCGCCCTTGCCTTCACGTCTGCCCTGGCAATAAGTTCGTGCACCGTTTCGCCCAATTGCTCGCGGGCCCGCTCGATCTCCAGCTCCAGACGGCGGGCATCATCGGGCGGTGCCGCTACGGTGCCGCTCAGCGGCGCTATTTCCGCCGCGTCGCCGCTTGTTACAGCCCGGGCGGACGGGTCTTCAGCCTGGACGGCAGTTCGCTGTTCGGGCCTTGCTTCCTCCCCTTCTCTGGTAGTCATCGCCTGACCCTTTCCCTGATCACGTCGACGTCGGTCTTGATGCTCGCAACGGTCTGCTCAGGCACGGGATGCGCGGCCTTTTGCAGGCGTCCTCTCCCTAGCAGGGCTGCTACCCCGGCGACGGCCAGCAGGGCCGCGCCCACGATCAGGGCTGCGAGCCACGCCGACACCGCTGCGCTGATCGCGACGATCGCGCACGCGATGAGGCAGCCCCCGCCATAGAACGCCAGGATGCCGCCACCTCCCAGCAGCCCGGCGCCGACCCCGGCCTGCTTGCCCTTCCGGGTCATCTCCAGCTGGGCGAGCTTCAGCTCGTCGCGAACGAGCACCGAGACCTGCTCGGACAGCGACTTCACTAGTTCGCCCGTGGATCGTGCCCGGGGCGCGGATGGCTGCGCGCCATCTACTGGATGTTCCATGATGCCCCCTTCATCGAAGGCCGTCTTGAGCTACTGAGGACCTAGGCAACCTGCGAGCGCGGCTCGGCTGCCTTCGCCGCCGCGTCGCCCCGGATCTGGGCGTTCAGCTCACCGCCCACGAGCACCGCCAGTCCGGCCAGGTACAGCCAGAACAAGAGAATGACGACCCCGGCGAGCGCGCCGTAGGTCTTGCCGTACGAGCCGAACTTGGTCACGTAGAAAGAGAAACCGAGCGATGCGATCAGGAAGATAACCGCGCTCGCCAGGCCACCCGCGCTAAACCACTGCCATCGCGGCGAGGGCCGGTTCGGCGCGTAGTAGTCGTAAAAGGAAAACAGCAGAGTGATCGCGATGATCGTCACGAGCCATCGGACCACAGTCCACGAGGCCAGGAACGCGGCATGTCCGAAGGACAGGTGACCCTCGATCCCGTAGCCGATCGACGGGCCGAACACGATCAGCGCCGCCGCTGCACCGCCGAGGACGACGGTCGCCAGCATCAGCGGGACAGTCCGCAGCCGTTTGGCCGCGAACTTGCGATCAGGAACCCCGTAGGCCACGTCTAGCCCGGTTTCGAGCGCCGCCATGCCGCCCGAGGCAGCCCACAGCGCCACCACCACGCCGACGACCAGCGCCGTGATCGATCCCGCGGTAGACCGGCTACTCGCGCTTTGCACCGCCTGGGTGAAGACCCCGGACGCCCCGGGCGGCAGCGCCTTGTCCAGGCCAGTCACCAGCCTGTGCACCGTGCCCGTTCCGAAGTGCAGGAGGCTGGTCAGGCCGAGCAGCGCGATCAGCGCCGGGAACAGGGCGAGGAACCAGTGGTATGCCAGGCTCGCCGCACACATGCTGCACCGGTCACGGACGAATTTCTTCGCCGTGCCCTTGAGGGTGTCGCGCCAGACTGGCCCTTCGGTCTCTGGCCGGGTAGCGGGACTGGCGGGCTCCCGACGCTGCCTCGGGATCGCCTGGCCGCCTTCGGTTGGCAGGTGCTGGGTGGGATTCGGCTCGGTCATGGCCATGCCCCCAAATCAAGCCGCTTGCATTCATCACATGGCCGGACCGCGGTCGTCTGCCCGCGAATCGGCGCGGGCCCCTGCGTTGACAATCGCGGGGATTCTGCAGCTCAGCCGGCTGGCGAGCAGTGGACCGCGAGATTGCTTGTCGGCTTGAGACTGGTCAGGCTCACCGGACCGCCTGCCGACTCGGACCACCCCAACACGGCTTGTCCGGCCTGCGCCCCCTGGCCATGCGTATGGTTCCCGTCGCACCGCTGCGACTTTCACCCAACGTTACGCCCGGCAATCCTGACTGTCACTACTGGGGCACGGACGGTGACGGCGATGATGCCGCCCGGGACGGCGCAACCCCGGGGGAGTGGGGCTAAGCCTGCCAGGTGCGGGCGGAGTTGGATACTCGCGGCCGGCTGCCCGAGCCGACCGCAGAGCGCCAGGCGTTCCCGCGGGACGCCGACCGGCCGCTCGACATCCCCGTATCCGAATTGCTATTATAGCGATAGGAATAGTATACAATTGAGCGTGGCCGCCGGGGGACCGCAGAAGGAGTCTGAGATGCCGATCGAGATCGTCGGAGGAATGGTCTCACCGTTCGGAGGGGCCGAGGGCGGCGATGGCCCGCTCGCAGCAGTGCGCGGTGCCAGCCGTCCCGTCTTCGACACCGAGTACATCACCCGGTTTGTCCGTGCTCACGAGGCGTCCGGGTTCGATACGGCGCTCGTCGGCTACGGCGCGACCAGGGCCGACGGGTTCGCGGTCGCGTCGCACGCGCTCCACGTCACCGAGAAGCTTCGGGTGCTGATCGCGCACCGGCCCGGGTTCGCTCAGCCGACCATCGTCGCGCGCAAGCTCGCAACGCTTGACAACCTGACCGGCGGCGGCCGCGTCGCGGTGCACTTCATTACCGGTGGCGACGAGGCCGACCAGCACCGCGACGGCGATTTCCTTCCGCACGACGACCGTTACCGGCGGACCGCGGAGTACATGGAGATTCTCCGCCGGACGCTCACCTCAGCCGAGCCATTCGACTACGAAGGCGAGTTCTACAAGTTCGAGGGTGCATACAGCATCGTGCAGCCGGCGACCGAGGCGGGGATCCCGCTCTACTTCGGCGGCGCGTCGGGCCCGGCGCTCGAGGCCGGAGCAAAGAACGCGGACACCTACATGCTCTGGGGGGAGCCGCTCGCC
>NZ_JASIAL010000238.1:0-25148 GCF_030042015.1 Trebonia sp. | reverse complement strand
CGGATTTGGGCCTGCGCCCGCTCGCCATCGGCCACGTAGAGCAGTAGCCGGTCGGCAGTCACCACGGTCCGTTCCGGATAAAAGTCCTTGATCTTCTCCACCGCCTGCTCGTGGATGGACGGATCGAACCGCAGCTCAAGCACTTCCGGGGTCGAATAGCGCCCGATGAGCTCGCGGGGGGTGCCCTCGGCGACGATCGTCGCGTGGTCCATCACGACGAGGCGGTCGCAGAGCTGCTCGGCCTCGTCCATGTAGTGCGTGGTGAGGATGAGCGTCACGCCGCGCTGCTTGAGCCGGTACAGCCGATCCCACACCACGTGCCTGGCCTGCGGGTCGAGGCCGGTGGTCGGCTCGTCGAGGATGAGGATCTCGGGGTCGTTGATGAGGCTCCTCGCGATCGTCAGGCGGCGTTTCATGCCGCCGGACAGCGGCTCCACCATGTCGCCGGCGCGGTCGGTGAGCTGGACGAAGTCCAGGAGCTGATCGGTCCGCTCCCTGATGACCGCGCGCGGCAGGCCGAAGTAGCGGCCGTAGACGAGCAGGTTCTCCCTGACGGTCAGCTCGACGTCCAGCGTGTCTTCCTGCGGCACCACGCCGAGGCGGGCCCTGATCGCGGTACCGTCCCGGACCGGGTCGGCACCCAGAATGGTAAGCTCACCTTCTGTCGGCGGGGAGACACAGCCGATCATCCGCATCGTGGATGATTTCCCGGCGCCGTTCGGCCCGAGAAATCCGAACGCTTCGCCCTGGTACAGGTCGAAGTCGATTCCGTCCACTGCGGTGAAGCTGCCGAACCGCTTAGTAAGGCCTCGGGCGCGGACTAGTACCTCGGGCACCCGAAGGAGAATACCCGGCACCGCAACGGATTCCGAACGGTTTTCGGCCTTGGCCGCCGGGCAGCTGGAGAGGAAAGGTAAGGTACGAGACGTCGGCTACCGCGGGGAGCGCGGGGCGCGATGGGACACGCGAGAGGATAAGCCAGTTGAGTCTGATCCGCGACTATTACCTCCGGTTTCAGGTGCTGGTGCATGAGGTCGCGAAGTTCGGCGTCGTGGGCGCCGTAGGCTTCGTGGTCCAGCTCGGGGTTCAGAACGCGCTGTACCCGCGGCTACTCGGGCCGACGACCGCGCTCGTGATCGCGTACGCCGTGGCGACCGTCGTCACGTTCGTCGGCAACAGGCACTGGGCGTTCAAGCACCGCAAGGGCAAGGGCTTCGGCCAGGAGGGCGTGCTCTTCGTCGTGCTGAACGTGGTCGGGATCTTCATCCAGATCGGCATCGTCGACTTCGTGGTGTACGGACTGCACATGCGGGACACGCTCCCGTACAACCTGGCCACGATCGTCGGGATCGGGATCGGGACGCTGTTCCGGCTGGTCACCTACCGCAAGTACGTCTTCCTCGCGCAGCCGCCCGCGGACACTCCTGAGCAGCTCGAGCCGGAGACGTCCGGCCGCTAGCAGCCGGCGTCGTCGCGGGGCACGATCCCGAGCGGCGTGTTGAGTACGGCCGTGCCCTGAGTTTTCGTGAGATATCCCACAGCGACCATTCGCGCGATCACGTGCGCGAGCCGCGCGTGCGCCTGCGCGGGGAACGCGATCGGGTCGTCCTCGCTCGGCGCGTTCACCACGCCGGCCAGCATCGCGCCCTGCACCACGGTCAGCTTGGACGCGGGGTGGCCGAAGTACCCGCAGCTCGCCGCCTCAAGGCCGTAATACCCGTGGCCGTAGTAGGCGACCTCGGCGTACAGGCGCAGGATTTCGGCCTTGCTGTAGGCGTAGTTGAGCTTGATGGCGAGCGCGACCTGCGTGAGCTCGGCCGTGACGCCGGACTGGCCTGGCGTGTAGAGCAGCTTCGCCAGCTGCTGCTCGATCGTCGCGCCGCCCTGGTCCTGGCTGCCGGTGAGCTTCCCCTCGATGACGCGGCCCACGGCGAGCGGGTCGATGCCCGGCTCGGAGTAGAAGCGGTGGTCTTCTGTCGCGACGAGGGGGCGGGCGAAGTTCGCGGGGACCGGCGGTCCGGGGTACGCGATGCCGTGCTGTCTGGCCTGCTGCGCCGCCAGCTTGGTGGCATCACTCGCCGATGGGGTCGCGAGCAGCAGGGTGGCCGCCGCCGCCGCGAGGATGGCGAGGAGCGCGGCGAGCGTGATGGCGGCGCGCTTGAGGTAGCGTCGCGTGCGGCTTCTTGGGGGCCTTTTCTGAGGAAGCGGGCGCGTGTGCCCCGGCACGTCGTCGGCCGTGGCGTCCTGCGGCACGCGCCAGCCCAAACTGAGCCTCCCTCCACGCGGCAACGCGCCGCTTGTCGATCGCCAATCGCCGCGCCGCGGTTGTCCGCTGCTCGATGGTAGCCGCAGCCGGTGACCGGTTCCTGAAGCCGCGACCTCGGTGAGCTGCGCAGCCGCGGCGGGCACGCGGTTCTCCGTTTCCCGATCGTGGTCCGGGTGCGCTAGGGTAGGTGCGCCGGCCGGGTTTGCGGGCGGCACCGGGACGTGGCCTAGTTTGGTAGGGCGTTTGACTGGGGGTCAAAAGATCGTGGGTTCAAATCCCGCCGTCCCGACCGGTTGTTGCGATTTATCGAACGTAAGCCCGGAATGTCGGTATCCGACGTTACGGTGCGGGTATGAGTAGGCCTTCTGCTCTCGACCACACCTGGACCGACGGGCAACTTGCAGACGCCGTACAGGTGTCCAGCAACTGGCGCGGCGTGCTGCGCGAGTTGGGCTTGAACACAACGTCGGCCGGCACGATCCGGATCGTGCGTCGTCAGGTGGTTCAGCTTGGACTCGACACATCGCACTTCCGGGGAAAACGCAGATGGTCGGATGCTCAGCTCAAGCAGGCGACATCCGAATCCCAGTCCTGGGATGAGGTGCTGTCTCTTCTTGGTCTGTCGGCCAACGGCGGCGGCATGCGGACGCACGTCCGGAGCCACGCGATCCGTCTGGGCCTGGACTACAGCCACCTCGAGGCTATCCCCGTGGTGCCTGAACCTCGCATGTTCACGACGGACCTCAGGCACCTGCGGGACGCTGGTGCGTGCATCGCCGCATCGTGGTTCACGCTGTGCGGCTGCAGCGTCCTGTTCCCGATCGAGCCCGCTGCCTACGACCTCGTCGTAGGGAGGGCAGACGGACTGAGCAGAGTCCAGGTCAAGACAACGACGTACTACGGCAAAGACGGCTGGCTGGCTGCTATCGGCAGGCGGCCGTATTCGATCCGCAAGGACGCGCCCCTCATGCCGTACGATCCCGATGTCATCGACTATTTCCTCATCATCGATGGCGACCTGAATATTTACCTGATCCCCAGCCGGGTTATCGCTGGGCGGGTGCAAGTCCTGCTTCGGACATATAAGAAGTACATCGTCGGGAACGCGGGCGGACTGCTTGGAGCTAGCGAATCGGGGCCGGATCCGCAGCTTGGCGCGCGAGCCTCGGCGTGAGCGGGTTTGACAGGGACCTGAGACGATCGCGGGTGGCGCGTTCGGAACGACGGAAGGGCTGACGATGGCTGATGTCGAGGAGTGGCTTGCGGAGGTCGCCGGCACGCTGGATATCGCGCTCGATGACACGCTTCCCGAGGCCACGCAGGCCGCGCTGCTCGAGCTGACCGGCGACATCGCGCACAGCGTGGTGCGGCTGGCGGTGCCGCTCAGCAGCTACCTCATCGGCGTCGCGGTCGGCCGCGGCGCGGCGCCGCCGGACGCGATCGCGGCCGTCGGCGCCCTGCTGTCCCAGCCCGGCTCCGGGGACGACTAGCGCCGGTGCGGGTGTGGCGCCAGCGACGGGTGTGTGAGCAGGCGCGATGTGTAAAACGTGACGCCCGGTGGAATGAGACTCCCCGTAACTGATCCAGATGGGGGGAGATCAGTGCCTACCACAGCTGCGGCGAACAAGCCCGCGACCGCGGGCGGGGCCAGGGCCGCGACCCCGGGCAGGAGCGCCGCGAGCGTGCCCACGCCACGGTCGGTCTCGACGGCGGTGGCCGCGTCGGCCACCGCGCCCGCGGACGACGTCCTCACCCGCCTCGTCCGCTGACTGGGCGGTTGGCCGGGCAGCCAGGCGGTTTCCCTGGCGTCCCGGGAGTCACGCAAGTGCTACTTTGGACACTTTATGCATGGACAAATCGGGTATTCCGGACGTCAAATGGTCACAGAGTGTGCAAAGTCGCACGCCAGCGGTCCCTGTGGCCAAAGGGGCGGCGACGGAGGGGCCGCGACAGGGGCGGCGGGCAGAGCCGGCCGGCGGGGGTAGGCGGCCGGGCGGGGCAGAGCCGGCCGGCGGGGGCAGGGCAAGCGGCGCGGGCAGAATGGGGGGCGCGGTGGTGTTGGATAGGGGTATGGCTGTCGACGGTGAATACCTGCCAAGCCCCGCCGCGTGGGTTCGGGACCAGGTCGAGGAGTACGAAGGCTCGGGCGGCACGAGCGGCACGACGCTGCGCGACACCGGGCTGCCCGTGGTGATCGTCACCAACCGGGGCGCGAAGACCGGCGCGGTGCGCAAGACGCCGGTGATGCGCGTGGAGCACGACGGCAGCTATGCCGTCGTGGCGTCCAAGGGCGGCGCCCCGCAGCACCCGCTCTGGTACTACAACCTGCGCGCGAACCCGCACGTCGAACTGCAGGACGGCGCGGACAAGCGGGAGATGACCGCGCGCGAGCTGTCCGGCGATGAGCGGGCGCGGTGGTGGGAACGCGCCGTGGCCGCCTACCCGCCCTACGCCGAGTACCAGCAGCGGACCTCGCGGCTCATCCCCGTGTTCGTGCTTGAGCAGGCCGGCTAGTCGGTCCGCGCCTCATCGAGGGCGAGCGCGACCTGCCGTTCGTGCTCGCGGCGCAGCCAGTCCGCCGCCAGGCGCGGGTCGCCGACGTCGTGCCCGGCCTCAACCGCGTCCAGGTAGCCGAAGTCCGCGGCGACCCGCCGCCGGAACTCCGCCGCGTGGCCGACGTGGCCGTGGCCGGGCACGACGACCCGGACGCGGGGCAGGGCGGCCAGCGCGCCAAGACCCGCCCGGTAGCCGCCGAACGGGTCGGCCGCGCCGATGTCGAGCAGCGGTATCTCAATGTCGGAGCACATGTCACCGGCGACGAGCACGCCCGTTTCCGGCAGGAACAGCGCGCCGTGCCCTGGCGCGTGCGCCTCGTGCGCCACCACGACCGCCCGCGGCCCGTCCCAGGCGATCTCGGCTCCGAGCAGCGGCTCCAGCCGCGCGAACAACGTCAGGTCGTGTCCGGGCGCCGACCTGTCAACGTCGCCAAGCGAACTGTGCAGTTCCCGCGCGGCGGCCGCGACGGCGCGCGGCGTGGCGTAGCGGACGACGTCGGCGCCGAGCGAGCGGCTCCACAGCACGTGGTCCCAGTGCGGGTGGGTCGACCAGCCGGCCACCGGGCGCAGCCCGCGGGCCGACAGCCACGCGGCCAGCGCGTCCAGGTCCGCCGGGGTCACCGCCGGGTCGATGACCAGGCAGCCGCCGTCGGCGCCCGCGACCACCGTGGTCGTCGTGGTGTACTGCCGGGCGGTCGCGACGAAGACGCCGGGAGCGACCTCAGCCATCGCGCGACCCGCCGCGCGCCGGCTTGCACCCGGTCGCGCACAGCACGCTCGCGCCCGCCCGGATGCCCGGCGGCGCCAGCTCGAGCCCGCCGAGGAACGAGGCGAGGTCGTCGACGGTGAAGTCGCCACGCGCGGCCGCCGCCGCGTCAGGAAGCCGCCCCGACTCCCCCGCGCCGACCGAGACCACCAGCCAGCTGCCAGGCGCCAGCGCCCGGACGAGCACGCCGACCACGGCCCGCGCCGTGGGCAGGTCGAGCACCTGCAGCACCACCGCGAGGATCAGGCACGCCGGCCGGGACAGGTCGGCGAAGGCGGCGACCGCGTCGAGCAGCGCCTCAGGTTCGGCCAGGTCACCCTCGACGGCGCGCACCCCGGGCGGTACCAGGGCCGCGGCGTGCCGCACGACGGCCGGGTCACGGTCCACGTAGACCACCCGGGCGAGCGGCTGGACCGCCCGGGCGGCCTCGTGCGCGCTCGGGCTTGTCGGCAGGCCGGAGCCGACGTCGATGTACTGGTCGATCCCCCTGGCAGCAATGGAGGCGAGGGAGTCGGCGAGGAACGTTCGGGAGGAAAGGAGGACTTCGCCGGTGCGGGGGTAGCGGGCTTGCAGGCGAGCGGCCAGCGCCCTGTCGGCGGCGAAGTGGGCTCCGCCGCCGAGCAGGTAGTCGTAGGCGCGTGCGATGTTCGGGGTGCCGGTGTCGAGCACCCCGGCAGCCTACCTGTTCACGCCCGGCTGGAGGACGGACACCAGCAGGTCGTTGTGGTTCTTGGCCGTGCAGACCGGCAGCGAGAAGAACGTGACCCGGGCGCTGGTCTGGTGCGGCGGGTACCCGGGCTCACAGCCCGGTCAACCCTGCCTCGATACGGTAGATCCGCAGGTAGACGCGTCCCGGCACCGTGCAAACGGGCAGGCTGAAGAACGCGATCCGGGCAGCGGTCTGGTCGGGCGGGTAGACAGAAAGCAACGAGGCGGAGGTCTGCTTGCAGGCGGCGGTGTGGTCGATCTGCACGTCGACGTAACGCAGGATGGCGTGCGCGGTGCCGCCCGGCGCGACGTCGACGAAGGTCCGTGCCGGGGTGGGCTCGCGCGCGGCCCCGCTGCCGAGCACCTTGCCCTGCATCGTGGTGGCGAAGACGCCTGGCCAGCCGACCAGGAAACACGTGTGGCTGCTGATGTTGGTGAATTCGAGGGGCAGGTAGACGGACCCGGCGGCCGCGTTGCCTATCGTGGCGTCGACCCAGACCGCGAGGTCGGCGCTGGTGCACTCAGGGACGGCAGCCGTGGCCGCGGACCCGGCCGCCGCGGACGGCGCCGCCGACGCGGCCGACGTGGCCCAGACGGCCGATCCGATGCCCAGCCCCACCGCTGCCGCGACCGCGGCGATCGTGCGACGAGATCCCTTGAACATTGTGACTCCTCGGCGTTGAGCGGGACCTGTTTCCGCCCGGCTCCCTGGACGGGAACCTTGCATGCTCCCAGGACGCCACTGCCGGGGAATCGGTTGCGATCGCGGTGGGTTACTCGTCCGGGTTGGGGGCGCCCGCCCTGATGCGCTGGACGAACAGGTAAACGGGGCCCTTCTTGGCGCACACCGTCCAGCTGAAGAACGCGGTCAGCGCCCTCTTCTGGTCCGGCGGGAAGACCTTGAGCAACGCCGCCGTGGTCGGCTTGCAGGCGCTGGCCGTGAAGTTGAGGACGTCGGTGACCTTCAGGTCGGCGTTGGCGGTGGCATCGGGCGCCAGCGTCACGACCTTGCGCGGCTCGGTGGCGTCGCGGGCGGCGGCGCTGCCGAGCTGGGTGCCCGCCGAGTTCGTCGCGGAGACGCCCGGCCAGCCGACCAGGTAGCACGGGCGGCTGCTGATGTTCGTGAACCCGATCGGCAGGTCGAACGACCCGGCGGCCCCGCCGCCCGGGTTGTTGTACACCCAGACGGCCAGCTGGCTGCTCGTGCACTCCGGGACGGCGGACGAGGCGGACGCGGCGGGCGAGGCGGACGCGGCGGACACGGCCCACACCGCCGACCCGGTACCGAGGCCAAGCACCGCGGCGATCGCGGCGACGGTGCGGCGAGTTCCCTTGAACATGTGCGGCTCCTCACGAATGAGCAGTTCTTGCGCGAGATGGTGACAAGTCATCCTTAGAGGATGCAGATTCGCGGCGCAATACCTACGGCTGGGTTTTCCGATGGCGTGGTGACCGTAGAGGCGGGCGTGATCACGCATGTGGGGCGGCCCCCGGCGACCGGGCGCGGTGCCGGCCCCCGGCCGTCGTCCGACGTCATCCTGCCCGGGCTTGTCGACATTCACTGTCACGGCGGCGGCGGGAACAGCTTCGCGACGGTCGATGCCGACGAGGCGCTGGCGGCTGCCGCCTACCACGCGTCGGCCGGCGCCACGGGAGTCGTCGCCAGCCTCGTGACCGCCGCGCCGCCGGACCTGCTGCGGCAGGTGCGCACGCTGGCGCCGCTGGTCGCCGGCGGGCACCTGCTTGGCATCCACCTGGAAGGGCCGTTCCTGGCCCCCGCGCGGCGCGGCGCGCACTCCCAGGCGCTGCTGCGCGACCCCGACCCGGCGCTGGCTCAGGGCCTGCTCGCCGCTGCCGGAGGCGCGATCAAGATCGTGACCATGGCTCCCGAACGAGCCGGGGCGGCTGTGGTCGCCGGACTGCTGCGCGCGGCCGGGGTGGTGGTGGCGTTCGGCCACACGGACGCGGACTACCCGACGATGGCCGCGGCACTGTCCGGCTGCCTGGGGTCCGGGCTCGTCACCCACCTGGGGAACGCGATGCCGCCGCTGCACCACCGGGCCGCGGGGCCGGTCGCGGCGGCGCTGGCGGCCGCGGCGCGCGACGAGGCGAGCGTTGAGCTGATCGCGGACGGGGTGCACGTGGACCCGGGGTTCACCCGGCTGGTGTTCGCGGCGGCCGCGCCCGGGCGGGTGGTGCTGGTGAGCGACGCGACCGCGGCCGCCGGAATGCCGGACGGGAGCTACCAGCTCGGGCCGCTGCGGGTCTGGGTGGCGGACGGGGTGGCGCGGACCTGTCCCGGCGGGCAGCGCGCGGGCGGTGCGCTCGCGGGAGGGACGAGCAGCCTGCTCGGCGTCGTGGCGACGGCCCGCGCCGCGGGGGTGCCGCTGGCCGACGCGGTGCGCGCCGCGACGGAGGCGCCGGCCCGGGTGCTCGGGGCGGCGGACCGGGGCAGGCTCGCGCCGGGGATGGCCGCGGACCTCGTGGTCACCGACGAGCGGCTGGCGGTGCGGCGGGTGCTGCGGGCCGGGCGGTGGCTGCCCGGGCAGCGGGTGGCCCGGGGGCCACAGTAGGGTGAAACGCGTGGATGAGGACGAAAGACTGCGCCGCGGTGCCTCCTTCGGGGCGGTCGCGCAGGCCTACGCCGAGCACAGGCCCGACTACCCCGAGGCGGCGGTGCGCTGGTGCCTGGCCCCGGCCGGGGCGCCCGGGGCACCCGGGGCTGACCTGTCCCTGCTGCGGGTCGTTGACCTCGGCGCCGGCACCGGCAAGCTCACGGCCCTGCTGACGCGGCTTGGCGCTGACGTGACCGCCGTGGATCCCGACCAGGCGATGCTCGCCGAACTGCGCCGCCAGCTGCCCGAGGTCCGCGCCCTGCCGGGCAGCGCGGAGGCCCTCCCGCTGGCCGACGGCAGCGCGGACGCGGTGCTGTGCGGGCAGGCGATGCACTGGTTCGACATGGACGTGGCGCTGCCGGAGATCGCGCGGGTCCTCGTTGCAGGCGGTGTCCTCGCCGGGCTGTGGAACAGCGACGACGACCGGGTGGACTGGGTGGCCGGGCTGCAGGCCGTCGCCAAGGGCACGGCGAGCCCCACGCTGTCGGCGCGGCGGGCCGAGGCGTTCGACTACGACCTGGACCATGTCGCGCCGGCCCTGTTCACGCCGGCCGACCGCGCCGAGTTCCCGAACGGCCAGCGGCGCACGGCGCAGTCCATGGTCGCCACGATCGCGACTCACTCCCGGCTGCTTGTCATGGACCCGGCCGGGCGGGACGAGCTGCTCGCCGCGGTCACCGCCTACCTGTCGGAACGTCCGGAGACGGCCGATGGTGAGTTCACCGTGCCGATCGTCACGTCGGCGCTGCGCGCGGTCCGGCGCTAGCGGTCCGGCGCTGGCGGTGCGCTGGCGGACGACGGCGGGGGTGTCACCGCGATCCCGCGTGACGGTAAAGTCCATGCGTGGCTACCGAGACCAACCTTGACACGCTTTCCTCCCGCGAGCTGCACGACATGGCCGTGCGGCGGGCGGTGCATCATGCCGACATCGGGTTCTTGTGGGAACTGCTGCGCGCGATCCCCGCGGCCGAGGAGCTCGCCGGAGATGCCCGCGAGGCCGGCGCCGACCTCACCAAGGTGTCCTCGTTGATCTCCGACGCGATTGGTTCTGGCGAAAACGAGATCGCCGACGCGCTGCGCCCGATGTATATCGACTACCTCACGAAGCACCCGCCGAAGTAGCGGGTAGACGCGCGAGCGCGGCGCGCCAGGACCGGGCGCGCCGCGCTCGCATCGGCCGTCGGCGCGGGCCACTCCCCCCGAAGGGACCCGCCGCCGGCCTGGGGTGGTGGCTCAGGACTGCAGCACGCCCTCGACCTCGAGGTTGATCGTGACCTTCTCGCTGACGGCCACGCCGCCGGGCACGCCGGGGATGGGACCGTTGAAGGCGACGCCAAACTCCATCCGGTTGATCTCGGTGGTCGCCGAGAACCCGGCGCGCGTGCCGCCGTAGGCGTCCGGCCCGAAGCCGCTGACCTCGAGCTTGAACGTCACGGGCTTGGTCACGCCCCTGAGGGTGAGGTCGCCGTCGAGCAGGAAGTTGTCACCGTCGGCGCGCAGGCCGGTGGAGGCGAACTGCATCGTCGGGTGCTCGTCCACGTGGAAGAAGTCCGCGCTGCGGATGTGCGCGTCGCGCTGCTCCTGGCCGGTGTTGACCGAGGAGAGGTCGACCGACGCGGTGACGGATGACTTCAGCGGGTCTTCGGCGGTGACGAACGTGCCCTCGAACTTGTCGAAGCGGCCGCGGACCTTGCTGACCATCATGTGCCGTACCACGAACGAGACCTCGGAGTGAACCGGGTCGACCGCCCAGGTGCCGGCGACGTAGCCGGGGATATTCACGGCAGTCGTGCTCATAGAGCCTCCAGGGAAAAGGGCTGCATCTGCTACGCTGAAGTGCGTTAGTTCCCAAGAGTAACCGTGAAATGGTTGATGTGTCAAGCACTGTTCTCGGGCCACGAGAACGCGTAATGTTAATTACATGACGGCGACACGCAGCGAAACGGCGGAAGCCGCCGCCGACTCTTGCCGCGTCCGGTCGGTGCTCGACCGGATCGGCGACAAATGGTCCATCTACGTCGTTGACCGGCTCGGCGGGGGACCACGGAGGTTCAGCGAACTGCACAGGGGGATCGACGGCATCACCGCGCGCATGCTTACCGTCACCTTGCGCGGCCTGGAACGCGACGGCATCGTTTCCAGGACCCTGCACGCCGCGGTCCCGCCGCGCGTCGACTACCAGCTCACCCCGCTCGGCGAGACGCTGCTGCAGACGATCGGGCAGCTGGTGGCCTGGGCCGACGCGCACATCGGCGAGATCGAGGAGGCCCGGGCCGATTACGACGCCCGCTCCTGTCCGCCGCCCTGCGGGGAAGAGCAGGCCTCGTGAGCTAGGGCGCGACCGGCTCGCCGGCCAGCCACGCCGCGCCGCGCTCGTACAGCGCCTCCACCTCGGGACCGCGCAGCCCCGGCATGTCCGGCTTGACCGGGTACCCGGCCTGAACCTGCAGGTAGGCCAGGTACCTGTAGCCCTCGGGGAACCGCTCGAGCAGCTCGGGGTCGAGTTCGGGCACGGCCCCCGGCCGCACCGGGTCCAGGCGGTCCTTTTCGTAGATCGGCTGGCGCAGGACGATGCCCCACCGGCGGTCACGCTTGTCGAAGAAGTCATAGAACCGGCCGATGCACGTCACGTCGCAGAGCACGCCGTGCACCTCGCCCCGCTGCATGATCGTCATCCGCGTCTGCGAGATGGCCCTCGTCCCGACCACCGTCGACTGGCTGGCGCCGGTGTAGTGCAGGATGTTGACGCCGTTGGCGTAGCCTTCCTGGCTGACCCGGATGAAGTCGTCCCTGGGCCCCTGGAACCAGGTCGCCATCATGTAGCCGTCGTCGTGCCACTGCGCGCGGAACCTGTCCCAGTCCGCGGAGTCCCTGGCGATAGCCCAGGACTCGACCACGTCCCTGATGGCAAGCCGGTCGGCTAGCGTGTCATCGGTCATGAGACCTTTGTATCAGGGACGGACTCCCCGCACACCCAGAGCCGCATCCGTCACAGGCTGGTGGTCGCCTTGACGACGGCGTCCGCCTCCTCCCTGGCCGGGGTGTGCAGCGGGAAGTGACAGGCCGCCACGTGCCCGGGCCCGAACGACCGCAGCTTGGGCTCCTCCGCCGCGCACTGCTCCTGGGCGAACGGGCACCTGGTGCGGAACCGGCACCCGGACGGCGGGTTCACCGGGCTTGGCAGCTCGCCCTTGATGCCCGCCGCCTTGCCGCGCTCGGCGCGCGGGTCGGGCACGGGGATCGTGGCGATGAGCCCGGCCGTGTACGGGTGGGCGGCGCGCTCGTAAATGTCGGCCGCTGAGCCTAGCTCGACCATCTTGCCCAGGTACATGACGCCGATGCGGTCAGCCATGTACTTGACCACGGAGAGGTCGTGCGAGATCACCACGAAGGTCACCCCGTGCCCGGCCTGGAGCCGCTTCATCAGGTTGAGCACCTGCGCCCGGATGGACACGTCGAGCGCGCTGACCGGCTCGTCGGCGACGATCAGCCGCGGCTGCATGGTCAGCGCCCGGGCCAGGCCGATGCGCTGCCGCTGGCCGCCGGAGAACTCGTGCGGGTAGCGCTCGACCGCGTTGCGCGCGAGCCCCACCTCGCCGAGCAGCTCGAAGACCCGGTCCCGCTGCGCCCGCCTGTTGCCGAGATGCTGAATGGCCAGCGGCTCGCCGATGATCGCGCCGACCCGCATCCTCGGGTCCAGCGAGGAGTGCGGATCCTGGAACATCAGCTGCAGGTCACGCCGCTTGCGGCGCAGTTCCGCGCCATGCAGCCTGGTCACGTCCAAGTCACCGAGCGTGATCGTGCCGGAATTCGGCCTTTCCAGGGCCACGATCATCTTGCCGATCGTCGTCTTGCCGCAGCCGGACTCCCCTACCAGGCCGAACGTGGTGCCAGCGGCGACGGAGAACGACACGTCCGACACCGCGTGGACGACGCCCACCTTCCGCTGCAAGATCGCGCCCGACGTGACGGGGAACTCCTTGACCAGGTTGCGCAGCTCCAGCAGGGCGCCGTCCTGGGCGCCCGCCGCCACGGCGGGCTCGGTGACCGCAAGCACCGGTACCCCACCGGAAGGAGCGTGCGCGCCATCGGCGTCCGCGGGGACCACGATCGGCACGTCGTCGGCGAAGTCCGGCTCCGCCGCGGGCTCGGCGAGGCCGATGCTTTCCGCGTCAGGGCCGCCCGCTCCGATCAGCTGGAGGGTCAGCGGCCCGTCTACCGGGTGCCAGCAGGCGAACAGGTGGGCGGTGGTCTCCCCGGTGAGCGGCGGCTCATCCTGCCGGCACTGGTCGGTGGCCCGCGGGCACCGCGGCGCGAACCGGCAGCCCTTGGGCAGGTCGGCCAGGTCAGGCGGCAGGCCGGGGATCGCGTGCAGCGCCTTCCTGCTGTCCTGGCTGAGCTGGGGGATCGACGCGAGCAGGGCCTGGGTGTAGGGGTGGTGCATCCGGGCGAACAGCTCGTTGACGTGCGCGGTCTCCACCACGCGGCCCGCGTACATCACGTTCACCCGGTCCGCGTGCCCGGCGATGACGCCCATGTCGTGGGTGATCAGCAGCATGGCCATGCCGAGCCGGTCTTTCAGGTCCCGCAGCAGCTCGAGGATCTGGGCCTGGATGGTCACGTCAAGCGCGGTCGTGGGCTCGTCGGCGATGAGCAGCTGGGGCTCGCACGCCAGCGCCATCGCGATCATGACGCGCTGGCGCAGCCCGCCGGACAGCTGGTGCGGGTAGTCGCCGAGCCGCTCCTGCGGCCGCGGCAGGCCGACCAGGGACAGCACCTCCACCGCTCGGTCCCGGGCCTCGGCCGTGGACACGCCGCGGTGCAGCCGGACCGGCTCGGCCACCTGGTAGCCGATCGTCTTCGTCGGGTCCAGCGAGGTCAGCGGGTCCTGGAAGATCATCGCGATCTCGTTGCCGCGGATCTTGCGCATCTCCTCGGGCTTGAGGCCGACGAGGTCGCGACCGCCCAGCTTGACCGAGCCGCTCACGATCGAGCCGCCGGGCGGCAGCAGGCGCATGATGGACAGGCCGGTCATCGACTTGCCGCAGCCCGACTCGCCGACGATGCCGAGTGTCTCCCCGGGGTCGACGTGCAGGCTCACGTTGCCGACGGCCTGGACCACGGACCTGGTGAGCTTGATGTGGGTGGTCAGGTCCTCGATCTCAAGGACGGGTGCCATTGCGGTTGGTTACCTCTCGGATTCAGGGCTCTGGGCAGCGCGCGGTCGTGACAGCGGCCTAGCGGCGCCGCAGGCGGACGTCCAGCGAGTCGCGCAGCGCGTCGCCGATCAGGTTGCAGGCCATGACCACAAGCACGATGCACGCTCCGACCGGGTAGACCTGCCACCAGTATCCGTCCTGGATGTAGGTGACGCCATTGGACAGCAGGTCGCCCCAGTCCTGGTTCGGCCAGTGCAGGCCGAAGCCGAGGAAGCCGAGCGCGGCGATGGCGAGGATGGCGTCGGCCACCTGGAAGGTGACGTTGACGATCATCACGCCGAACGCGTTGGGCAGCAGGTGCCTGCCGATCAGCCGACTCTGGCCGGAGCCGGCCACCCGGGCGGCGGACACGAAGTCCCGTGTCTTGAGGGTGAGCACCTCCCCGCGCACCAGCCGGGCGGGCACCAGCCAGCTGAACGCGCCGATGAGCAAGGACAGCGACAGGACCGAGGCGCCGTACCTGACCGCGACGATCAGCACGATGAACAGGAACGGGATCGACAGGAACACGTCCACGATCCGCATCAGGACGGCGTCCACCATCCCGCCGGCCAGCCCGGAGACCGCGCCCCACAGCGCCCCCCACGAGATCGCGATCGCGGCGGAGAAGAACCCGACCTCGAGCGCCGCCTGGCCGCCGTTCATCAGCAGGGCCAGCTCGTCGTAGCCCTGGTTACTTGTGCCGAGCGGGTGCCCTGCACCGGGTGGCAGGTTCGTGTCTATCAGGTTCGAGGTGAGGTAGTTGCCGTGGTAGAAGTACGGGCCGATGAAGCTGAACAGCACGAAGAACAGCAGGATGGCCAGGCCGAGCACGGCCAGCTTGTTCTGCGCGAACTCGCGTACCGCCAGCCGCCAGCCGCTCTGGACGGGGCCGACCTCGCCGCCTTCTGGCGCGCGGGTTATGTCAAGCGGTGGGAGGGAACCGGCTGTGGTTGTCATTGCCAGCCATCCTCTCGATCGTTACCCGGGGCCGTCAGGCGAGCCGGATCCGCGGGTCCGCCACGGTGAGGGCGATGTCCGCGACAAGGTTGCCAATGATCGTGAGCACCGCGCCGATAAGGGTGTAGGCGAGGAGCACGTTGTAGTCCACGTTGCCGAGCGCGGTATAGAACAGCAGGCCAAGCCCGCGGTAGTTGAACAGCGTCTCGGTGATCAGGTTGCCGGCCAGCAGGTAGGGGATGGACAGGCCGATCAGGGTCACCATCGGCAGGGAGGCGTTGCGGAGCAGGTGGCGCATCAGCACCAGCCGCTCCGGCAGGCCCTTGGCCCTGGCGACCCGAATGTAGTCCTGCGCCAGCACGTCCATCGCCGAGGAGCGCATGTACCTGGAGTATGAGGCGATCGTGAGCAGGGTCAGGGTCACGATCGGCAGTGTCATGTCGTGCACGTCGAGGATGATCGATATCAGCGAGTTGGACTGGCTTGCCTCGAAGCCGAACCAGTGCAGGTCGAGGGCGAACACGTTGATGAGGATCAGGCCGAGGAAGAAGACAGGCATCGCGTACACGATGAACGCCAGGCTCGTCGCCGTGTAGTCGCCGATCGTGTTGCGGCGGACGGCCTGGTACACCCCGAGCGGGATCGCGATCACGACCGACAGCACCAGCGACGCGCCCGACAGGTAGGCGCTGCGCTGCCAGACCTCGGCGAACAGCGAGGCGACGCTCTGGTTCAGCTTGTAAGACCAGCCCAGGTTCCCCCTGAGCAGGTTGCCCACGTACCGCAGGTACTGCACGATCCAGGGTTGGTCGAACCCGTTCTGCTTGTTCCACGCGGTGACCAGCGCGGTGTTGGCCCGCGCGCCGAGCACGTCGAGGGCCGGCGAGGGGTAGATCGCGTGCAGCAGCGCGAAGATGAAGATGGACACGCCGACCAAGATGATGATCGAGGTGCCGATCCGGCGGAGGATGTAGCCGATCACTTGTGATGACCCTTCATGCCCGGAGTAAATCGCGCGTCGCGCTCCGGAGCCCTCGGGCACCCCGGCGCCCCGGCCGCCGGCTGGGCGCCGGCTGCCGGGGCGGTCGAGAGCGGGAGCGTCGCGGTTACGACGTTAGGAACCAGTATTCGGGAGTCCAGCTCGCTTGCGTAAGGTCCTGGAAGGATTCCGGTGTCCCGGATATGTCCTTCTTCCAGACCAGGATGGCCGCCGTCCCGAACGCGTCGTCCGGACCTGGCTGGAACAGGCCGGGCTGCTGCGTCGTCAGGTACGATGCCTCGGCGGTCACCGCGTCCGGGTTGGAGCTGGAAATCGACGCGGTGATGAGCTTGTCGGCCTCCGGGTCGGCGTACCCGCCGAGGTTGCTCGAACCGGTCGAGTTGAACACGCCGAACGTGGTCGGGTAGGTGGAGTCGGTGAACCCGCCGAAGTCCTCCATCGCCCACTTGTCGATCGTCTTGGGCGAGGACGGGTCGTTGTAGTTGACGATCATGTAGTCGAAGTTGCTCGACGACAGGTTCATCGTGATGCCAACCGTGCGAGCCTGGGACGCCCAGTCCTGCACCTGCTCGCCGATGACCGCCGGGCTGGTGTTGTAGATGACGCCCCACTCCAGCTTCTGGCCGGCCGCGATGCCCGCGCCGCACTCGCCGGCGCCTGTGCCTGGCTTGATGCAGGTGTCGGTGCCGTTCGGCACCACGCTCCAGCCGTTGGCCTTCAGGATGGCCGCGGCGTCAGCCGTGCTGAACGGGTACGGGTCGGTCAGCGCGTTCGACGGCGTGAAGGGGCTCTCCGGGATCGCCGGCACAGGGCCGAAGCCCTCGGCGCCGGCGCCGTAGAAGAACGCGTGGATGTAGCCGGCCTCGTCCTCCAGGTGGGCGAGGGCCTGCCTGATGTAGAGCTTGTCGATGATGTTGTTGAAGTCGTCGGTCGTGTCCTTGAAGTTGTACGCGACATACGACCAGCCGAAGTCGCCGTAGCCGAACTCGTTGTAGCTGGACGTGAGGCTGCTCGCCTGGGGCAGGTCGGTCAGCGGCACGTACCCGATGTCGATGCTGCCCGCCTTGACCGCGTTGAACTCGGCGGCGTCGGAGGTGAAGGGCACCGACTCCCAGGTGGACTCGGTCGTCGCGCCCGGGCCGCCGTAGCTCGTGTTCGGGACCATCGTGAAGGCGCCGGTGCTGGTCGTGAAGGAGGACAGCTTGTACGGGCCGTCAACGACCTGCCACAGCGGGTTGGTCGCGTAGGTCGACAGCGACTTGGCCTGGTCCGAGAGGTAGTTGTAGATCTTCGTGGCGTCCGCCGGGTTGGTGGCCCAGTCGGTGATCGCCTTGCCGCCGGTGGCGTCGATGTCCCAGGACTGCGAGGGCATCGGCTGGATGGCGCCGAGGGAGTCCTCCCAGAACCAGGTCGGGTTCACCGCCGCGGTCAGGTTCATCACGACCGTGGACGCGTTCGGCGCGCTGATGCTCTTGACCTGGTCAGGGATGCCGAGGCCGGGGGTGTAGTACGCCCAGTTCGCCGGGCTCTCCTTGATGGCGGCCTTCATCAGGTACCACCAGAACAGCACGTCCTGCGAGGTGACCGGGTCGCCGTTTGACCACTTGTAGTTGGACTTCAGCGTGAACGTGACGGTCTTGTCGCCGTTGGACCACACGGGGTCGTTGGCGAGCGACATGGCCGGCGTTTCCTTCGGCTGCACGCCGTTGACCAGCCAGTACAGCGGCCGGTACATCTGGTAGTCGAACTCGGGGACCGTGTAGACCGAGTTGGCGGCGCCCGTGACGATCGGCAGGATCCAGGTCGGCGCCGAGTTCGGCGGCGCGGCGACCGTGATCGTGCCCGCGGTCTGGGTGCCAGTGGCCTCCGCAGGCACGCTGCCGTACTGGCCGGGCAGCGCGGCGGCGGCGCTGGAGGTGGAGGTGGGGCTCGGGCTGGTCGTGCTCGTGGTGCTGCTGCTGCTACTGCTACTGCTGCTGCACGCAGCAAGCGCGGTCAAGCCCGCCGCCACCAGAGCGAGCGAGCAGACGATCCGCTTTCTCATCGTCAGCCCTCCCTGCTCGCGCTGTTGGCGCCGTCAGTCCGGAGTCGGATCATCGTGTGTCGCCCTTCTGTTTGTCGCAGTTCCGCGGTCACCAGACCGCGACAGCCGCCCGGGCACTGGATCACGGTGCCCGGGTGCCGGTCACAGTCCGTCAGCCGGTCCATCCGGCCGGCCTGGCGTGGACTGCCCGGATAGCTGCCGGTGATTTAGTTGACCGCAGCGTAAGTTCTGGTTGCATCGATCATCCCGCGAAAATGTCACAACTTGCCATCAATCACAGCCGGACAGATGGCCGTGATCCTCCACGGAATCACCGCGATATTTGCATGTCAGGATGCGTTTGTCTAGTTTCGGCTTGACGGCCCGCGGCGTCCGTGATCGCCGGAGGGGGGGCCAGACCTTCCAGCCGTGGGGGCCATCGACCACAGAATTTACAGCAAAGTAACCGTGCAACGCCAAATCAGCAACTTCGTTAACATTCTGTGACGTAGCGTGAGCGGCTTCCTGGACAGTCCGGAGAGTCGTGCACGGAGCGTCACCCTGACGGCAATCAGTTTACGCGCTGCCACGTCAGTGCCACCGAAAGCGCCAGGCGGCGAGCGCGCAGCCGACGGCAGCCCAGCAGAGCAGGACCAGCAGGTCGCTCAGCGGCGCGCGCTCGACCGGGGTGTAGCCCTGCTGCAGGATCTGGGCGAGGGCGCGGACCGGGAGCAGCCCGACCGCGACCGACAGCCAGCGCGGCACGCTGAACGTCGGGTCGAAGATCCCCGACATGATCGCCACCGGCAGGTAGCTCGCGTTGGCGATCGGAGAGGCTGACTCGGCGCTGCGCGCGACCGAGCTGAGCGCGAGGCCGAGCGACCCGAAGCACACGACCCCGAGTGCCAGCCCGCCGGCGATCTCGGCCAGGCCGGCCGGCCGAGGCGCCGCGCCGAACGCGAGCCAGCCGATCACCCCCGTGCACGCGGTGATCGCCAGCGTGGTCGCGGCCGTGCTGGCGAACACGCCCGTCAGGTAGGCGCCCGCCGGCAGCGGCGTGGTGCGGATCCGCTTCAGCACGCCGTCATGGCGCAGCGTGGCGAGCTTGGCGCCGAGGTTCACGTACGCCGCCACGATCACGCCGAACGCGAGGATCGACGGCACGAAGATCATCTGCGCCTTGACCTGCGTTCCAGGCAGCAAGCCGCCCGCCGTCGTCGACCCGATCAGCAGCAGCAGCGCGAGCGGCAGCGCGAACGTGAAAAGCGCGTACTCGGCGCTGCGCCAGAAGGAGCGCTGCTCGAGCAGCGCCTGCCGGACGGCGAGGCGCACGGTCCTGGTCAGCGGGCACCTCCGTTGACGATCCTGAGGTAGGCGTCCTCGAGCGTGGGGGTTTCCACGGCGAGGTCGTCCAGCTCACCGAGGTCGTGCTCGGCTGCCCAGGCGAGCAGCTCGCGGAGCGCGACCGCCGCGTTCGCCGTGCGGCAGACCGCGACCTCGCCGCAGACCGTGACGTCGAGGCGGCCGGGCGGCGCGACGCTGCCGCGGCGGAGCGGGCCCGGCGCAGTAAAGGAGATCGTGGTGGGCACGCCCGCCTGCCTGGCGACCTGGCGGACCGAGCCGACCGTCTGGACCCGCCCGTCCTGCAGGATCGCCACCCGGTCGGCGAGCCGTTCGGCTTCGTCCAGGTAGTGGGTGGTCAGCACGATCGTCTTGCCAAGCGAGCGCAGCTTCTCGATCGCCGCCCAGCACCGGCGCCGGGACTCCGGATCGAACCCGGTCGTCGGCTCGTCGAGGAAGACCAGGTCGGGGTCGCCGGCCAGGGCGAGCGCGAAGTCCAGCCGGCGGCGCTGCCCGCCAGAAAGGCGCCGTACCTGGCAGTCCCTGTCGGCCGTCAGCTCGACCACGGACAGCAGCTCCTCAAGCGGGCGCGGCGCCGGGTAGTACGCGCGCCAGATGTTGACGAGCTCGCCGACCCGAGCCTGCCTCGGGAAGCCACATTCCTGCAGCACGATCCCGAGACGCTCGCGCAGCCTTGACCGCTGATCCGCCGGGTCGAGGCCGAGCACCCGGACGCTGCCGCCGGTGCGCTGCCTGAAGCCCTCGAGGATCTCGACGGTGGTGGTCTTGCCCGCGCCGTTCGGGCCGAGCAGGCAGAAGACCTCACCGGTACGGACCTCGAAGTCAACGCCGCACAGCACCTGCCGGGCACCGTAGCTCATCCGCAGGCCACGGACCTCGATCGCGGGCCGGTGCTCCGCCTGCAGCGGCACAGGATCCGCCAACGTCTGGGTCATTGCCCTCCTCCGAGGAACTTCGCCGGAACTAGTGCGTGCACGAGCGCGTCGACGGCGGTCTCTTCGGCCAGGCCGTCGGAGATCGCCGCGCCGTACGGGTCTGAGTGCCGGTGCCGCGCGAACCAGGTCAGCGTCTCGAGCACCAGCCGCGCGGTCGCCGCCGTGTCGGGCGTGGCGCGCAGCGCGCCGGCCACGGCGCGGGTTTCCAGGTAGCTTGTCAGCGCCCCGAGCACTGGCCGGCGCAGCCCGGTGTTCAGCAGGTCGGCGAGCTCGGGCAGTTCGCGCGCCGAACGCTCGATCATGTCCGCCGCCTCCCTGGTCTGCGACTCAAGGGCGAACAGCTCGCGCATGACCGCCTCGAGCTCAGCGGCTGGGTCGTCGGGTTCGGCGCCGCGCAGCGCCGCGGCGAGCGAACCGAACGGTACCGCCGCGGCCACGAACTGCCTGACCTGCGTGATCGTCTGCTCAAGCGGCGGCGGCTTCAGCGGGAACTCAGCGCCGGCGGGAATGTCCTCCAGCAGCAGGGCATGCCGGATGGCCAGCACGAACAGGCCTTCCTTGCTCTCCACGTACCGGTAGATGGCCGCCTCGGACAGGCCGGCCGCGCGGGCGACATCGCTCATCCGGGCGGCCCGGTAGCCGTCCGCGGTGAACACGCGCACCGCGGCGGCGATCACCTCACCGAACCGCTCGTGGGCACTGCGCTTACCGGACACGCAGGTGAATATATGGGTAAGTGAGTCAATCACTTACCACGTTAGCGAGATCTTAAGCGAGAGGTACGTCACGTTGGCCGCCGGGCGCCGCGTCCGGCAGCAGCCTCGCCACGCGGTCGAGGGTGCGGCTGAGGTTGTTGGTCCCGACCAGGGCACGCGCCTCGGCGATGGTGAGCCAGCGCAGCGGCGCGTCCTCGTTCTCCGGGCGCGCCGCCGCCGGATTGCCCGTGGCCATGAAATACCGCAGGTCCGCGTGCTCGTGCGCGGGCTCGCCCCGGCCGGCCGGCACGCTGCACACCACGGCGTGCCTGACGTTCGCGTCCGGCCACGGCGCCAGGTCGGCCAGTCCTGTCTCCTCCCGTGCCTCGCGCAGCGCGATCCGCAGCGGGTCGCTCTCCCCCGGGTCGCCGTGCCCGCCGACCTGCAGCCACATCTGCTGGCGCTGATGCCAGCGCAGCAGCACCCGACCGCTGTCGGGGTGCACGACCAGGGCCGACGCGGTGAAGTGCAGCGGCAGCGACCGCAGCCACGGGTCCGGCTCGGCCGCGGCCAGCCGCCGCATCCGCTCGACGTCCGCGGTCTCGGTCTCCCCCTGCGCCTGGTATCCGGCAAGCCATCGGATGTTCACCGCACCATGGTGCCACGCGCGCCGCGGCAGAGCGGAAGGCAAGGGAGCCGGCCGGGAGCGTTCGGGATAATCGGATCTTGCGGACCCATAGGCGGTTCGCATACCTGCGGAGGAGACGCGATCGGCGTTGTGGGCACGCTGCTGAAGAAACGGCGGGCTGGCGAGACTCACCTGGCCTGGAACCTGCCCGGTCTCAGCGGGCCGCAGACGCTGGCGCTGACCAGCGAGGCGTTCGGAGAGGAGGCCGCGATCCCGATCGCGCACGCGGGCAGGAGGGCAGGGGGCCTGAACCTGTCGCCGCCGCTCGCGTGGAGCCAGGCGCCGCAGGGCACCGCCGAGCTGCTGCTTGTCATCGAGGACATCGACGTCCCCATGGGCGCGCCGTTCGTGCACTGCGTGGCGCTGATCGCGCCGGACGTCCTGGCGCTGCCGGCGGGCGCCCTGTCGGCGCGCTCGCCTGCCGACGGGGTGCGGGTGCTGCGGTCCGGGATGAGCCGCGGCTACCTGGGACCGGAGCCGATCGCGGGGCACGGGCCGCACCGCTACGTCTTCCAGCTGTTCGCCCTGGGCGCGCCGGCGGCGGGCTCCGCGGCCGCGGAGCAGGCCAGGCCGCGCGCGCTGCTCGCGGGGGTCGCCGGCCCCGTGCTCGCCCGCGGCCGGCTGACCGGTGTCTACGAGCGGTGAGTCCGGCCAACGGCGCGGCCTTCGGCGTCTACGCCGGGGTGCTTGGTAGCGGGACGGTGCCGTGACCGAGTCCGGGCCAACATAGGACCCAAGCGGCATGGACAAAAGGTGACAAAGCCGGACACAGGAGCTGCGTCCCGGGTCCTAAGTCGCCCAGCTTGCCCGGACAGCGCAAGTAAGCGACCACATTCGTAACCTTCCACTCAGAGCTACCTGTAATAAATTCGGCTCCCCGAATATGGTTGCAGTTCCCTAGGACACATGTTCTAATGATGTTCATGAGTCCTGCCCGTATGGGAAAACTCTGCCAGGTGTTCCGCGGCGCCTCCTTCCCTGCGCCGCGGCCACCGGCGGGTGCCCGCCCGGTGGCATGGGCCGTCCGGGAGGCACGCTGCCCGGGGGCACAGGCCTCGTCACCGTCGATGCGGACGGGGCTGCACTGCAGCCACGAGGCAGCTTACGGCGCGACTGCGCGGCGGGGGCACGGATCGTCACGACCTCTCCGTCGCCGCCGGGCCGGCTAGCGGTTCGCCAGATCACCAACTTCAGGAACATCAGGCAGCCTACTAGGGGGCATGATGAAGAAGCAATTCGAATATTTGAGCTATATAGATAACGAACGCCTCGTGAAGCTGGAAAACAGGGCCGCAGAACTGAGGCGCCAGTCCGGCCGGCTCTCGCCCCGGTACGCCGCCTCCGGGGACCGCGCTGGCGAGTATCCCGACGCCGGCCGCGTGCGCGGCGCTCAGGAACCCGACGGCACTCGCCGGTCCCGCTCCGTCCCCCGCCCGTCGTCCTCGCGCCCGTCGTCGCGGACGGGGACAAGCGGCCTCGCGCGGACAGGTGTCCGCTCTGCGGCAGGCGCTTACGAGGCGGCAGGCGCTTACGAGGCGGCTGACTGGTACTGGGCGACGGGAGACTACGACGGGGACGACGGGGTGGCGGAGGCCGCAGGGCTTGATGAGCCTGACCAGCGGAGGCAGGCGCTCATCACCCGCGGCCGCAGCCGGGCCAAGCCGACCGGGGCGGCGCGGTGGCTCGGGCACTGGCGGGCGATCGCCATCTGCGCCGCGGCCGTCGCGACCGGGGTCACGGTGCTCACGGTCATCTCGGCAGCGGGCAGCGCCGCGTGGCCGGCCAGCGTCACCCAAGTGCAGAACGAGATCACCGTGGCCTGCCAGAACCCGGACGTGGCAGCAGAGCCCAGCCAGGTGAACTTCGCGTGCGCGAAGGGCACCAGGCAGATCCTGTGGGTCTTCTCGCTGCTGACCAGCGATGACAACCCGGGCTACAGCGACGCGCAGACGGGCCGGAAGGGGCTGGAGCCGATCACCCCCAGCCAGGGCGGTGACATCGCCTGGTCACTGAACCTGCACCACCCCTACAACCCGGCCAGCCCGACCGACAGCCTGGAGGTGGCGGCGCGGGCGATCAACAACATCATCGGCGGCGCCACGCTCACCAGTTCCACCGGCGCTCCCGTCGTGCAGCCCGGGCTTGAGAGCAGCCCGGCCAACTGCCTGCAGTACACCGGCTCCTCGGCGCTGCTCACCCGGCAGGGCTTCCCGGCGATCTGCGCGGCGGCCGTGACCAGCCCCGCCGGGCAGGCTGCCCTGGTCAGCGACGTGTTCAAGCAGTGGATGGTCGGCGCCCCTGCGCAGATCGCGGCCCAGGCTGGCGTGTTGTTCGAGAACGCGGACAACCCGGGCAGCCCGCAAGTCCAGTCCATCTTGAACAGCCTGCCGGACTGAAACAGAAAAAGGTGGGAAGTGGTGTCCGCGCATTCCGCCGGGAGGCCATGGCGGCAGGCGACGGCGCTTGTCACCGTGACCGCCGGCGGCGTGATCACCGGTTTGAGCTTCGTACCGGGAGCGGCCGCCACGATGACCAGTCCGACCAGCGTGCCGGTGCACCTGCTTGCGCTCGAGCAGGCGGGCAGGCTCGCGGATTCCGGTGACGGCGCGCTGAGATCGGCTATCGTCAATGTGGCCAGCTACTACCTGCGGCTGGCGCAGAGCAAGACGCCGGCGCAGATGGAGGCCCTGATCTGGGCACAGGACAGCCTGAACGGCGCCGATCACGGCCCGTCCTGCGCGGCGTTCGCCAGCCTGACCCTGGAGCTCGGCGCGCAGGCGGTGGGCAGGCAGAGCTGGGTCACCGGCGGGACAACCTACCCGTGGCCGCTGCATGAATGGGCCGACGTCCGGGTCGACCCCAACCCCGATTCGCTCGCGATCATCTCGATCCTGCAGGACGCGCAGGCCAATCACCGCTGGCACCCGCTCGGTGACGGCTACCAGCCGCAGCCTGGGGACTGGGTGCTGTTCAACGGCCACGTCGAGGTCGTGACCAGCTACACCGACGGCGTGCTGCACACGATCGGCGGGGACTCGCTGCCCAACTTCTCGGTCAACGCCCACTCCTACCCCAGCCCGCTCGCCGGGCAGGGGGTCGTGGGCTTCGTGGACAACGGCAACCTTCCCGCCGGCCAGCCGGCGGCGACGGCTTCGTCCGGGACTGCCGCAGGGTCGAAGGCAGCCGCCCCCGAGGTGGCATTGGGCCGGCCGCCCGACGTGGCGGCGCCTGTGCGGCCGCGTGCGTCAGGCGACGCGCGCGGCGGCGGCGTCCAGGGGCTCGCGGACATTCCCGGCATGATCGCGCCCGCCCCGGCGGGCGCCGCCGCGAGCACCCGCGGCAGCGCCGCGAGCTCACAGGGCGGCGCCGCGAGCTCA
>NZ_JASIAL010000237.1:0-19779 GCF_030042015.1 Trebonia sp. | reverse complement strand
GGGGCCGCGCCCCCGAGACCCCCGAGACCCCCAACCCGACGAAGAACCACGAGCCCGAGCATCTACGCCCCGCCGCCCTTACGGGCGGCGGGGCGTACGGCTTGTGGGTTTCAGGCCTCGGCGGAGTCCCTCACCATGGCAGCGAACCGTCGCCATGCCTGCGCGCTGAACGCCAGCATGGCCCCCGCCCGGTCCTTGGTGTCGCGCACCAAGAAGCAGTCGGCGTTCTGGCCGACCTCGACGCAGTTGCCGCCGTTGCCGCCGCTGTACGTGGACTTGCGCCACGTCACGGGAGAGTCTGTTCCTTCCATCGCTGTGCCGCTTCCTCAATCAGATTCAGGGAAGCGCTGCCGGTTAGCGCCTCCATCCGGAGCGCATCGAACATTAGTGACATAGCATCGGCCACGCCCGGGTCTTCGACAGTCTGCCCGTCCAGTGCGTTCTCCAGGTACAGGATAGCCGGGGGCTCACTCATCTCAGCCAGCACGAACGCTCCCAGAAGGCCCGGATGAGGACGGTCGGCCGGGATCACCTGAATATTGATCCTTGGCCGCCGCGCCAGTTCGGCCAGATGTTCCATCTGGGCGAACATCACTGCGGGGCCGCCGATGTCTCGGAAAAGGACCTGCTGGTCAAGCACCGCCCATACGCGCGGCGGCGGCGGAGGATCTTCCCGGGTAAGGATCGCCTGCCGCGCCATCCGGCCCTCCACCCGGTCCCTGACCTCCAGTTCGGTGGTGTCGGGGTACCCCTCCATCATCACCCGCGCGTAGTCCCTGGTCTGGAACAGGCCAGGGACTATGGTGTGCTCGAACGTCCGTAGCGTGCGGGCATCGGCCTCGAACGGGTGGAAGGGGCGGAAGCCGGACGAGAACGGGACGCCCCGCAGGCGTCCCTCCAGCCTCTGGAAGGTCCCTGGCGTCTCGAACGCCTCATCCAGCAGCAGCGCCTGATCCCGGGTCGGGGCGCGCAGCCCCGACTCGATGTTGCCGATGGTCGAGCCGCTGAAATTGATCCGTGCGCCCAGCTCATCACGGGTCCACCCGCGATGCTTGCGCATCGCGCGCAGCTCGTCGGCGAACAGCGCGCGGTCCGGGTCACTCTTGGAAGCCGTCATGACACGTCACCTCACATGCCAGAAGGGGTTGTCACATGTAGCGGGCTGCCGGACACGCGCGCCGTTGGTCTACTGCGCAGAGTAAGCCGCGCATCGCACGCTTGTCATGCGCGCCCCGGGATGCCGGACACGGCCCGGGGCGCGCCCCGGGATGCCGGACACGGCCCGGGGCGCGCCCGGGACCGGCGTTGCCGGCCCCGGGCAGGTAGCCGCCGGAACGGGAGCACGCCCGTGACCCTTGAAGAACGCGACCAGTACGCCATGCTCCAGGCCGACTGGGCACCCGCCTACGACATTTCCCATCACCCGGAAGCACCTGCACCCTCCCGGGCCGTGCCCTTTGCCGACCCGGAGGCAGTCCTTCGCGCCTCAGGGACCCCGCAAGAGTTGCGCGTGCTGGTCCGCGACCATCACGCGTCCCGCACCCGCACGGTTGCGTCGTGATCGTCTGGCTGTGGGACGCGTGCGGCCCCGCCCGCACCGGGCGCGGCATCACCGACGACCGTGCGCGCGCCGTGCGGATCGCCGAAACGTACCTGCGCACAGGGCAGGCCACCGTGGCGACGGTAGAAGGTGCGCGGCTCCTGTCCGGTATCCGGACGCTGACGACCGGATACCAGCGGACTGGGGAAGGCTGGCGCGCCCGCTGCGGCGGCAGCGGGATCTGCTGGGAGCAGTTCGCCCCCGCCCGAGCGGAGGCGTCGTGAAGCGCCGGGATGCGCAGCGGATCGAGACGCGGCTGAAGGCACGGTACCCCGGCAGCGAGGTCACCGTTGACCGCGAACCCGGCGGGCTGCGCGTCCAGGTGCGCCGCCCTGGCTCCACCATCGTCGCGGTTACCGGTGACGAGCCGAGCGCGATCCTCGCCGCCCTGACTCAATCCCCGGAACCGGAGAACTGACCGCGCAGAAGCCCGCGCCCGGACCGGGCAGGGGCCTGTCCCTGCCCGGTCTGTCAGCCCCCGGCGCCTGTGCCCGTAATAGGACGGTATCGTTCCCCGGCATGCCCGGCAGAGCCGGCGTGGCCATCATCAGCCTTGGCGGGCACAGCCCTGAGTCAGCGCGGGAGCGGTGATGGCCGCAGTCACTGGGTTAGCACAAGCCGGTGCTGCGCGCCGCCGCGCCGACGTGGGCAGGCTGCTGGTCATAGAGGTACTGCTGGAAGAACCCGAAGAGATCAGCGACGGCGCTTGGTCATAGACTCAGCACGTTCGGTCACGAGCCAACCGGGGGCATCAAGCCCCCGCACCTGGGAGGGGGACCAGATGACTGCCACACTCGCCGTTCGGCACCATGTCCGGGATTACGCCGCCTGGCGGAAGATGTACGACGACGCCGAGTCGAGGCGGGCTCAGTACGGCTGCACCACGCAGCGCGTGATGCGGCTGCCCGATGACCAGAACGAACTGTTGATCATCCACGACTTCCCCACCGTCGAGCAGGCGGAAGACTTCGCCCGTGACCCGTCGCTGCGTGACGCGATGGACCACGCGGGGGTCGAGGGCGCGCCGCGGATGGAGATCTTCACAGACATCTGAGGCCGGTCGGGCCGCCACCGTTCGTTCGGGATAATCGATTTGACCGGCGCGGCGGGAGTGCGGGCTGATGCGGGTGCCGACCTGACGCGGATCATCCCCATTGGCCTAATTATCGGGCTATCGCGGAATCGGCGGGAAGGCTGTCGCGCCCAGACGGGTGCTCGCGCGGTCACCGTCCGTGTGCTTGTATTCGGTTATGAGTCCCCTCTCGGGTGTGCTGAACGAGGCGTGGGCCATGTACAAGCGCCACGCCGCGCATTTCATCGTGATCTCCTTCGCGATCTTCCTCGTGATCTCCCTGATCAGCGCGCTGCTGAGCTGGGCGGGAGGCACCATCGGCAGCTGGGTCGCGCTGATCTTCACGTTCTTCGGGATATTCCTGATGCAGGCGGCGCTGACGAAGGCCGTGCAGGACGTCCGCGACGGGCGCGCCGACCTCAGCCTCGGCCAGACGGTGTCGGCCGCCGTCCCGTTCGTTGGCGCGGTCGCGCTCGCCTCGATCCTCGCCAGCATCGGCATCGCGATCGGATTCGTGCTCATCATCGTGCCAGGGCTGATCCTGCTGACATTCTGGTCGCTGATCGTGCCGTGGATCGTGATCGGCGGGTCCACGGCGCTGGACTCGTTCGGCCGGAGCTGGCGGACCGTCCGCGGGTACGCCTGGCACGTGTTCGGCACCTACGTCCTGGTGTTCCTGATCGAGATCGTGTTCAACATCATCTTGTCGGTGATCCTGCTTGCCTTGCCGTACGCGGCACGCAGCTTCATCGCCAGCCTGGTGTCGGGCACCCTGGTCGCCCCGTTTATCGCCGCTGTCATCACGCTGGTGTACTACCGGCTCGCGGCCGCGCACGGCGAGGCGGCGGAGCCGGGGGCGCCGGCGGGCGGGTACGGCCAGCCGCCGGGCGGGTACGGGGAGCAGCCCGGGGGATATCCACCGCCGGGCGGGTACCCGCCGCCGGGCGGCACCCCGTAGGGGAACGGCGTCAGCCAGCGGTGAGGATCACCGGGCCGTCGCGGGTGACGGCGACGGTGTGTTCGGCGTGGGCGGCGCGGCTGCCGTCCGCCGTGCGGATCGTCCAGCCGTCGTCGTCGAGGAAGATCTGGTCGCTGCCGCCGGCCATGAACCAGGGCTCGATCGCGATCACCAGCCCGGGCACGAGCCGCATCCCGCGTCCCGCCTTGCCCCGGTTGGGGATGTGCGGGTCCTCGTGCATGGACCGGCCGACGCCGTGGCCGCCGAGGTCGGTGGAAATGCCGTACCCGCCGGCCCGGCCCACCGCGCCGACCGCCGCCGAGATGTCGCCGATCCGCCCGCCGGGCACGGCCGCCGCGATCCCGGCGCGGAGCGCCTCCTGCGTCACGGCGATCAGCCGCGCGTCCCCGTCGTGGGGCGGCCCGACCGTGAAGGAGACGGCCGCGTCGGCCACCCAGCCGTCGAGGGTCGCCCCGGCGTCGACGCTGAGCAGGTCTCCCGGCGCGAGCCGGTAGCCGTCGGGGATGCCGTGCAGCGCCGCGTCGTTGACCGACGTGCAGATGACCGCGGGGTAAGGGACCGGCGCGAACTTCGGCTTGTAGTGCAGGAACGGCGAGGTCGCCCCGGCCGCGGCGAGAACCTCGCGGGCGGCCGCGTCCAGTTCGGCGAGCCGCACGCCTGGCACGGCCCGCTCGCGCGCCACCGCGAGGACGCCCGCGACCACCCGGCCGGCGGCGCGGATCGCGTCGACCTGCCCCGGAGTCTTGATCTCGACCACGCGCCTCCCCTCGCCGACCGGCATCCACTATAGGCCTGCGCCCGCGCGCAAACCCACCCAGACCGCGTGTCCCTTGCCCCTGGGATCTATACTTGCATACTGCAATCATTTACTAGCGCACGTAATGCCGGTGATCACTGATGGATGAAGTTCAGGCAGCCGGACCCGCAGCGGCGGGGGTTGTCGAAGCCGGGGTCGTCGACGCGGTGCTCACCGCGAGCCGGTCCCTGATCGCGGTCGCGACGGTGTCGCTGGGCGCGGCGGCCGAGGAGACATCGATCGCCCAGTACCGGGCGCTCGTCGTGCTGGCGTCCCGCGGACCGCAGCGCCTGGTGGACCTGGCCGGGGCGCTCGGGGTGGCGCCGTCCACGGCGGGCCGGATGTGCGAGCGCCTGGTGCGCAAGGGCGTGATCCGGCGGCACCGGGCGCGGAAGGACCGGCGCGCGGTGCTTGTGTCGATCACCCCGGCAGGCCGCCAGGTGGTGGACCAGGCCACCCGCAGGCGCCGGGCGCTGATCACGCAGATCATGGCCAGGCTCTCCCCCGCGCAGCAGCGCGGCGTCACCGCGGCGCTGGCCGCGTTCGCCGCCGCAGCCGGGGAGGTGCCAGACAGCCAGTGGCCTCCCGTGCCCGTCGACGAGCCGTATCACGAGCCAGGAGAGTCGTCGTGACCGGGCTGAGCGGCAGGGGCGCCGCGTGGCTGCGGGCGGGCAGGGGCGGCCTGTTCGTGCTGGCGCTGGTGGTGGGCGTGGGCTCCGGGCTCGGGGCGGTCGTGTTCAGGTACCTGATCTACTTCGTCACCTGGCTGGCGACCGGGCACGCCCAGTTCGGCCAGGATGGCCGCGTCCCCAGCGGCCACCTGCCGTGGCTGGGCCTGGCGTTCTACGTGGTGATCCCGGCCGTCGGCGGGCTGGTCTACGGCCCGGTGATCTACAGGTGGGCGCGGGAGGCGCGCGGGCACGGCGTACCCGAGGTGATGGCCGCGGTCGCGGACAACGGCGGCCGGATCAGGCCCCAGGTCAGCGTGGTGAAGGCGCTGGCCTCGGCGCTGTGCATCGGCTCAGGCGGCTCAGTGGGCAGGGAGGGCCCGATCGTGCAGATCGGCTCCGCGCTCGCGTCCAGCATCGGCCAGTGGGTCAAGGTGCCGGAGAACCGGCTGCGGATCATGGTGGCCTGCGGCGCGGCCGGGGGCATCTCGGCGACGTTCAACGCGCCGATAACGGGCGTGTTCTTCGGTGTCGAGATCATCCTGCGCGAGTTCTCCATCGACGCCCTGTTCACCGTCATGCTCTCGTCGATGATCGCCAACCTCACCGTCGAGCCCATTTTCGGCAGCAAGCCGTTCCTGTCCGGCTTCCCCAGCGGCATCGCGCTGCACCACCCGGCCACGTACCTGCTCGTCGCGGTGCTCGCGGTGCTCGCCGGGCTGATCGGCCTGGCGTTCAAGACCGTGCTTTACAAGATCGAGGACCTGTGCGACCTGGTGTGGAGGGGCCGCCCCGAATGGGCCAGGCCCGCCGTCGGCGGGATCGTGCTCGGCCTGCTGCTGCTCGCCATCCCTGAGCTTTACGGTGTCGGCTATCCGGTGATGGACAAGGCCACTGCGGGCGAGTACGCACTGTGGTTCCTGATCGTCCTCGCGTTCGGCAAGATCGTCGCGACCAGCCTGACGATAGGGATCGGCGGCTCGGGCGGGATCTTCGCGCCGTCGCTGTTCATCGGCGTCACCTCGGGGATGGCCTACGGCGAGATCGTGAACCACATCGTCGGCCCCGCGGCCGGCCAGCCGGCCTTGTACGCCGTGGTCGCGATGGGCGCCGTGTTCACCTCCGCCACGCGCGCCCCCCTGACGTCGCTGGCCAGCGTCGTGGAGATGACCGGCGACTTCTCGCTGACGCTGCCGGTGATGCTGGCGGTCGCCATCGCCTCGGCCCTGTCCCGTGCGCTCAGCTACGGCACGATCTACACCACCAAGCTGCTGCGCCGCGGGACCGACATCGACCGCACCGCCCCCTGGCGAGTGCTGGCGGACCTGAAGATCACCGACGTCATGCGCCCGTTCCGGCCGGCCCTGGCCGTCCCGCGGGGCGGCGCCGGCCACGCCGGCGCGGGCGGGGGCACCGATGCGCCCGACCTCGCGGCGATCGCCGGTCCTGTGACGTTCGCGCAGGACCCGCAGGTGCTGTACGACTCGGAGTCGCTCCCCCAGGTGCTCGGCCAGCTTGAGCGCTACGGGCGCGACGGGCTGCCCGTGCTGTCCGCCGACGGCCGCCGCGTGGAGGGCTGGGTGACCGGCACCGACGTGCTGAGCGCCATGGCGGGCAGGATCGGCGCGGCGCAGGCCAGGACCGGGGTGCCCGCGGCCCCGCCGTCCGCGGGCGCCCCCGCCCCGCTGCCCGGGTACCGGGCCGTGGAGGTCACGGTTGGCGCCGGGTCCCAGGCGGCCGGGCGCAAACTCGGCGACGTCGCCTGGCCCGCAGGCAGCGCCCCCGTGTCGGTGCTGCGCGGCAGGGAGTTCAGCCCGCCGGACCCGGTGCTGACGCTCGCGCCAGGGGACCGCGTCGTCCTGCTCGTCCCTGGCGTCCCCGAGGCCGGGGCCGTCCCCCCGGCCGGCCGGTGACGGGCGCAGTCAGGAGACCACGGCCGTCACGGAGGAGTTGATGAGGTCCCAGTCGATTCCAGCGCCGAGGCCCGGGCCCGCAGGGGCGTGCACGTTTCCCTCGGGATCGACGCGGAACGGCTCGGTCAGGCCGTAGCTGAAGTGGGCCAGGCTGTGGTCCCCTGACCGGTTGAACGCCAGCACCTCGAGCCAGTCGCAGTTGTCGATGGCCATCATCACGTGCCGCGCGGCGACGTTGTTCAGGGAATTGTAGGAGTCGTGCACCTCGCAGTTCATGCCGAACGCCTCGGCCAGGTGCGCGATCTTCAGCAAGCCGGTGATGCCGCCCTTGATGACGACGTCGCCGCGCAGGAAATCCGTGGCGCCCGCGGTGATCCACGGCGGCAGCGCCGTCAGGCCGCCGGGGGTGATCTCGGTTGCCAGCAGCGGGATCGACAGCTTGCGGGCGAGGCGCTGGTAGCCGTGGATGTCGTGGTCGGGCAGCGGGTCCTCGTACCAGAAGTAGCCGAGGTCCTGGATGGCCTGGCCCACCGTCAGGGCCTGCGGGTAGTCATAGCTCCAGACGGAATCGAGCATCAGCGTCATGCCGTCGCCGACCGCCGACCGCACGGCTGCGCAGGCCGCGACGTCGAACGCGACCGGCGGAGCGGACCCGGGCGGCAGCCAGGGGCCGCGCGGCGCGTGCACCTTGTACCCGCGCCAGCCCTGCTCGCGCCAGTAGACGGCCTCGTCGGCGTACTCCGCCGCCGTCGCGTGGTGGGCCGAGGAGAAGTACGCGGGGATCCGGTCCCGGCAGGTGCCGAGCAGCCGGTGCACGGGCAGCCCGGCGGCCTTGCCCGCGATGTCCCACAGGGCCACGTCGACGGTGCCGACGGCGTGCGGGCTGAGGTAGTGGACAAGGCCGGTCATCCGCCGCCAGTGCGCCCGATGTCGAGCGGGTCGGCGCCGGTCAGCCAGGGCTTGACGACCGTGACGATCTGCTCGGCGATCGCCGCCGGCCCCGGGCCGGGCCCGGACAGGAAGGCGTTTCCCTCGATGCCCTCGTCGGTGGTGACGCGCAGCACGCCAAGCGGCTGCCGCCCGCCCCTGGGCCCGAAGGACGCGACCCCGGCCGTGGACCGCTCGTGCAGGACGACCGTGACGTCGGTGACGCGCATCTACGCGTCCCTGCGGAGCAGGAGCCAGCCGCAGACCGCCAGCAGGACGGCGGTCCACAGGCAGAACACCCCGAACCCCTGCCAGGGGGAGAGCACGTCGGCCGGCTGCTGGCTGGTCTGCCCGATCAGCACGCCCGCGACCGTGGGCATGTAGCCGTGCACGTGGTTGGCGATCGTGCCAGGGATCAGCGTGATCAGCGGCGGCACCACGATGACGAGCGCGATCACGGTGGCCACGGCGCCCGCGGTGTGCCTGATCAGGCCGCCTATCGCCAGCGCGAACAGGCCGAGCACGGTGAGGTACAAGATCCCGCCGATGCAGGCGCGGGTGACGCCGGGCTGGGACAGCGTGATCGAGATGTGGCTGCTCAGGATCGAGGTGCTGATGAAGAACACCGCGAACACGGTGATCGCGCTGACCACCAGGTCAAGCAGGGTGAACACGATCGCCTTGGCGGCCAGCATGGGGATCCGGCGCGGCACGGCCAGCAGCGAGGCGCGGATCGCGCCCGTGGAGTACTCGCTGGTGATCACGATCACGCCGAGCACGCAGATGGCCAGCTGGCCCAGGCCGAACCCGGGGCCGAACAGCACCGCGGTCGGGTCCGTGTGCAGCGTGACCTGGTTGGGGTGCGGGCCGGACTTGTCCCAGTTGTTGCTCACGACGACCGCGACGAGGGTGCTGAACCCGATCGCGACGACCACGAACACGACCAGCGACCAGACGGTGGAGCGGACCGAGCGGATCTTCGTCCACTCCGCGCTCAGCAGGCCGGCCGTCACGACGCCCCCGTGTCGCCGAATTCGACGCTGCCGGCGGTCAGTTCCATGAACGCCTCCTCCAGCGAGGGCAGCTGCGGGGTGAGTTCGTGCAGCACCAGCGAGGCGGACGCGGCGAGCTCGCCGATCCGCGGGGCGGCCAGGCCGGTCACGATCAGCGCGCCGTCCCCGCCCTGCCGGGCCGTGCCGCCCTCGTCGGCGATCAGCTCCCGCAGCCGGCCGGCGTCGGGCGTGCGGACCAGCACCGAGCGCTCCGAGCTGCGCTGGATGAACTCCTGGGTGGAGCAGTCGGCGATCAGCGCGCCGCGGCCGATCACGATCAGGTGGTCTGCCGTCACCGCCATCTCGCTCATCAGGTGGCTGGACACGAACACCGTGCGGCCCTCGCTCGCCAGCTGCCGGATGAGGTTGCGGGCCCACCGGATGCCCTCGGGGTCAAGACCGTTGCCCGGCTCGTCGAGCAGCAGCACCCGGGGATCGCCGAGCATGGCCGCCGCGATGCCGAGCCGCTGGTTCATGCCGAGGGAGAACGCGCCGGCCCGCTTGCGGGCCACGTCACGCAGGCCGACCAGGTCGAGCACCTCGTCCACTCGCCTGGCCGGTATGCCCTGGGTCTGGGCGAGGAAGAGCAGGTGGTTGCGGGCGCTGCGGCCGGGGTGCACGCTGCGCGCCTCGAGCAGCGCTCCCACGGTGCTCAGCGGCTTGGTCAGCTGCTCGTAGGCGAGCCCGCCGATCGTGGCGGTGCCGCCGTCCGGCCTGTCCAGGCTGGTGATCAGGCGCATCGTGGTGGACTTGCCGGCGCCGTTCGGGCCGAGGAAGCCGGTCACCCGGCCCGGCTCGACGGTGAACGACAGGTGATCGACGGCGACCTTGTCGCCAAATCGCTTCGTCAGCTCGCGGGCCTCCACGAGCCCCGGTGGTTCGGCCACGCGCCAAGCATGCCCGCTCTCACGTACTGACGCAAACTCGCTCGGGCCTGCGCCGCGGTTGCGGCTCTTGACTTTGTACTGCAAAGCCAGCTAGCTTTGCAGTACAAAGTAAGAAGGGGGAACGTCAATGAAGACCCGGCGTGTCACTTCGCTGGCCGCGCTGCTCGCGCTCGCGATCGCGGCATTCCTGACGTCAGGCTGCGCCGGCGGCAGCCCGGCCAGCACGCTCGCGGGGCGGCTGCTGTCGGTCGCGGACCTGCCCGCCGGCTGGTCGGCGGCGCCGACTAACTCAAGCACTGTCCAGACGAGCGCGCCGTGCCTGTCGAGCCTGACCGCGAACCCGCAGGGGCCGGCGTTCGCGAGCGCCGCCTTCGTGCAGGGCACGTCGATCCCGGTACTCGGGGAGGCGCTGAGCGCCGGCCCGCGCGCCCAGCAGCGATGGCAGCGCCTCAACAAGGCGCTGGCGCGCTGCCGGTCAGCCACGATCACCGTCGCGGGCACGAAGGCCGCGGTCGCCATCGCGCCGCTGCCCTTCCCGCGGGTCGGCAGCGCCTCCGCCGCCTACGCGTGGACCTTCACGGTCGAGGGGATCCGGTTCGGCACCGATCTCATCCTCTTCCAGGCAGGCACCTACGCGGGCTACCTTGTCTACTCCGACCTGGGATCGCCCACGACCGCGACCGTCGAGGCGTTCGCCGGCGCGGCGGTCGCCAAGGCGGTGCACGGGTCGACGGCTCCGGTTCCCGGCTCGGTCTCGATCGCGTCCGCGCCGGTGCTGACCGCCCACACGGCGATGGGCGCCGTCGGCTACCGCGTCATCGGCAGCGGGCCGCCCCTGGTCCTGATCGTCGGCTATAGCACGACCATGGAGGGGTGGGACCGGCTCTTCGTCGACGCGCTGGCCCAGCGCTACCGCGTCGTGATCTTCGACAACGCCGGAATCGGCGCGACGGCGGCCCTGCCGGCGCCGCTGACCATCGACGCGATGGCCGATCAGACCAGCGCGCTCATCACCGCGCTCGGCCTTGGCCGTCCCGACATCCTTGGCTGGTCGATGGGCAGCATGATCGCCCAGGCCCTCGCGGCCCTGCACCCAGGCCAGGTGCGCCGCCTGGTCCTGTGCGCCACCTACCCGGGCAACGGGACGGCGGTGCTCCCCTCCCAGCAGGCGATGAACGCGCTCAACAGCGGCGATGAGCAGCAGGTGCTGACCGACCTGTTCCCCGCTGGCCAGGCGGGCGCGCAGGACGCCTACCTCGCGTCCATCTCCAGCTACCCGCCCGCCCCCTCGGCCCCGGCGGGCATCGTCGCGGACCAGGGCCAGGCGGTGCGGGGGTGGTGGGCAGGAAACGATGCCGCCGGGAAGCGGACCGCCACGATCGCCGCGCCGACGCTCATCGCCGACGGCACCGCGGACCGGCTGGACCCGCTCGCCAACAGCCGCACCCTGGCCAGTCTCATCCCCGGGGCCAAGCTCGTGCTCTACCCCGGCGCGGGCCACGCGTTCCTGTTCCAGGACCAGGCCGCGTTCGTTCCGCTGATCGAGTCGTTCCTCGGCTGAGCGCCCGGCGCGCTGCCCGCGCTGAGCCCGGCTCGTGCCCGGCATCACTCCCACCGGAACGTCCGCCGGGCCAGCAGGGCGGCCGCGGCCGCCCAGGCGGCCAGGATGGCGATGTAGAGCAGCGGCGGGAAGTTCCCGCCGAGGATACCCGCCATCGCGGCCGAGGCCGCGCCGAGCGGGGTCGCCTCGCTGATGTGCTGCAGGGCCGGGCTCATCTCCGGGAGCGGCAGCCACAGGCCGGAGAAGAACATCATCGGGTAGAACAGCAGCCCGCCGAGGCCCTGCGCCATCCTGGGGGTCCTGGCCACGCTGGCGATGCACATCCCGATGCCGAGCAGCGCCGCCGTCGCGAGCAGCATGACCACGGCGTACCCCAGGAACTGCCCTGGCAGCGGCACGTGGTAGGTCAGCCCGGCGATGACGTCGATCACCACCGCCATCGCGATCACCATGCTCGCGTTGACGATGAGCTGGGCGGCCAGCAGCCGGGTGGCACCGGCCGGGGTGACCCCCAGCCGCCGCAGGATGCCGCGTTCGCGGTAGTTGGTCAGCGTGCCTGACGCGGCGGCCAGGCAGATGAGCGCCATGCCGAGGAAGATGACGACCGGCACGTACAGGTACAGCAGCGGACGGCCGCCGAGCGAGGCGTCCGGCTTGCTGACCGCCGGGATGCTGCCGAAGACGATCAGCAGGATCAGCGGGATCCCCAGGCCCCAGACGGGCCCGATCCGCTCCCGGATGAACAGCTTCGCCTCGGTGCGCACGAGCCGCATCAGCGGCGACGGCCGCCGGGCGCGACGCGCCCCGGTGGTGCCGGTGACCGTGGTGATCGCTGACATCGCTCAGCCCTCCTTGCCCTGGTCACTGTCGTTGGCGGCGTCGCGCCGGCCGGTGAGCTCGAGGAACGCGTCCTCCAGGCTGGCCTGCTCGACCCGCAACTGCCTCGGCGCGACGTTGCGGTGTGCCAGCTCGGCGCTGACCGCGGCAAGCACGTTGCCGTTGCCGGTCACGGTGAGGGTGTCGCCGCGCCTGGTGACGCTGGTGACATCGGGCAGCGCGCGAAGCAGCGACTCGGCGAACGTGCCGGGAACCACGAGCCGCATGGTCATCCCCGCCTGGATGCTCTCCGCCAGGCCCGCGGGCGTGTCCAGGGCGACGATCCGCCCCCGGTCGACCAAAGCGACCCGGTCGCACAGGTGCTCCGCCTCTTCCATGAAGTGCGTGACGAGCACGACCGTCACGCCGCTGTCCCTGACCGCGGAGATCAGGTCCCAGGTGTCCCGGCGGGCATGCGGGTCGAGCCCGGTGGTCAGCTCGTCGAGCACCGCGACCCGCGGGTTGCCGACCAGCGCCAGCGCGATCGACAGCCGCTGCTTCTGGCCGCCTGAGAGGTTCTTGAACATCGTGCCCAGCTTGGTGACCAGCCCCAGCGTCGTGGCCAGCGCCCGCCAGTCGGCCGGGTTCTCGTAGAACGAGCTGTACAGGTCGAGTGCCTCCCCGACGAAGAGCTTGTCCGGCAGCGCGGACTCCTGCAGCTGCACGCCGAGGAGCTGGGTCAGCTCCCGGTGGTCGGCGTGCGGGTCGAGCCCGAGCACCCGGACGGACCCCTTGTCGTGCGTGCGCAGGCCCTCGATGCACTCGACCGTCGTGGTCTTCCCGGCCCCGTTCGGGCCGAGGATGCCGAAGATCTCTCCCGCCTCGACGCGGAAGGAGATGTCGTCCACCGCCTTGGCGGACCCGTAGCTCTTGGTGAGGTGCTCGACCTCGATGACTGCCATGCCCGTGCCTCCCTGGCGCTTGCCCCGGTTCCCCTACGTGTCTTTAATGTGATATCACAATGCTATGACTATGATTTAGTATTGTCCAGAGGAGATCGCGGAACGCCTGAACCGGACGGGAGAGCAGCAGATGGTCATGGCCATGCAGGAGCCGCAGGCAAGCCAAAGCAAGGACACGGAACTGCGGGAGAGGATCGCCCCCTGGCCCGACGGCTGGCTGATCTTCGCCTTCGGCCTCGCCTTGATGATCTGGGGCATCGTGCTGCTGACCCAGGGCATCGCCGGCAAGGACGCCGGCACGATCTGGGGCGCGGTCGCGGTCATCGCGATCTCGCTCCCGATCCTGCACGGCCTCACCCAGGTGCGCCCTGGCCAGGCCCGGGTGATCCTGCTGCAGGGCCGTTATATCGGCACGATCCGCACCACCGGGCTGCGCTGGGTCGTCCCGCTCTGCAGCAAACGCGTCATCTCCACCCGGATCCGCAGTGACGAGACCCCGATCGCCAAGGTGAACGACGCGGACGGCAACCCGATCGAGATCGCCGCGGTCGTCGTCTGGGAGGTGGCGGACACCGCCAAGGCCGCGTTCGGCGTCGATAACCTGGAGAAGTTCGTGGCGGTCCAGTCCGAGACCGCGGTCAGGCACGTCGCGACCAGCTATTCCTACGATTCCCGCCAGGAGGGCGCGCGCTCGCTGCGCGAGAGTCAGCAGGAGATCGCCGCCGAGCTCACCGCCGAGATCGCGGAGCGGGTCGCCCCGGCTGGGGTGCACGTGCGGGAGTCCCGGATCAGCCGCTTGTCCTACGCGCCGGAGATCGCCCAGGCGATGCTGCGCAGGCAGCAGGCAGAAGCCGTCGTGGCCGCCAGGAAGCGCATCGTCGAGGGGGCCCTCGGCATGGTGGAGGATGCCCTGACCCGGCTATCTTCCGACGGCCTTGTCGACCTCGACGAGGAGCGCAGGGCCGCCATGGTCAGCAACCTGCTGGTCGTGCTGTGCAGTGAACACGCCGCACAACCCGTGGTGAACGCGGGCACGCTCTACCAGTAAGAGTCGTCCACGGCATGGCAACCGAACGCAAGACGATCCTGCTGCGGCTCGATCCCGCCGTCCACGACGCTCTCGCCCGCTGGGCGTCCGACGACCTGCGCAGCACGAATGCCCAGATCGAGTTCCTGCTCCGCAAGGCCCTCACCGAGGCGGGCAGGATGCCACGCCGCGCCGCGCCGCAGCGCGGCCCCGGCCGCCCGCCAAAGGCCGAGACCCCGTCCTAGGACATCCAGGCGCTAGGCAACCTGTACCAGGACGGGGCCGCCGCCCGGGTGTACCCGGGTGAGCCATGCCGCGTTGAGGTGGACCGGGCGGCCGGGCATCAGCCGGCGGGCGCCACAGCAGCGGCTGCTCGACGCGGACGGGGACCGGCGCGGGGCCGGCCGGCTGCCCGGCAAGGAACCGCGCGGCATGCCGGGCGGCGTGACGGCCGGAGAGCGCGGCCACGCCCGCGGTCTCCGCCGCGTGCACGAGGTTTCCCGCGGCGAACACGCCCGCCGCCGACGTCGCGAGCGCGGCGTCGACGGCGGGCCCCGCGGTGCCTGGGTCTATCGCCAGGCCTGCCGTCCGCGCGAGCACGTGCTCGGGGATCCAGTCGGCGGTGAACACCACGAGGTCGCAGGGGACGAACCGGACAGCGCCGCTGCGCAGGTCGGCAACGTCCACCCCGGCGAGCTGGCCGCAGCGGCCCGTGATCCGGTGCACGGCGGTCAGCGTCCACACCGGGGTCCGCCAGCGCAGCGCGGCGGCGAGCCGGAACGCGCCGTAGCTCTGCTGCCGCTCGTGCTCGGTGACCAGCGCGGCGTACGTGGTGAAGATGCCGGTGGTGATCGAGATGAAAGAAAACGCCATCGCGGACGACTCGAAGTGGCGCAGCGACCGGACGAACTGCTGGCGGTACCCGAAGGTGTGCAGTTCCCACGGTCGTCGGCATCCTGGTCTTCGTCCCGGCCACGCTCCCCGTCGCCCCGCTCTCCGTCGTGCAGAAGACGCAGGCCAGCTCGTCCCTCAAGGACGACATCGGCTGGCCCCAGCTCACCGCCGACGTTGCGGCCCAGGACCAGGCGCTGACCAGGGCTGGACCGCCGCCCACGTCCGTCTACACCATGTGGTACGCCGAGGCCGGGGCGCTCGACACGTTCGGCGGGCATGACCACCTGCCGTCGGTTATCTCTAGCCATCCTCCGGCTGTCTTTGACGTGCACGACGCGACTGCTATCCACCGTGTCGCTCGTGGTGGACGTGGTTATCTTGCCCCGTCCATTACGCAGATGACAGGAGGATTCGGTGCGCGTGCAGCGTGTGGTGATGCCGTGGGATGCCGTGTCATGGACGGTTCTGGAAGATGACGGGAGCCCGGTCGGGGCGGTGGACCGGTTCCTGGGGTTCCTGAGCTCGTCGGAGAAGTCGCCGAACACGGTGAAGTCGTATGCCCATGACCTGAAGGACTGGTTCTGCTATCTGTCCGGTCGTGGCCTGGCCTGGGATGAGGTGACGCTGGAGGATGTCGCCTCGTTCGTCGCGTGGCTGCGGCTGCCGCCGCAGGGCCGGGACGGGACGGTCGCCGTGGTCACGGAGCAGGCTCACCACTGCGGCGCGTCGACTGTGAACCGCAAGCTGGCCGCGGTGGCGTCGTTCTACCGGTTCCACGCCCGCCACGGGGCGAAGGCGGCCGGGGCGCTGCGCGCCATCCAGGCCCCGGGCCGCGGCTATGCGGGCACGGCGTTCCGCCCGTTCCTGCACCACGTGACCGGGCGCAGCCCGCAGCCCCGGCTGGCGGTGAAGGTGAAGGCTCCCCGGCCTCTGCCGCGGGTGCTGACCGTGACGGAAGCCCAGGCGGTCCTGGACGCCTGCGATCACCTGAGGGACCGGCTGCTGCTGGCAATGCTGCTCGATACCGGCATCCGGATCGGCGAGGCCCTGGGCATGCGGCACGAGGACATCGACATTGGCGGCTGCCTGGTGCACGTGGTCCCCAGAGACAACGCGAACGGCATGCGGGCCAAGGGCGGACGGGGCCGTGAGATCCCGGCGAGCGCACCGCTGATGCGGCTGTATGCCGATTACCTGAACCGCGAGTACGGGGCTGTTGACTCGGACTACGTGTTCGTCAACCTGTGGGCTGCTCCTGTCGGCCGCCCGATGACCTACCCGGCGGCGTATGACCTGGTGGCGCGGCTGCGTGCCGCGACCGGGATCGCGTTCTCTCCGCACTGGTGCCGGCACACGTACGCGACATGGCTGCTGCGCAAGGGCGCCGGGATGGAGACCGTGAAGGAGGTTATGGGCCACGCGTCGGTCGCGACGACGATCGACGCGTACGGGCACCTGACGGTTGAGGACGCCCGCCGCGTGCTGGAGAAAGCGGGCTGGTTCACCGGGCAGGAGGTGCGGCTGTGACCCCGGTCATCGCCCAGGCCGACCGCGCATCCTGGCAGCGGCAGGCGGCCGCCGAGCTGGCCCGGATCCTGGAGGGGCACCCGGAACTGCCCTGCATCGCCTGGACCGCCGGCTCGGCGAGCTCGGTGCTCATCGGCCGGGTCAGCGGGCTCGGGCCCGCCCTGCAGGTCCGGCAGGCCTTCGCGGCCTGGCGGCAGGCGCTGGGACTGGGCGAGTGCCGCGAGCAGCCCGGCGGCGGCGGGACATCCCGGCTGCATGCAGCCGACCGCAGCGGCGGGGTCACCGTCCGCCTGACCGCGACCGTCTTCGAGCAGGAGGAAGCCTGATGGCCGCGCCCGCGCAGCTGCCCGCATCCGGGCGGGCGGGGCTGCTGGAAAGGCTCCTTGCCGCCGTCCGCATCGAGTTCCGTGCGGGCATCCTGGTCCCTGGCCCGGACGACCCGGTCCTGGGCCGGCCGGCCTGCCCGGCTGTCGGCTGCGACCGGCCCCGGGCGGAGAACGGCCTTTGCACTGCGCACGGGACACGGTGGAGGAACCACGGCCGCCCGGACATGACGGCGTTCCTCGCCGACCCGGGCCCGCCGCTGAACGGGCGCCGCCCGCTGACGGCCTGCTCGGTGCCCGGCTGCCGTTACGGCAGCAGCGGCCGTGGCTTGTGCATGCGGCATCGCTCGGCCTGGGAGCATGCGGGACGCCCTGACCCGGCCGATTGGGCGGCGGGAGCCGAGCCGCCCGCGCAGCCGCAGGCGGAGTGCCTGCTGCCGTTCTGCACACTCTGGACCGAGAACGAGGCCCACCGGTTCTGCAAGGCCCACGACACCAGGTGGCGGCAGCTGGGCTCCCCCGATCCCGGCGAGTTCACCGAGCACTGCATGCTGCGCGGCCGGGCCCGGATCGACTTCCGCGGCCTCCCTGCCCAGCTCAGGCTTGAGATGCAGTACGCGGTCCAGTGCCGGGCGGACCGGGCGACCATCACCCTCCCGCACCAGGTCGCCCGGTGGGCGGTCCGCAGGGCCAGCGACGCCGGCGTGGAGTCGCTGCTCGACCTGTCCGAGGACGAGTGGCGGCGGCATGCGGGCCGTGGCAAGAGCCCGGCCTACCCGGCGTTCCTGCTGTTCGCCCGCGATGCGGTCGAGGAGCTGGCCGAGGGCACCGGCTGGGAAGCCGAGTACCCCCATGACGTCTGGCGGCTGCACCGGATCCCGGGACTGGTCCTGAACCCGGGAAAGCGCGCGAGCTCGCGGATCCGGCTGCGCTTCGACCGCCTTGCCCAGCCCTGGCTCCGGGACCTGTCCAAACGGTGGACCCGGCTGCGGCTGAGCTCGGGCCTCAGCGTCGGCACCGTGCAGTCCGACGTCGCCGCCCTCACCCGGTTCAGCGAGTTCCTCACGATCGCCCGCACGGCAGCCCTGGGCGGCGTCGACCGGCCGCTGCTGGAACGCTATCTTGCCTGGCTTGCCAGCCAGGCGATCGGGCACGGCGCCCGCACGGACGCCATCACGTCCGTCAGCGCGTTCCTGCAGGCGATCCGGCAGCACGGCTGGGACGCCACGCTTCCGGTCACGGCCGCGTTCTTCCCCGGCGACATCCCGGCCCGGCCGCCGCAGCTGACCCGGCACCTGGCCGAGCACATCATGACCCAGGTCGAATCGCCGGCGAACCTCGACCGCTGGACCAGCCCGGAAGGACGCCTGATCACGCTCATCCTCATCCGCTGCGGCCTGCGCGCCACGGACGCCTGCACCTTGGCGTTCGACTGCCTGCTCCATGACGGGCAGGACGCCCCCTACCTGCGCTACTTCAACCACAAGATGCGCCGCGAGGCCGCAGTCCCCGTCGACGAGGAACTCGAAGCCGCGATCCGCAGCCAGCAACAGCGCGTCGCGGACCGCTGGCCCGGCCGGCACCCGCACCTGTTCCCGGCGCTAAAGGCGAACGCAGGCGGGCAGCACCCGGTCACCTACTACAGTTACCGAGGCCTGCTCAACAAGTGGCTGGACACCTGCGACGTCCGCGACGAGCACGGCGGCCCGGTGCACCTGACGCCCCACCAGTGGCGGCACACCTTCGCCTGCCGGCTCATCAACCGCGACGTCCCGCAGGAAGTCGTCCGGGTCCTGCTCGACCATTCCTCAACCCAGATGACCGCTCATTACGCAAAGCTCACCGACCAGACCGTCCGGCGCCGCTGGGAGCAGGCCACCAGGGTGAACATCAGCGGCGAGCGGGTAACCATCGACCCGGACGGGCCACTCGGCCAGGCACAGTGGGCGAAGACCAGGTACGGCATCGCGACCCAGACACTGCCCAACGGCTACTGCGGCCTGCCGGTCCAGCGGCAGTGCCCGCATGCCAACTCGTGCCTCACCTGCCCGGTCTTCATCACCGGCCCCGAGTTCCTGCCCGAGCTGCGCGAGCAGCAGCAGCGCACCCTCACCCTGATCACCACCGCCAGGGACAACGGCCACGTCCGCGTCACCGAGATGAACGAGCAGGTCGCCGCGAACCTCGACCGCATGATCACAGAGCTCGAGGCCGTCACCCCGGACGAGCATGAGGACGCCGCCGGTGCGAGCTGACAACTCCGCCCACATCGTCGCGGCCGCCCGCCGCCGCTCAGACGACGCCCGGCGCAGGGCCGTGACCGCACTGCGCAGCATGGACGCCGACGGCAAGCCCGTCACCTTCAGCACCGTCGCTTCCGCTGCCGGCGTCTCCCGTTCCTGGCTCTATGCCCAAGACGACCTGCGAGAGCAGATCGGGCGGCTCCGCACCCGGCAGCAGCAGGCCCCGTCATCACCACCGGTCCCGGACCGGCAGCGCGCGACGCCCGCCTCGCTGCTGCGCCGCCTGGAGGCAGCCACCTCCCGCATCCGCCTCCTGGAATCAGAGAACCGACAGCTCCGCGACACACTCGAGCGCGCACTCGGAGAACAGAGGGCAGCGGCGATCCGCTCACCAGCCACGACACGCCCGGAAAGCAGGGGGCAGAAAGATCCCGACCGGCCTTCGGGGGAACCGCGGGAATGTCGTGAACAACACTGTCCACGACACAAACCCGCAGGTCAGAAAGCCTCAAGATCGTCGGGCTAAAGATAA
>NZ_JASIAL010000236.1:0-8173 GCF_030042015.1 Trebonia sp. | reverse complement strand
CGCATCGACGCGGGCGACCTGGCGATGCTCGACTCCAGCGCGGTGCGCGACCGCTACCAGCAGTTCTCCGCGACCGCCCGCGAGCTGCTCGCTGACTTCCGCGAGGTGGAGGAGAACTTCAGGAGGCTGGACAGGCAGCTGCGGGAGAAGATCACCGGATGGCACGGCGGCAAGGGCGAGCTGCTCGACGACGTGCTTGGCAGCCGCGAGTCCATCGCCGGCTCGGACCAGGGCAGGTCGTTCCAGGCGTTCCACGACTTCCTGCTCTCCCAGGCGCGCCAGGAGGAGCTGACCGGCCTGCTGGCCAAGGTCCACGAGCTCACGCGCGCCATGGCCGAGCGCGACCCCAGACTCCAGCACGTCCACTACGACTGGCTGGACGCCGCCGAACGCACCCAGGCGACGGTCAGGCAGCTCAGCGAGCAGCTCAGGAGGTTCCTCGACGACCAGGTGTGGTTCGAGAACCGGCGGGTGATCGACCTGCTCCGCGACATCGAGGCCCGCGCGCTGAAGCTCCGCGACGACAGTGCCGCGGCCGGCGGCCTGACGATGGAGATCGACGCCCCCGCCCCGCAGCTCGCGCTGCCGATGGAACGGCCGCTCTACGCGCCGGTGCGCAAGCCCCAGATCGACAGCGGCGGCATCCGGCCCGCAGGGGAAGACGACGAGACCGATCCGACCGTGCTCTTCGAGCAGGTCTACGTCGATCCCGCCCCGCTGCGCGGCACCGTCCGCGCCGCGCTCAGGCGCGTCCCGCAGATCCGCCTCGCCGACCTTGTCGCCGCCGCGCCGCTCACGCACGGGGTCGCCGAGCTCGTCACCTACCTGTCGCTGCGCGACGACGCCTTCACGATCGTGTACGACGACACGCGTACCGAGCAGGTCAGCTGGTCCGACGACGACGGGCGCGGCAGGACCGCGAGGCTGCCCGGGGTCACGTTTGCCCGTGCCGGAGGGACAGTCGGCCGGACAGGGGGTGCCGCATGACCGAGCCCGACCTGCCGGTGGCCGTCACCCAGCTGATGAAGGGCGTGGTCTACCGGGACACCCATGACCGGGCGTGGAACCAGCTGCTGCAGCTGCAGCCGCAGGTCCGGGATCACGTCGCCGTGCTGGGCCTGCAGGTCGTCGTCGACGAGGCCGAGGGGTACGCCTTCCTGCGCCAGCGCCCCCCCGACGAGGATCCCGAGCGGCAGCTGCCGAGGCTGATCCCGCGCCACGCGCTGTCCTTTCCCGTCAGCCTGCTGCTCGCGCTGCTGCGCAAGAAGCTCGCCGAGTTCGACGCCCAGGGCGGGGACAGCCGCCTGATGCTCAGCCGCGGGCAGATCGCCGAGATGATCCGCGTCTTCATGCCCGCGACGAGCAACGAGGCGCGCCTGATCGACCGGATCGACGAGCACATCGGCAAGGCCGAACAGCTCGGTTTCCTGCGCCAGGCGAAGAACGGTGAGCAGGTGTACGAGGTCCGCCGGCTCCTGAAGGCCTTCGTCGACGCCCAGTGGCTCGCCGACTTCGATGCGAAGCTCGCCGAATACGCCGCGGCGCTCGCGGGCGGACGAGACGAGGGCGCCGAAGGAGAGGGCGGGTGACGGTGGAACGGCTCAGCGGCTTCCGGCTCGCCAGCCTTGAGCTGCGCAACTGGGGCACGTTCGACGGCCCGGTGTGGACGCTCCGCGCTGACGGGCGCAACACCCTGGTCACCGGCGATATCGGCTCGGGCAAGTCGACGATCGTAGACGCGATCACCACGTTGCTGCTGCCCGCCAACCGCATCTCCTATAACAAGGCGGCCGGTGCCGAGACGCGGGAGCGCTCGCTGCGTTCCTATGTGCTCGGCTACTACAAGTCCGAGCGCAATGAGGTCACCGGCACGACGAAGCCGGTCCCGCTGCGCGACGCGACAAGCTTCGGCGTCATCCTCGGCGTTTTCGGCAACGAGGGCTACGACGCCACGGTCACGCTCGCCCAGGTCTTCTGGCTGCGTGGCGGCGACGCCGCCGGCCAGCCCGACCGGTTCTTCGTCGTCGCCGACTGCGCGCTGTCGGTCAGCGAGCACTTCGCGGACTTCGGCACCGACATCTCCGCGCTGCGCAAGCGGCTGAAGGCCATGACCGGCGTGGCGGTCCATGACGACTTCCCTCCGTACGGCAGGGACTTCCGGCGCCGCCTCGGCATCGAGTCCGAGCAGGCCATGGAGCTGTTTCACCAGACGGTCTCGATGAAATCGGTGGGCAACCTCACCGATTTCGTCCGCGCGCACATGCTCGAGCCGTTCAACGCGGCGCAGGCGACGGCCGACATCGTCGCCCATTTCGATGACCTGACCAAGGCGCACGAGGCCGTCCAGCGCGCCCAGGCACAGCTGGCGCTGCTCACACCGCTGCTCAAGGACTGCGCCGCCTACGACGCCCTCGATGCCGAGATCAAGGACCTGACCGTCAGGCGCGAGGCGCTGCGCTACTACTTCGCCGACCTCAAGGCTGAGCTCCTGGACCGGTCGCTGTCGGATTTTCATTCCGAACGATCCCGGCTGACTGCGCTGCGCGACGATCTCACGGAGCGGCTGAAGGACCTGCGGGTGCGCGAGCGGCGCCTGAGCGACGAACGGGCAGGGCATGGCGGTAACCGGCTCGCGGAGATCGAAGGGCAGATCGCGGCGAACGAGCAGGCACGCGACGCCCGCGCCAAGCGTGCGCAGCGGTTCAGCGAGCTGCTCGCTGAGGCCGGTTTGGCCCCGGTCGAGACTGCCGGGCAGTTCGCGGTCCGCCGCAGGGAGATCGACGCCGCTCGCGTTGCCGCGGATCAGGATCTCGCGGACAGCCAGAACAAGCTCACCGACGCGCGCGTCGCCAGGCAGCAACTGGACACAGAGGCCGCCGAGGTCAACGCGGAGTTGCGCAGCCTGCGCGAGCGGAAGAGCAACATCCCCAAACGGCAGCTGGACCTGCGTGCGCTGCTTTGCCGGGAACTGCGGCTTGACGACGACTCGCTGCCGTTCGCCGGCGAGCTGATCGCGGTCCTCCCCGGGGAGTCGGACTGGGAGGGTGCGGCGGAGCGCCTGCTGCACTCTTTCGCGCTGTCGATCCTGGTTCCCGACGCCTTCTACCGCGCGGTGTCCGACTGGATCGACGGGCACCACCTGCAGGAGCGCGTGGTGTACTACCGGGTTCCCGATCTGGCCAAGGGCGGCCGGGTACCGCCGCCTGACCACGGGTCGAACACGCTCGCCGCCAAGCTGGACGTGAAGGAGACGCCGTTCAGGCAGTGGCTGGAACGTGAGCTGGCAGGCCGGGCCGACGTGGAATGCGTCCAGACTATGGACGAGTTCCGGCGAGCGGCCCGGGCAATTACGAAGGCCGGGCAGATCAAGGGCGGCGTCAGGCATGAAAAGGACGACCGTTTCCGCATCGACGACCGCGGCAGGTACGTGCTGGGCTGGTCCAATGAGCGGAAGATCGACGCGCTGGTCAAGCGAGCCACGACGCTGGCCGAACGCATCGCGGCGGTGGACGCGGAGCGGGCACGGCACGAGGCCGCGATGAGAGCCGCCGTTACTGGCGGCCGGGTGCTGGCCGGCCTGGCGGAGACCAGTGAGTTCGCGGACATCGATTACCAGTCGGTGGTCAACTGGATTGAGGATTTGAAGGACGAGCACGAGAAGCTGAAGGCGGCCTCCGCCGAACTGGCCCGGCTGGATGCGGAACTGAAGGATGTCCGCGAGCAGATCGAAGCCGCGGACACGCAGCGGTCGGAGGTGGACGGCGAGCTCGGCAGCGTGAAGAAGAGCATCTCCGACGCCGAGTCCACGCTGCGCGAGGTGCGGGCCATCCTCGGCGAACCCGGATGCGAGCCTGCTCGGACGCACTTCGCCGCCATCGCCGACTTGCTGGCCAAGGCCGGGCACGAAGCCCCGCGCGCCACCGCCGCCTGCGACGACGCGCGGAACAGCGCCGGGGACGAGATTGTGGCGATCACCGAAAGGCGCGCTGAACGACGGCAGCGGCTGGCCAGCCGGGTCGTCGGCGCGATGGCCGAATTCCGCCGCCAGTACCCGGTGGAGACCAGCGAGCTCGACAACTCAGCCGAGTCCGCCGGCGGCTACCGGGAGCTGCACAAGCGGCTCACCGACGATGACCTGCCCCGGTTCCAGCGGCAGTTCAAGACGTACCTGAACCAGAACACGATCAGGGAGATCGCCAGTTTCCAGGCTCAGCTGAACCGGCAATCGGAGCTGATCAAAGACCGGGTCGACACGATCAACAGGTCCCTGGTCGACGTCGACTACAACAAGGGCCGGTACATCAGAATCGAGCCGCAGCAGACGCCGAACACCGAGATCAGGGATTTCCGCGCGAACCTGCGGGCGTGCACCGATGACGTCGTAACGCCGGGGAATGCCGACGACCAATACTCCGAGCAGAAGTTTCTGCAGGTCAAGTACATCATAGAGCGCTTCAGGGGGCGGGAGGGGCAGACCGAGGCGGACCGGAAGTGGACAGCGGCTGTCACCGACGTCCGCAACTGGTTCCTGTTCAGCGCCTCCGAGCGGTTCCGCGAGGACGACACCGAATACGAGCACTACACCGACTCGGCAGGCAAGTCGGGCGGGCAGAAGGAAAAGCTCGCGTACACCATCCTGGCCGCGTCGCTGGCCTATCAGTTCAAGCTGGAGTGGGGCGCCGCCAAGTCGCGCACGTTCCGGTTCACGGTCATCGACGAGGCGTTCGGACGCGGATCGGATGAGTCGACCCGGTTCGCGCTCGAGCTGTTCGAGCGGCTCGGCCTGCAACTGCTGATCGTCACCCCTTTGCAGAAGATCCACGTGATCGAGCCCTACGTGTCGGCGGTCGGCTTCGTCGACAACCCGACGAGCCGGTACTCCCGGCTGCAGACGCTCACCATCGAGGAGTACAACGCCCGGCGGCTCGCGCACGTCCTCGGCGAGCACCTGACGTCGGCGGTGGCCTGAGGTGGCAAGGCCGTGGACCCGCCCGGCTGACGCGCGTGCGGCGGTGGACAGGAAGTGGGCCGCGTTGCTCGCCGCGTTCGCGGCCGGCCAGGAGTGGGTGCCGATCCCGGTGCCAGTGCACGGTCCGGGACCGGCCGAGATCGGGGAGCGCCTTGCCGCGGTGCGGGAATGGGTCGCGGAATGGCAGCGGGCAGGCGGCGGGCCGCTGCGCGTGGAGTACAAGAAGGTCGGCGGCCGGCATATCGGGACGAACACGATCCCGTGCCGCGCGTGGGTCGATGGCTACGACCAGGCCTGGGCGCTGCTCGGCAAGCGCGGCGAGGTCCGCCGTCTCGCGGAACTCACCGAGCGGACGAAGGCCGAATGCCCGCGGCTGATCCCCTGGCTCCAGGCGCGCCCGGTGCTGGCGCTGCGCCTTGCGGGGGAGTGGGACCACCTGCTCGCGACCGTGCGCTGGATCGACGAGCGCCAGGCGCCCGGCCTGTACCTGCGCCAGGTGGACGTGCCCGGCGTGGACACCAAGTTCATCGGCACGCACAAGGGCGTGCTCGCCGAACTGCTCGACCTGCAGCTCGGTCCGGACCGGATCGACTCGGGCGCCCCGGACTTCGAGGGCCGCTACGGGTTCGCGCGCAAGCCGGGCTACGTGCGCTTCCGGTCGCCGGCCGGAAGCGCCGCCTACACCGAGCTGACCGTCCGCGCGGACGAGTTCACCGCCGCGCCGCCTGGGGTCACCCGCGCCTACGTCGTGGAGAACGAGATCACCTACCTCGCCTTCCCGCTCCCCGCGGACGCGATCGCGATCTTCGGCGGCGGGTACGCGGTGCAGGTACTCGAGTCGCTGGACTGGCTGGCCGGCCTCGACATCGTCTACTGGGGCGACGTCGACACCCACGGGTTCGCGATCCTGAACCGGCTGCGGCACTGCTTCCCGCACGCCCGCTCGATGCTGATGGACCGCGCCACGCTGCTCGCCCACGAATCCCAGTGGGTGACCGAGCCGTCCCCGACGGCGGCCGCCCTTGACCTGCTGTCACCCGCCGAGCAGGACCTCTACCGCTCGCTCGCCGCCGGCGCCCTGGGTCCTGCCATCCGCTTGGAGCAGGAACGCGTCAGCTTCGCCGCGCTTGAAGGCGCCCTGCGTGCCATTGCTCATCCCACCCAATACCCACGCGAAGCTGGCTGAAGCAATCCAGGCAGCTGTCGCCGCTGGTGATGCCGACAGTGTCAGCGCCTGGGCGAACGATGCGATACGCCTGAAGGTGGAGCACGACCGCAGGCTCCGCGGTCTTGACGAGTTCATCGCAGCTTACGAAGCCGAGCACGGTGAGATAACCGAAGAAGAGATGGAGGCGGCGCAGCGGTGGGCGCGGGAGCGGGCCATCGTTGTCCGCGGTAGCCGGGGAGATGCTCAGCAGACGGGAGTCGCGTGATGCTGATCCTCGACGCGGGGGCGTTCGTCGCGGTCGAACGCGGAAACCGGAGGATTGCGGCGCTGGTGAAGCAAGAGCGGCTTTCGGGGCGCCCTCCGATTACGAACGGCGGGGTGGTCGCCCAGGTATGGCGCGGCGGTAGTGGCAGACAGGTTACGGTCGCCCAGCTCCTGGCCAACGTGGATGTCACCCCGCTCGATGACCGGCTGGGGCGGCGCGCGGGAATCCTGCTGGGCCGCAGCGGCAGGTCGGACGCGATCGACGCGGCGCTGGTATGCCTGTCCCAGGACGGTGACCACATCCTCACGTCCGACCCGGACGACCTGTTCGGGCTCGCGCGCGCCGCGGGCGTCCACGTGGAGCTGATCCCGGTCTGAGGCATCCCGCGTTACCCCGCGAGGCTGCCGGGCGACTCGAAGCCGCCGCTGCACCGCGCGGGCTCCGCGTCGGCCAGCCGCCGCGCGAGCACCTCGAAGTACGGCTGGCCTGCCCACGCCGCGCGGTCGCCGATGACGTACAGCCGGCGCCTGGCCCGCCCGATCGCGGAGTTCAGGAGGTTGGGCGACCGGCTGACGGCGGCGCGCGCGTCCGGTCGGCCGGCGTCGCCGCCGAGCACGAGAATGACCACGTCCCCGGCCCGCACCGCCTCGACGGCGCCGACCCGCGTCCGGAGTTCCTCGGCGCTCACCTCGCCGAACACCGCGCCGTACACCCGGGCGGCCGCGGCGGCGACCGCGCGGAACGGGCTGACCACGCGCACCTCCGCGGCCGGCACGCCGGCCGCGCGCAGCGAGGTGAGTACCGACAACAGCACCTCCCCGGCCGCGCCCGGTCCCACGTCGTACCAGGCGTCGGTGCCGGGGAAGGCCTCCCGCTCCGGCGTCCCGCAGGTCAGCAGCCCGTCGTAGGCGATCTCGTTGCACGCGTCGGCAATCGGCCGGTCGCTGCGACGGTGCACGCGCAACGGGGTGCCGACCCAGAGGCGCCCCGAGCCGTCCGGCGCCTCGACCGGCAGCCAGGTGCCGTACCTGGCAAGCCGGTCCGCCACCCGCTGCGCGCAGCTGCGGGCGGGCGCCCATTCCTCGTCGACCTCCAGTGCCGACGCGAGCGCCCGCTGCCCGCGCCACGGCAGCGGGCCCGCCGGCATGGCCTGCAGCGGATCCCCGGCGAGCACGGCGCGCTCGGCCCGCCACAGCGCCCCGAGCACCTGCTGCGGCGGCACCTGCCCGGCCCGCTCGGCGAGCAGCCAGCCGACCGAGCCGCGGCCGAGCCCGGCGAACAGCGAGCCGACGGACGCGAACGCCACCGCGACGACCGGCACGACCAGGAACAGCGACTGCCAGGCGGCCAGCGTGACCTCGGCCGGCGGGCAGCCCAGGCCGGGTGCGGACAGCATGTCGATCAGCGCGCCCAGGTTCCGCTCGAACGTGCCCGCCTCGGCGGCGATAAGGGTCTTGTGCAGGGCGAGGGCGGCAAGGAAAAGCTCGGTGCGCGCGGCGGCGAACTCCTCGTCCGCCCAGAGCGCGGAGGTCTCCCGCCGTTCGGTCAGCGCGGCGTCGTCGGTTTCCTCCTGTGCCGGGCCGCCTGGCACGTGGTCCCCCCAGCGCGCCCGCGCCCGCGCCACCGCCGCCTGTACCGACGCCATCTCGGCGGTGAGCCTGCCCACCTCGTCCCCGGCCCGCGTGCGGGCCCGCCTGGCGGCGTCCAGGTCCTCGCGCAGCGACCGGGCGCGCGCCAGCGCGGCATCCCGCGCGCCCGCCGCCTCGGCGCA
>NZ_JASIAL010000235.1:0-3188 GCF_030042015.1 Trebonia sp. | reverse complement strand
CCAGGGCGCCCCGGACGTCCAGGGCGCCCCGGGCGCCCCGAGCGCCCCAGGCCCGTCGGCCCCGCCGGTCCGCGATCCGCCCGGCCCCGCACCGCTCGCCTCGCCCACCAGCCGCAGGCAGTCGACCGCGTAGCACCCGCCGTCCATCAGCGCGCCCCCGCCCAGCGCGTAGTCGTACCTGATGTCGGCCGGGTCGCCAACCGGCCAGCTCGTCCAGGCCTGCACGTGCCGCACGGCGCCGATGGCGCCGTCGCCGATCATCGCCACCAGGCGCCGCACCAGCGGGTGGTACCGGTAGTGCATGCCCTCCATCACCACGAGTCCCGACGCCTGCGCGGCGTCAAGCACCTCGCCGGCCTCGGCGGCGTTGGCGGCGAACGGCTTCTCGCACAGCACGTGCTTGCCCGCGGCCAGCGCGCGCAGCGTCCAGCGCGCGTGCAGGGCGTTCGGCAGCGGCACGTAGACGGCGTCCACGGCGGGGGAGTCAAGCAGTTCCTCATACGACCCGTACGCCCGCGGGATCCCGTGCCGCGCCGCGAACGCCGAAGCCCGCGTCGCGTCCCGCCCGGCGACCGCCACCACCGCGACCGACGGCACCGCCGCCGACGGCGCGAGCAGGGCTCGCCCCGCGATCCGCGCGGTGCCCAGGATCCCGATCCGAACCTGCGCGCTGACCGCCGCGCTCATCGCCGGCCGCCAGGAGCCAGCGCCTCGAGCACCTCGCTGGCCCGCAGCACCGCGCGGCCCTCATCGGCCGCCGGGTCGCCGACCAGCGGGTCCCAGTTCACGTCGTAGAACACCTCGGTGACACCGCAGCTGTCCAGCCACGCGGTGTCCTCGCGGATCTGCTCGAAGCTGCCCGACAGCAGCACGCGCTCGCCGGTGGCAGGCGACGTCACCGGCCTCCCGGCGCGCACCACCCCCCGGCAGACGATCCGCACCGGCCCGCGCCCGGCGGCCGCCGCGGTCTCCTGGACGATCTTCGCGGCCTCGGCGATCACCGACAGGTCGGCGGTGCTCGCGGTGACCCAGCCGTCGGCGATCCGCCCGGCCCGCTCCATCGCCGGCCGCGACATGCCGCCGAGCAGGACCGGCGGCCCCGGCCGCTGCACCGGGAGCGGGTCCTGGCGTCCCGGCGGGATCTCGTAGAAGGATCCCTGGAAACCGCTCTCGCCCGCCCACAGCGCGCGCAGCGCGGCCAGGTACTCCTGCGTCCGCGCGCCCCGCCGCGCCATCGGCGCGCCCGATCCGGTGAATTCCGCGGGCAGCCAGCCGAGCCCGATGCCCAGGTCGAGCCGCCCGCCCGAGAGCACGTCCACGGTGGCCGCCTGCTTCGCGAGCAGCAGCGGCGACACGAACGGGTGGTTGACGACCGCCACGCCCAGCCGGATCGAGGATGTCACGGCGGCGGTGTACCCGAGCGCGACCATGGGATCGAGCACGCTGTGGTAGACGGGCGCCATCCCCGACTCCCTCGGCACAAGAAGCCGCTGGAACGTCCACAGCGACCGGTAGCCGAGCCGCTCGGCGCGCCGCGCGAACTCCGTCAGGTTGCGGGGGGTCGCCCACGCGCCGGCCACCGGCGCCCCGAATCCGATGTCCATGATCAAGACCATAACCGCGGGCCGGGGACCGCGCTCACGCTCCCCCGCCGGTGCCGTTTCCGCCTCCCTTTATCCCGAACGATCCCGCCCGTCTCCCCAAACTCACCCCGCTCCCTTACCGTTGGCCCATGTCAACAGCGGACTTCTGCGCGGGGATGCTGGGCGCGACGGCCAGGCCACTGCCCCCGGGCCCGTGCCGTGCGGCCCGCCGCACCTTGCTCAACGTCATCGGGACGGCCGTCTCCGCCGTCACGTCGCCGACCGTGGCCGTGCTGCTGCGCGCCGCGGCCGAACAGGGCAGCGCGGGCGCCGTCCCAGTCCCGGGTCTCGGGTACGGGCTCGACCCGTACTGGGGCGCGCTGGTGACCGGCACCGCCGCCCACCTGGACGACTACGACGACACGCACCTGGCGACGGTGATCCATCCCGGCGCGTCCACGCTCGCGACCGTGCTCGCGCTCGCGCCGGAGACGGCGCCGTCGGGCGCGGCGTTCCTGGCGGCGTTCGCGGTCGGCTGCGAGGCCCAGCTGCGGATCGGCAACGCGATCTCGCCGGCCCACTACGATCACGGCTGGCACATCACGGGGACGGCCGGCGTCTTCGGCGCGGCCATGGCGGCGTGCGCGCTGCTCGGCCTGGACGCGGCAGCCGGGGCGCGCGCGCTGTCGCTGGCCGCCACGATGACCGCCGGGCACCGCGAGGCGTTCGGCTCGATGACCAAGCCGCTGCACGCGGGCAAGGCGGCGGCGAACGGCATCCTCGCCGCGCGGCTGGCGGCCGCGGGGCTGGCCGGGCCCGCGGACCCGCTGGGACCGGACGGTGTCCTGCAGGTGCTGGCCGCCGGGGTGAACCGCGACGCGCTCGGCACGTCCCTCGACCACGGGGGCTGGGAACTGGAACTGAACACGTTCAAGACATATCCGTGCGGCGTGGTGGCGCACCCGGCGATGGACGCGGCGATCGCCGCCTCCGCGCGGCTCGACCCGGCCGACGTCACCGCGATATCCCTGCGCTGCAACCCCCTGGTCCCCGAGCTCATGGGCCTGACGCAGCCAGCAGACGGCCTGCGGTCCCGGTTCAGCGCCCGGCACGGCGTGGCGGTGGGGCTGGCGTACGGCCGGGCCGGGCTGGCGGAGTTCAGCGACGAGGCGGCGGCGGCGCCCGAGGTGGCCAGGCTGCGCGGCCTGATCACGCTCGACCCCGATCCCGCCGTCCCGCGTGACGCGGCCGTGCTGCGGATCGAGCTGCGCTCCGCCGGCCCGGTGGAGCTGCGGGTGGACCACACGCGGGGGAGCATCGCCCGGCCGCTCACCGACGAGGAGCTGCTCGCCAAGGTGGCGGCGCTGGTCGCCCCGGTGCTCGGCGAGTCCGCGGCGGACCGCATCCAGGGCGCTGTCGACGCCATCCCTGACGCGCCCGGCCTGTCCGAACTGTTCGCCGCGCTGCGACCGGAGCCGTCATGACGACCACCGACGACATCCTCGCCCTGGCCGCGCGCGCCGCCGCCACCGAACAGGCCGACGGGGACCTCGAATTGTTCGGCGGCGCCGTCACCCGTGGCATGAACAGCGACGTCGTGCGCCG
>NZ_JASIAL010000234.1:0-3961 GCF_030042015.1 Trebonia sp. | reverse complement strand
AGCCAGCCCCGGCCCAGCGAGCTGCCCTGCCCGGTGAGGGCGGCGACGGGCGTGCCCGTGCGGAGCCAGCCCCGGCCCGGCGACCTGCCCTGCCAGGCCATCGGGGCGATCGGGGTGCCCACGCGCAGCCAGCCCTTGCCTGGCGAGCTGCCCGCCCAGGCGGGGGCGGGGGCGAGCGCGCCCCCGCGCAGCCAGCCCTTGCCAGGCGACCTTCCCGTCCACGTGACAGGAGTTACCTGCGTGCCCGCGCGGAGCCAGCCCTTGCCGGGCGAGGAGCCCGGCCGGGCGGCCGACTGGCGCAGCGCGGACACCCCGCCGAGCTGGTTGCCGCGGCCCGCGGTGAAGTTCACCTTCACCGGCCGGCCACCGCCCAGAGCGGGTTGCGCCGTGGAGAAGGCGGCGCTCGTTCGGAATGATGAGGACGAGCGGCCGGACGCGAGCCGCAGCCGTGGCTCCTGGCGCAGGGGGGGCGGGCTCAGCGGCGCTGTGCTGCCGGCCAGCCGCAGCCTGGGCGCGGCGCCCGCCGACGCCTGCCGGAACGCGGCGGCCAGCGGGATCGCCCGCGTGTGCGTGCGCGGCGCGCGCTCGTACGCGGGGCGGCCGACCGCCGCCGACACCAGCCACAGCGCGAACGGGCAAAGGAGCAGGTCGTAGACGATCGTGGCGGGCAGCAGGTGGCTGATCGCCGGACCGGTCACGTTCGGGTCGCTGAGCATCATGCCAAGGCCGGCCGTGCCCGCCTCGCCCGCCGCCACGCCGAGCGCCATGACGGTCAGCGAGGTGAGTTCGTGCCGCTGCGCGGACCCGCCCTGCGCGGCCTCGCGGATCCGGCCGCAGGCGTAGCCGGCGAGGCAGTAAACGAGCGCGTACTCCCCCGCCAGGTGCCCGCCGGGCGGCGCGACGTCCAGCGCGAGGCCGCCGCCGAAGCCGGCCAGCATGCCGGTCACGGGCCCGGCGGTCACGCCGAGCGCGGTCACGACGAGCAGCACCAGGCTGGGCACGGCGGCGCCGGGCAGCGGCGCCCTGTTGACGACGGTGAGCTGGCCGATCACCGCGGCGAAGACGAGAATCGGGCTGAGCAGCACCCGGCGGGCGATCATGTGCGCGCTTTCGCCTTCGCGGTGTGCCGCGGGACCGGGACCACCACGCCGACCACGCCAAGCCCGGTGAAGTCGGCGAACGGCCGCACGAGCGCGGTCTGCGTCAGCGACCCCGGCTGGCTGGTCACGCTGACGACCGCGCCGACCGGCACGCCCGCCACGTAGGGACTGCCGCCCACCGAGCCGAACGTGACCAGCGTCTCCCCCGTGTGCAGCACCGCGGTCGCGCTGAACAGCGTGAGCCGCAGGTCGTCCGAGGCCGACATCGTCGCGCCGCTGCCGGACAGCGCGCCTATCTGGTCCGTGTCCGCGGTCCGCACGCCCACCGTGCTCGCGGCGTCGGTGAGCAGCTGGACGGTCGCGCTGTCTCCCGTCACCGCGGTGACCGTGCCGACCAGGCCGTCGCCGTTGAGCACGGTCTCGTTCACGGCAACGCCCTCGCGGCTGCCCGCGTCGATCGTCACCGTGTCGGAGTACTCGCCGCCCGCCGCGATCACGCTCGCGGCGACCACCCGGTAGCCGCCGGCGCCGCTCAGCCGGAGCAGCGTGCTCAGCTGCGCCGCGTCGGCCTCGCTGACCTGGTTATTGGCGAGTTCGGCCCGGAGCTGGTCGTTCTGCCGCTGCAGGGCGGCTATCTCGGCGCTGTCGTTGCTGCCCGCGGCGTGGAAGAAGCCGGCGATCGGATTGACCACGTCGCCGGCCACCCGCTCCACGGGCGCGAACACATCGGCGCCGAGCGTGTGCGCCGGCGACTCGCCGCCGTCGCGGAAGTCGAGCGTGATCAGCGCGATCGCGACGACAAGCAGCACGACCAGAACCGGGCGCGTCCATCGTGATTCGTGCACAGCGCAGCTCCCGTCACTGCTAGCCGTCCGGCCTGTCGCCGGCTGACGGTCGTCGTCTAGCGTCTGTGGTCGGGAACCAGGACCTGGCGCAGCGTGTCGAAGTCCTCGACGCACTTGCCCGTGCCGAGCACCACCGACTCAAGCGGGCTGTCCGCGATGTGCACCGGCATGCCAGTCTCCTCGCGGATCCGCTGGTCCAGGCCGCGCAGCAGGGCTCCGCCGCCGGTCAGCGCGATGCCGCGATCCATCACGTCGCCGGCGAGCTCGGGCGGGCACTTGTCCAGCGTCGACTTCACCGCGTCGATGATCAGGTTCAGCGGCTCCTCGATGGCCCTGCGCACCTCCGCCGCGGAGATCACCACGGTCTTGGGCAGGCCGCTGACCAGGTCTCGTCCCCTGATTTCCGCGTGCGGCTCGTCGGCCGCGGGGAACGCCGAGCCGAGCGCCACCTTGATCTCCTCGGCCGTCCGCTCGCCGAGCATCAGCGAGTGCTCCTTCTTGCCGAACGTGATGATCGCCTGGTCGAGTTCGTCCCCGCCGACGCGGATGGACTGGCTGGTGACGATGCCGCCGAGCGAGATCACCGCGACCTCGGTGGTGCCGCCGCCGATGTCCACGACCATGTTCCCTGTCGGCTCGTTGACCGGCAGGCCGGCGCCGATCGCCGCGGCCATCGGCTCCTCGATGATGTACACCCGCCGCGCCCCGGCCTGGTGCCCGGCCTCCTTGACCGCGGACTGCTCGACGCCGGTGATGCCGCTCGGCACGGCGACGACGATCCGGGGCTTGGCCATCCTGGTGCGCCTGTGCACCTTCTGGATGAAGTACCTGAGCATGCGCTCGGTGACGTCGAAGTCCGCGATCACGCCGTCCTTGAGCGGCCGGACCGCCACGATGTTGCCAGGGGTGCGGCCGATCATCCGTTTAGCCTCGACCCCGACGGCCACGATTTGCCCGTTATTGGTATTAAGCGCCACCACCGACGGTTCGTTCAGCACGATCCCCCGACCGCGCACGTACACCAGCGTGTTGGCGGTGCCGAGGTCCACCGCCATGTCACGGCCGAGAAACGTCAGCGCACTGCTCATCGGGAACCGGGCCACCCTTCCGATCTGAGCCGATCCGGGCGCAACAAACGCCTAGACAATTCTTCGTGAATTCTTAACCATGACCGGATCGCGTTCTTGGCTCCGCTTTGCACGCGACCATGCTATTTCATGGCGCTGCGTACCGCATCGCTGCACGCTACGCATTCGCGGCATTTGCCCGCTTTCGCCCGTCCCGCGCCGGCCTACTCTCTTACTTGGCTGACGAGCGAGTGGCTAAACGAGTTCCGGGAAGAAGATCTTAATTTCCCGTTCCGCCGCCTCGGGCGAGTCGGAGCCGTGCACCATGTTCGCCGCGACCTCCAGGGCGTAGTCGCCGCGGATCGTCCCGGGCAGAGCCTTCACCGGATCGGTCGCCCCGGCCAGCGCGCGGAACGCCTCGACGGCCCGCTCGCCCTCGGCCACGAGCGCAACCACAGGGGCTGAGGTGATGAAGTTCACGACCCCGGCGAAGAAGGGCTTTCCTGCGTGTTCGGCATAGTGCGCCTCGGCGGTCTCACGGTCGATTGTCCGCAGGTCCATGGCAATGACCCGGAGCCCCTTGCGCTCAATTCGGGAGATTACCTCACCAATCAGGTTACGCCGGACGGCGTCGGGCTTGACCAGGATAAGGGTGCGCTCGGGCACTACTGCTCCTTGCATTCTTTTTTTCGCAGTCAGGCAGCACGCGGGCAGTGCACGCCACGCGCCGACCGCCGCTCCGGGGAACTAGCTACCGCCAAGAAGCTTACCCACGGACAGGGCGGCCGCGGGCGGGCGCGTGCGCGAGGAGCCCGTGCGCACGGAGCGCGTGCGTGCGGAGCGCGTGCGCGGCGACGGCGTGCCTGACGATGACCACGGCGACGGCCGCGCACGCGCCCGCCAGTTCCCACCAGCCGACCGCGGCCACCAGCGCGTGCGGGACGCCGGC
>NZ_JASIAL010000233.1:0-11245 GCF_030042015.1 Trebonia sp. | reverse complement strand
CGGGGCGACCGGGGCGACCGGGGCGACCGGGGCGACCGGGGCGACCGCAGAGGCCGCGGGCGGGGGCACCGGGGGCGGGGGGGCCGGGGGGGCCGGGGGGTTGGCGCGGACGGCGGAGTCGTAGGCGGCGCGGAGCTTGGCAAGTTCGGCGTCCGGGTCGGTGAACCAGCTCGTGGACCACAGCCGGTGCACCCGCCAGCCGAGCCGCTCCAGGTGCTCCTTGCGCAGCCGGTCCCTGTCGCGGACGCTGCCGGAATCCCGGTAGGAGGCGCCGTCAGCCTCGATCGCCAAGATCATCAGGGACGAGTCGCTGGGGTGCGCGGCCGCGAAGTCGACCCGGTACCCGCCCACGCCGTACTGCGGCACGACCGTGATCCCGAGTTCGGCCAGCCGCGCGGCGACGTCGGCCTCAAAGGGGCCGATGCCCGATCCGGAACCGGAGGCCGCCACGGGGGTGCCGCCGGAGCCTGCGTACTCCAGGTACTCGGCGAGCAGCCGGGCGCCCGGCTTGGTGAGCCGGCCCGGGTCCACCTCATGGCTGGAGAACGAGCTGACCACGGTGAGCCGGCGCTTGGCGCGGGTCGCGGCGACGTTCAGCCGCCGCTCGCCGCCGTCGCGCAGCAGCGGGCCCCACTGGTAGCGCATCCGCCCGTCCGCGTGCTTGCCGTAGCCGACGGACAAGATGATCGCGTCCCGCTCGTCGCCCTGCACCCGCTCCAGGTTCTTGACGAAAAACGGCTCGGGCACGTCCTCGGCGAAGAACGCCTCAAGGTCGCGGGCGGAGGCGGGGGTGGGGGCGGCGCGGTCGCGGGCGGCGGCGGGGGGCGGGTCGGTGGCGGATGGGAGGGCGGCGCGGAGCGCCGCGTCGATGCGCTCGGCGTGGCGCAGGCCGAGGGCGATCACGCCGAGGGACTCCTGCGGCCGGCTCCGCGCGTGCTCGAGGACCAGAGCGACGACCTCGGCGACCTCGGCGAAGACCGACGACTCCTGGCCTGGCGAGGCGTCCTGGGCGACGACCACGTGCCGCAGGCAGTCATCGCGCGCCACCCCGGGGAACGTGGTCAGCGCGCCGCCGTAGATCCGGTCGTTGGAGAACGCGACGAGGCGCTCGTCGCGGCTGCGGTAGTGCCAGTTCAGCGCGCAGGTCGGCAGCAGCGGGCGCAGCGCGTCGAGCACCGACTCGAACCCGGCGCCGAACGACACCATGCCCTCGTCGAGGTCGTCATCGTCTGCCGGATCGCCGGAATCCACCTGCCGGAAGAAGTTCGTCGGCGGCAGCTGCCTGTCGTCCCCGGCGACCACCACCTGGTGCGCCCTGATCATCGAGCCGATCGCGTCGGCGGGCACGATCTGGCTCGCCTCGTCGAAGATCACCAGGTCGAACAGCCGGGCCAGCGGCAGCACCTGGCTGACCATCAGCGGGGACATCGCCCAGCACGGCTTCAGCGCGAACAGCACGTCGCCGGTCTGGTCGAGCAGCCGCCGCAGCGGGAGGTGGCCGCGGCGCAGCGCCGCCTGCTTGCGGATCACGCGAGCCTGCAGCGGGTGCCTGTCCACCGCCTCACGCAGCTGGCGCGCCCACGCGCTGCGCACCCGGGCCCGGTTCGCCGCCAGGTGCTCGGTGTCGCGGTGCCGGAACTCCGCGGCGATCTCGTCAAGGGCGGCGCCGTATTCGGCACCGTATTCGGGGTCGCGGACCCGGATCTGGTCCAGGATCGACCGGTACCACGCGTAGTCGAAGGCGCTGACGACAAGGTCTGGGGAAGGCGCCACGAGTTGGTCCCGTGCGGGGGGTTGCAGGGGGGTCGCCCCCCCGCTGGCAACCTCGTCGAGCAAGGGGGCGAGGCCGAGCGCGGCGAACCGCCGCGCCAGCTCGTGCAGCCGCGGCAGCCGCCAGGGCGTCTCCTGGTCGGCCGCCAGGGCCGCCGCCGCTGCTGCTGGGTCCTCGTCCAGGCCGGCCAGCGGCGCGAGCGCCGACAGCGCCGACAGCTGCCTGCAGCACTCCTGCCAGGCCTGAGCCAGCGCCGGGTAACCCGACGGCAGCCGCGGTTCGCCGCTCGCGCCAGGCCCGGCCAGCGTCTGCCACCGCGCACGAGCCTCCCGGCGCAGCGCGCGCCGCTCGCGGAAGCCCCGGCCAGGCGAGCCCGCGTCGGCGAGCAGGGTGAACAGCGCGGTAACCCGGGACCGTTCGGGATGGGTGAAAGGAATGCGCAGGCCGGTTTCGCGGCATGCGGCGGCCAGCCGTGCAGCTAGCTGCGGCAGCGTCCTTGTGTCGAGCGTGACGGCGAGCTCGACCGCCTCGCGGGCCGCCTCCCTGCTGCGCAGCGCGGCACCGAACCAGGGGCTGCTGCCCGGGCGCAGCGCGAAGCCGCCGAGCCGGGTGAACTCGCGCAGCTCGTCGCGGATCTCGTCGGCCAGCTCCGGCGTGATCCGCTCCGGGTCGGCGACGCCCGCGCTCATCCGGGCGGCGGCGGGCACCCCGAGCAGCGCCGACTGCACCTGGTAGGCGGACAGCCGCCACGGCTCGTGCACCCGGTGCAGCGCGGTCGCGTGCCGCCGCAGCCGCTGCTGCCTGTCGGTCAGCCTGCGGTGCAGGGCGGCGGTGTCGGGAACGGGCGCGTGTTCGGCGAGGTCGAGGGTGGCGCCGAGGCCGGCGGCGATCCGCTGCCTGTCGCGCGTCCCCTCGTGGATGTCGAGCACGAGGTCGCTGAGGTTGACGCTGACCAGGCGGGACAGCACGGCGTCGATCGCGGCCCGCTTCTCGGCCACGAACAGCACCTTGCGCCCGCGCACCACCATGGCGGCGACCAGGTTGGCGATCGTCTGGCTCTTGCCCGTGCCGGGCGGGCCGTGGATCACCAGGCTGCGGCCGGCGACCACCGCGTCGATCGCGCTGCGCTGGGAGGAGTCGGCGTCGAGGATCGAGTAGTCGTCTTCCGGGGCATCGCCGGACGGCGCCGGCAGCGGTGCGGAGGGCGCGGGCGGCGCGGGCGGCTGTCCGGGGTCGGCGCCGACCAGCTGCTGCGCCTCGGCGTCCCCGGCGATCGCCGCCACCAGGTCGCTGTCGGCGAGCAGGTCGCCAGCCGCCTCCAGGTCCCTGACCATGGGCAGCTTGGCGTAGGTGAACGTGCCGACCACCTTGCGCCGCTCGATGGCGAAGCCGGGGATCTCCGCCTGTGCGGCCGCCCGCGCCAGCTGCGCGGCGATCCGGTCCTGGCTCGGCTTCTCGATCACCGCGCCGAACACGCTCGCCAGCTTGTGCAGCAGCACCGGGTTGACCTCGACCTCGTCGTCCAGGGCCAGGTCGAAGTCGTCGTACCGCGCGCGTGTCGGTGTGATGGTGAGCGCCCGCAGCAGCACCGGCGCGGCGGGCTCGAGGAAGAGCTCGTCCCAGCGGGCGAGCCCGGTGGCGAGGTAGCCCGCCCTGATCCCCCGCTCCTCGGCGAGCTCGCGCGCCTTGCGGTGGATCGTCTGCATCCGCCTGATGGCGTCCGCGCGCGCCTCCGCGTCCGTGAACAGGCGGGTGAGCCTGGCGGTGCCTGTCTTCTCGAAACGCTCGACGGCGTCGGGGTCGGCGGTCGCCAGGTCCAGCGTCCCGGCGCGGCGGTCCTTGTAGTACAGCAGCGTGTTGCGGCCGCCGAGGTCGGTCAGCGCGTCGATCCACTGCCGTTGCGCGGCGGCGACGAGCTCGAGCCGGCGGGCGTCGTTCGGTTCGGTCAAGGCGGGCCTCCGCGCTGCCTTCTTGCTCCCCGGGGAAGGACTTCCGGCTACCCCCGGGTGACGGGCGCAAACCCGTTGACACGCGATCACCGCGTCTCGTAAAGTACTAGTCAACTAAGACACTAAAGCGGTGATGCATGATTGCTTTCCGGGTTGACGGGCGGTCCGGAGTCCCGCCGTACCTGCAGCTCGTCCAGCAGGTACGGCAGGCGCTGCGGATGGGCGTGCTCAAGGTCGGCGACCAGCTGCCGACGGTGCGCGAGGTCGTGGCGGCCGTGGCGGTCAACCCCAACACGGTGCTCAAGGCCTACCGGGACCTGGAGCGCGAGGGCCTGATCGAGGCACGCGCCGGCCAGGGCACCTTCGTCAGGCAGCTCCCGCCAGGCCCGCCGCCTGGCACCCACTCCCGCCTTGGCCGCAGCCTGGCCCGCTGGGTCGGCGAAGCGCGCGCGGCCGGGCTTGACGACGAGGCGATCGCGTCGCTCCTGCAGGTCACGCTGCGCGCGACGGGCGAGGCGAATTCACACTCCGCGGAGGAAATCGCATGAACGCGGCAATTGAGACTCAGGGGCTGACGAAGCGGTACCGCCGGGTCACCGCGCTCAGCGACTGCTCCATCACGCTGCCCGAGGGCCGGATCAGCGCGCTCGTCGGGCCGAACGGCGCGGGCAAGACCACGCTGCTGCGGATGCTCGCCGGGCTCTTGCGGCCGACGGCGGGCACCGCTTCCGTCCTGGGCCGCGAACCGCGCCAGGACCCGGCGTTCCTCGGCGAGGTCGGCTTCCTGGCACAGGAGATCCCGCTGTACCGGGGGCTCACCGCCGAGGATCACATTCGCGCCGGCGCGCACCTGAACCGGCGCTGGGACGCCGCGTCGGCGCGGACGCGGCTCGCCACCCTGAGCGTCCCGCTCGACCGGGCGGTGGGCAAGCTGTCCGGCGGCCAGCGCGCCCAGGTCGCGCTGGCGCTGACGCTGGCCAAGCAGCCGCGGGTGCTGCTGCTCGACGAGCCGGTCGCGGCCCTGGACCCGCTCGCGCGGCGGCACTTCCTCGGGACGCTGACCGCCGCGGTGGCGGACGCAGGCGGCGAACTCACCGTCGTGCTGTCCTCGCACCTGATCGTCGACCTGGAGCGGGTGAGCGACCATCTCATCCTGTTGTCCAAGTCCCGGGTGCAGCTCTGCGGCGACGCCGACGACCTGCTCGCCGAGCACAAGATGCTCGTCGGGCCGCGCAAGGACACCTCCGTGCTCGAGAGGACGCACACGGTGGTGCACGCTGTGCGCACGCCGCGCCAGGCGCGCTTGCTCGTCCGGCTGAACGGCCCGGTCATCGACCCGGCCTACGAGATCGAGGACATCAGCCTTGAAGACCTGGTCCTCGGCTACATGGGCGCCGACGCGCCCGAGGCGTACGCCCACCTCACCGCGGTAGGAGAAGACCAATGACCTGGCTCGTCTGGCGGCAGTACCGCCTGCAGGCGGCGATCGCCGCGCTGGTGCTCGCCGCCTTCGCCGCCATCATGCTGATCACCGGGTTCCAGATGGCCGCGCAGTGGCACACCATGCTCGCCAGCTGCACCGCGAGCGGCACGTGCGGCACGCTGCAAATAGGTGGCGCGCCGCTTGGCAGCGTGCTCGGGCACGACTTCGCGATCCTCAGCATGCTGGCGCCGGCCCTGTTCGGAGCACTGGTGGGGGCGCCGCTCGTGGCGCGCGAGCTCGAGACCCGCACCACCGACTTCGTCTGGGCGCAGAGCATCACCCGCACCCACTGGCTCGCGGCCAAGATCGGGTGGCTGCTGCTGGCCGCCGCCGTCTGGGGCGGCGTGATCTCCGCCCTGGTCACCTGGTGGTCCGGGCCGCGCAACGCCGCGTTCGCCAACGCGTTCCAGCCCAACTACTTCGACCAGCAGGGCCTGGTCCCTGTCGGGTACTCGGTGTTCGCCACGGCGCTGGGGATCGCGGCGGGCGCGGTGTTCCGCCGCACCCTCCCGGCGATCGCGATCGTGGTCGGCGGGTTCATCGGGATGCGGCTGTGGGTCTCCCAGGACCTGCGGATGCACTTCATGACCCCGGTCACCACCTACTACGCCACGACAGCCAACTTCACGTACCCGGCGGGCTCCATTCAGGTCGGGGGCGGCCTCATCAACAAGGCGGGGCAGCTCGTGACGGGAGGGACGGGGAACCTATTCATCGACGGCGTGCCGAGCACGTCGCTGCCGGCCGCCTGCCAGAAGCTGATTCCCGCCAGCCTCAGCGGCCCGGCCGAACCCGTCCCCGTCCCCAACGGCGCGATGAGCGCGGTCCTCGGGTGCCTGCAGAAGGCGGGCTACCGCCAGTTCGTCTCGTACCAGCCGATCAGCCGCTACTGGGCGTTCCAGGGCATCGAGACCGGCATCTACGTGGCGGTGGCCGCCGCGCTGATCGCCCTCACGTTCGTCGTCGTCCTCCGCAGGGACGCGTAGCCGACCCGAACCCTGGGCCGCCCCGCCGTCAGGCGCGGGCGGCTTCGGCTACCAGCTGGAAGGACGCCAGCCGGTCGGCGGGATCGTAGGTCTGGGTGGTGATCATGAGCTCGTCGGCCTCGGTCCGCTTGAGCAGGTCCTCAAGGCCGGAGCGGACCGTGTCGGGCGCGCCGATCAGCTGGCTGGACCGCCGGTCGGCGATGAAGGCGCGCTCAAGGTCGCTGTAGGGGTAGGCGGCGGCCTCCTCCGGGCTGGGCACCTGCCCGGGGCGCCCCTGGCGCAGCCGCAGGAACGACAGCGCCGACGAGCCGGCCAGGTAGCGGGCGCGCTCGTCGGTCGCCGCGCAGATCACCCCGGCCGCGACCATCGCGTACGGCTCGCCTAGCGCCTGCGACGGGCGGAACGACTCCCGGTACAGGGCGAGCGCAGGGAGCGTGTTGGCCGGCATGAAGTGGTGCGCGAAGGCGAACGGCAGCCCGAGCAGCCCCGCCACCTGCGCGCTGTAGCCGCTCGAGCCGAGCAGCCAGATGTCCGGCCCCGCGCCCTCGCCCGGCACGGCGCGGACCGTCGCGTAGGGATGGCCGGCCGGCCACTGCCCGGTGAAAAAGCCCAGCAGGTCGGTGAGCTGGCGCGGGAATTCGTCCGGGCCGCCGTGCCGCAGAGCCGCCGCGGTGGCCTGGTCGGTGCCGGGCGCGCGGCCGATGCCGAGATCGATGCGGCCTGGGTGCAGGGCCTCGAGCATGCCGAACTGCTCGGCCACCACCAGCGAGGTGTGGTTCGGCAGCATCACGCCGCCGGATCCGACCCTGATCCGCGAGGTCGCGTCGGCGATGTGCGCGATCAGCACCGGCGGCGACGAGCTCGCCACGCCGGGCATGCCGTGGTGCTCGGCAACCCAGAACCGGGTGAAGCCGAGCCGCTCGGTCTCACGGGCCAGCGCGATCGTGGCGCGCAGCGCCTCGGCGGCGGTGCCGCCCGCCGGGATCGGGGCCAGGTCGAGCACCGACAGCGGCACTCCGGCCAGGGTCAGGGGGGCGTCTGCGTCTGCCACGCAAGTGGGCAACACCGGGGGACAAGGAGTTCTTCCCTTCAGCGCCGCGCCCTGCACGGGTGGTTTTCTTAGGTGACGCCGGGTGTTATTGCTGAGCCGTCATGAATTGTCATCGATAGTTCGCCGGGACGTAACGGTGTCGTGGCGGATTTCGAACACCTCGTGGGGGACCTTGTGGGCATGAGGATCGCGATCATTACGGAGTCGTTCCCGCCCGATGTCAATGGCGTCGCACACTGCGTAGTGCGCGTGGCAGAAAACCTCGTCCGCAGCGGCCACCACCCCCTGGTCATTGCCCCGGAGTCCGCGCGCGCCACATCAGGCGCAGACACCCAGTTCGCCTACCCGGTGGAACGGGTCCCATCCGTTCCCCTGCCCGGATACCCGACGTTCCGGCTCGGCCTGCCCACGCCGCGGACCCGCCGGGCCATCGTCAGGCACCGCACCGAGCTTGTCCACCTGGCCAGCCCGGTCGCCCTCGGCGCGTGGGGCAGCCACGTAACCAGGGCCATCGAGCTGCCGATGGTCGCCGTCTACCAGACCGACCTGCCGAACTACGCGCGCGCCTACCGGCTCGGCGCGGTCACCGAGTCCTTCGCGTGGCGCTGGCTGCGCGACATCCACAACGCGGCCGACCGGACCCTGGCCCCGTCCACCGTGACGGCCGCCGAGCTGCGTCAGCACGGCATGGAACGGGTGCGGCTGTGGGGGCGCGGCGTCGACATCCAGCTGTTCCACCCGGCGCGCCGGGACGAGCGGCTGCGGGCAGCGATCGCGCCAGGCGGCGAGGTGATCGCCGGCTACGTGGGGCGGCTGGCGACCGAGAAGCGGGTCGACCTGCTGGCCTCAGTCGCCGCCGTGCCCGGGGTGCGGCTGGCGGTGACGGGCGGCGGCCCCATGGACGAGGAACTGCGGCAGTCCATTCCGGCCGCGGTCTTCCTCGGCACCCGGCACGGCGCGGACCTGGCGCGGATCTACGCGAGCCTGGACGTCTTCGTGCACACAGGCCCGTTCGAGACGTTCGGCCAGACGATCCAGGAAGCCGCGGCGAGCGGGCTGCCCGTGATCGCGCCCGCCGCGGGCGGACCGCTTGACCTGGTCGACAACGGGATGACCGGATTCCTGGTCCCCCCTGGCGACGGCGACGCGCTCGCCGCGGCGGTCAGCAGGCTGGCCAAGAACCCCGCGCTGCGCGCCCGGCTGGGCGAGGCGGCCAGGCGCCGCGTGCTCGCCAGGTCCTGGCCCGCCCTGGTCGACGAGCTGGTCGGCCACTACGCCGCCGTGCTCGGCACGGAGGATGTCCCACGCAGGATGGCCGCATGAGAATTGTCCGGCTGGCCAACTACGTTGGCCCGCGCTCTGGTGGCATGCGTACCGCGCTGCGCGAACTGGGCGCAGGCTACCTCGCGGCGGGGCACGAGCCGGTGCTTGTCGTGCCTGGGCGCCTGCGGGGCCGCGGCGACGAGCAGACCGCGCAGGGCCGGGTGATCACCAGGTACGGGCCGGTCGTGCCGTTCACCGGCGGCTACCGGGCGCTGCTCGCGCGCCGCGGGCTTGCCGCGCTGCTGACCGAACTGCGGCCGGACCTGATCGAGGTGTCGGACCGGACGACGCTGCGCTGGACCGGCCGGTGGGCGCGCGAGCACGGGGTGCCCGCGGTGATGGTCTCGCACGAGAGCCTGACCGGGCTGCTCAGCCTGCCGGCCGACGTCTCCGGCATGTCCCGCTGGCGCAGCCGCCTGCTCGCCAACATGGGCAAGGCGCTGGCCGACGCGTTCAACCGGCGCAGCGTGCGCGCCTACCAGCGGATCGTCTGCACCACGCGGTGGGCGGCGGCCGAGTTCGAGCGGATCGGCGCGCCGAACCTGACGCGCATCCCGCTGGGTGTCGACCTGGAGCTGTTCAGCCCCGAGCGGTACAGCTGCACGACGCGAGACGCGTACGCGGGCCAGGAGCAGACGCTGCTCGTGCACTGCGGGCGGCTGTCGGTGGAGAAGAAGCCGCACCGCTCGCTCGCCGCGGTGGCCGGGCTGCGCGCCGCCGGGGTGGACGCCGTGCTCGTCGTCGCGGGGGACGGGCCGCTGCGCACCCGGCTCGAGCGCGCGGCACGGCGCAGGTCACTGCCAGTGCGGTTCGCCGGCTTCATCACCGATCCCAAGCACCTGGCCACCCTGCTTGCCAGCGCCGACGTGGTGGTGGCGCCCGGACCGGTGGAGACGTTCGGGCTGGCCGCGCTCGAGGCGCTGGCCTGCGGCACCCCGGTCGTGGTCAGCGCGGCCAGCGCGCTGCCCGAAGTGATCGGCACCGCCGGGGTCGCGGTCGACGGCGAGGACTTCGCCGGCGGCGTGCGCGCGGTGCTCGCCAGGGACCCGGAAGCCCGGCGCGGGGCGGCGCGGACGCGTGCCGAGGAGTTCGGCTGGCCTGCCTCGGTCGCGGCCTTCCTGGCAGTGCACGAAGCCCTTAACCCAGACTCGTCTCGTTCTCCCGGGCAGGTAAAGCCATGACACGGATCGTGACTCTCGGCGACTCGATCACCATCGGCATGGGCGATCCCATGCCCGACGGGGGCTGGCGCGGCTGGACGCGGCTCCTGGCCGCGGGCCTGCCCGCACCGGAGCTGCATAACCTCGCGGTGCTCGGGGCGCAGGCCAAGCACGTCGAACGCGACCAGCTTCCCGCCGCGCTCGAGCTCCGGCCCGACATCGCCAGCGTCGTCGTCGGCATCAACGACACGCTGCGGGCCGGCTTCAATCCCGAGCGGACCGGGCAGTGCGCCGCCCGGACGGTCGCCGCGCTGCGGGCGTCCGGCGCGACAGTGCTGACCATGCGGCTGCCGGACCCTGGCCGGATGTTCGGGCTGCCCGGCGGGCTGGCCAAGCCGCTGTCGCGGCGGATGCAGGCCGTCAACGCCGAACTCGACAAGGTGGCCGCCCGGTACGGCACGCTGCACTGGGACGCCACCCGCGACCCGGAGACCTATGACCGGCGCAACTGGTCGGTGGACCGGCTGCACCCCAACGAGCGCGGGCACCGCCTGATCGCCTGCCGGTTCTGGGACTCACTCGCCGCGGCCGGGCACGACCTGGCCGCCAAGCCCGATCTCGAGCCGGCCAACCCGGGTCCGTCCCGCCGCGACGATTTCATCTGGATGGCCACCAAGGGCACCAAGTGGGTGCTGCGCCGCTCGGTCGACCTCATCCCCTACATGCTGTTCATGGCCGTGCGCGACTGGCTGGCCGGGCCCAGGGAATGGGTGACCGGCGCGGAAGGCGAATGGCTGCCCGCGCTGCCCGCGCTGCCCGCGGTCGGCGACACTGCCGCCGCCGCCGAGCCCGTGGCGGAATAAGAAACGCTGGGGAGACGGCCGCCGTCCTCCGGGACGGCACGGACGCGGTCACCGTGGGCCTGCGTCGTGCTGAGGTCGCCCATCGTCCGCGCGACGCTCACCGGCACCGCGGTCATCAACTTCTTCAGCTGGATGTTCAGCGCGCTGTTCATGCTCTTCGCGTCATGCTCTTCGCGGTGGACAGGCTGCGCGTCCATCCTGGGGGGCTCGGCCTGGTCATCGGGGCGGGCGCGTTCGGCGCGTTCGTCGGCACGCTGCTCGGCAGGCACCTGGAGGCGGCCCCGCTCGCCCTGGTCCCGCTCGCCTCCCCCGCGCACCACCTCGTCGTGCTCGCGATGCTGTTCGCCGCGCTGTTCATGAGCGGCTTCGGCGTGATGGCGCTCGACGTCACCAGCGGCGCGATCTTCGCGTCGGTGATACCGGACGCCGTCCGGTCCCGGGTTTCCTGGGCGTTCCAGGCGATCAACTGCGGCACCCGGCCGGCCGGCGCGCTGCTCCTGCTGCCGTCGCCGCTGCCCCGGTTCCGCAGGCCGGCCTGAAACAGGACATACCGGAAGGCTGAAGATTGTCAGGAAACCTTCAGGGAACTGGTAGCACCGGCTGACAGTCCCTTCGGAGTTCGCCAAGGTTGGTAGCCGATTCTCAAGGAGTAACAAGCC
>NZ_JASIAL010000232.1:0-12487 GCF_030042015.1 Trebonia sp. | reverse complement strand
GCTCGGCGCGCAGCGCCGCGGCGGACTCCCTGGCCAGCACCGCCAGCCGCCGGCTGACCCGGGACAAGGCCTGTTCGAACGCCTCGGCCTTGGCGGCGGCGCGCGCGTTGTCCGGGTGCGCCGCGTCGCGGCCGCCCTCTTCGGCCACGCGGGCGCTCGCGGCCCGCCGGTACAGGCTGACGTGCTTGTCGCGAGCGCGGCGGACCCTCGTGTGCAGGTCCATGGCCGCGTCCTGGTCGAGCCCGGCCAGCGCGCCCGGCTCGGTCTGCGCGACCAGCAGGCGCTCGCGGTCATTGAGTGCCGCACGCAACGACGCGTTCATCTGTACTCCCGGATCCCGGACGCCAGGTCACGGGCTCGGCCCAGGCCGCCTGGCCCTGTTTCCCACGATCGCGTGGCAGGAATCGGCCCGCCTCATGCGGAAGGGGTGAACCGGGCGAGGTCAGGACGGATCGACGGACTAAGGCGTCAGGGCAGCCACGAGACGTGCGGCGCCAGCAGCGCGTAGCCGACGAACGCCACCGAGTTGATCAGCACGTGCGCGATGATCATGGGGTTCGACCGCTTCCAGCGGAAGAACAGCGCCCCGAAGACGACGCCCATGACCGCGTTGCCGATAAAAGCGCCGAAACCCTGGGTCAGGTGGTAGGTGCCGCGGAATACGGCGGCGATCGCGACCGCGCGCGCGGGGCTCACGCCGAGCAGCCGGAGCCTGCTGAGCAGGTATCCGATGACAAGCACCTCCTCGAGCAGGCCGTCCTGCAGCGCCGACAGCAGGAGCACGGGGATCCGCCACCAGACGTCCGGCAGGCCCTGGGCGACGATGTCCAGGGCGATGCCGGCCTTGAACGCGAGGATGTAAAAGCCCAGGCCGGTCCCGCCGATCACCGCGGCGAGCCCCGCGCCGCGCAGCAGGTCACGCCCGGGCTGTGAGCGGTCGACCCCGATCGAGGCGGGCCGTTCGCCGTTCCTGGCAAGCAGGTAGAAGACGAGCACCACCGGCCCCAGGCCGCTCGCGATGCTGACCAGCTGCAGGAACAGGTCGAGCCACGGGCGCCCCGGCGCCTGACTGAAGTTGAGCACCGCGTGCTGGTCGCTGAGCGCCTGGCGTTCGGTCACCGAGCCGATGAACGAGACGACCGCGTGCAGCGCGTTGATGCCGAGCGACACGGCGAACACGCTGATGACCTCCCAGGTCATCAGCGTGCGCGCGCGCCCGGACAGCTGGTTCGACGCATCCGACCAGTCCAGGGCGGCAGCGGCGCCGTCATGCGAGGAGCGCATCGAGGCCGCCCTCCTCGCGTGCCACGGCAGGGAGCGCGCTCACATCCCGATGCTGACCGCCGCACGGCCCGGCCGGATCACCCGGCGTGGATGAGAGGCGCGCTGCCGCCCGGCCATCCTCTCCGGGTGAGGTGCGCCAACCCGCCTGCGGCTACGGTGACGTCCGTGATCGATCGGCTGGTTATCTTCGGCGCGACCGGCGACCTCATGGCACGCTACCTGCTGCCTGGGCTCGGGGCGCTGCAGGCTGCCGGGCAGCTTGGCGACCGGTTCCGGCTGACCGGCGCCGGCCGCGAGGACTGGGACGACCAGCGCTTCAGGGGCTGGGCGTGGTCGCAGCTCGAGCAGCACGCCGGGCACCTGCCGGCCACCGCGCGGCAGGCGGTCGTGTCGGCGTCGTCCTACCGGCAGGCAGACGTCGGCGACCGGCGCAGCGTCGCGGCGGCCGTCTCCGGCGCCGAGCCGCTGGCGGCGTACCTGGCGTTGCCCCCCACGGTTTTCCCCAGCGCGGTCGCGGCCCTGTTCGCCGCCGGACTGCCTGAGGGCAGCCGGATAGTCCTCGAGAAGCCGTTCGGCGAGGACCTGACAAGCGCGGTCGCGCTGAACCACCTGCTCGCCGAGGGCATGTCCGAGCAGGACGTGTTCCGGGTCGATCACTTCCTCGCGATGACGACCGTGCGCAACATCCTCGGCTTCCGGCTGGCCAACCGCGTGGTCGAGCCGATCTGGAACAGCACCCACATCGCCAGGATCGACATCCTGTGGGAGGAGTCGCTGGCGCTGGAGGGCCGGGCCGGCTACTACGACGGCGTGGGCGCGCTGAAGGACATGGTGCAAAACCATCTGCTGCAGCTGTTCTGCCTGGTGGCGATGGAGCCGCCGGTCAGCCTCGGCGAACGTGACCTGCGCGACCGCAAGGTCGACGTGCTGCGCTCGGTGCGCCCGCTCACCGCGGACGACGCGGCGCGGCACACCCGCCGGGCCCGGTACGTCAGCGGTCAGATCGGCGACCGGCGGCTGCCCGCCTACGTCGACGAGGACGGGGTGGACCCGGAATCGCGGACCGAGACGCTCGCCCAGGTTGAGCTGCGGCTTGATAACTGGCGCTGGCCGGATACGATCTTCCGGCTGCGCAGCGGCAAGGCGCTCGGCCGCGACCGCAAGGAGGTCGCGGTGCATTTCCGGCAGGTGCCGCAGCTGCCCTTCTGGAACGTGTCGGCGGCGCCGAACGTGCTGCGGTTCGGACTGGAACCTGAGAGCCTCGCCCTTGAGCTGACCAGCCTGGGACCGTGGACCGGGCGTCTTGCCCCCCTGACGCTGTCCGCCGAGATCAAGCCGCCCGAGCTGCCCGCTTACGCGCACCTGCTGCTCGAGGTGCTGAACCACAATGCCGCCTTGTCGATCCGCGGCGATGAGGCCGAGGAATCCTGGCGCCTCGTGACGCCGGTGCTCGACGCCTGGTCCAAGGACCTGGTGCCGCTGGAGGAGTACCCGGCAGGTTCAGACGGGCTGGGTGAGGCGGCCCCGTTAGGGGTGCGGCCAGCGCCTTACCTTGCCGCTAGGTAACGATCTGACGCTCATCCTTGCATTGCCGCTAGGTAAGGGTTGAGCATAGTCGCAGCCCCCGGGCTGGCGCCAGCCCGGCAGGACGGCACGGGCACGCGAAGGGTGTGATGATGGGCAGGCTGGCGTGGTCGCAGGTGCGGTTCCGCCCCGCCCGGACGCTGGCCCTGCTCATCGGGGTGCTGGTCGCCGCGACCGCGTTCACCGTGCTGACCGCGGCGTCGCGGACCGCGCAGGTGCGCACGGTCGGCAAGGTGTCGGCGAACTTCCAGCCCGCCTACGACATCCTGGTCCGGCCGAAGGGAGCCAGGACCGCTGTCGAGAGCAAGACCGGTACGGTGCAGCCCGATTTCCTGTCGGGCATCTACGGCGGGATCACGATGGCCCAGTGGCATCAGATCGAGCAGGTCCCGGGAGTGGAGGTCGCCGCGCCGATCGCGATGGTCGGTTACGCGGAGCTCAATGCGCTCACGTTCGTGCCGTTGCCCGCCGACGTGCTTGGCCGGTCCGGCCGCCAGCTGTACCGGGCCACCACCACCTGGGTCAGCGACGGCGGCGCCAGCCGCATCACCCAGCCGCCCGGATACCTGTACGTGACGCCGCTGCGACTCACGCAGTCCGCCAACGGCCAATACCTGACCGACGGAACCGGTCCGGGGTGCCCGGCGGCGGGCGTCGTCCTGTCACGGGGAGCGAATCCCTTCGGCACGGCCGGGCAGTCCTATGCACGGTGCTGGTCCCGGGTGAACCAGTCCGACATGCCGCCCTCACCGGGGCCGGCCAGCGACAGCGCGGCTGGCTACTTCGTCACCTGGACTATCCCGGTGCTGATCGCGGCGATCGACCCGGACGCGGAGGCGAAACTGGACGGGCTGAACAAGGCGCTTGTCTCCGGCAGTTACCTGACGGAGAACGAGGGTGCCGACAGCCCGACATTGCCGGTACTGGCCTCCTCCGCCAGCGGCATGAACGAGTATGCGCAGACGATCGTGCAGCAACTGGCGGCCCCGTCGGCGATGCCTGACATGAACGATGCCTGGGAGAGCGCGCAGGCCTCGGCTCCTGGCCGCACGGTGGCCACCGTGCGCACCACGGCCCAGCAGGCCTACAGCGCCGTGATCGACGGGCCGCCGACGACGTTCCTGGGCAGCGCCGCTGGCACTCTCGTTAACGGCTACTGGTCGGTCGGTCCCGTGGACTACCGGTCCACAACGGCCGGGGTGCTGACACCGCGTCAGGTGGTCAACCCCCCGTCGGTCTGGTACACGGGCAGCCTGGCTCGGGTCGCCATGGACGACGAGGACAGCCAGTACCGGACGGTGACCTCGCATCTGACCGGGCAGGCCGCCGGAGCCGACGGCTACGGGCTCGCCCTGATCAAGGTCGCCGGCGTCTTTGACCCGGCTCATATCAAGTCGTTTTCCGCGCTGTCGCAGGTGCCGCTCGGCGACTACCAGCCGGTCGCCGCGGCGCCGGCGAACGCGGCAAGCAGCCGCGCGCTGGCCGGGAACGACCTGCTGCCCAGCCAGAACCTGGGCGGCCTGGTCAGCCAGCCGGTGAACCTGATCACAACGCTGGCCGCGCTGCCGGCGCTTGAGGACAGCCCGGCCTACTCCGGCGTGCCCGCCGCCGATCCGATCAGCGTGATCCGGGTCAAGGTCGCGGGCGTGACCGGGGCGGATGCGCTGTCGCGCGAGCGCATCAGCGCGGTGGCGCAGCAGATCGAGCAGCGCACCGGACTGGACGTGGACATCGTGGCCGGTTCCTCGCCGTCGCCGGTGACCATTGACCTGCCCGCCGGCAAGTTCGGGCAGCCGGCGCTGACGCTGTCCGAGAACTGGGTGAAGGAGGGCGTGGCGCTGGCGATCCTGAACGCGGTGGATAAGACCAGCGTGGCGCTGTACATCTTGATCCTGGTGGTGTGCGTGCTGTTCGTCGGCAACGCCGCGACCGCCGCGGTGCGGGGTCGCCGGCGCGAGCTGGGCGTGCTCGCAGCCGTGGGCTGGCGCCGGTCACGGCTGTTTTCTGCTGTCCTGGGGGAGCTGGCCGGGATCGGCCTGGCGGCCGGGCTGGTGGCTGCGGTGATCGCCGTCCCGATGTCGGCCGCCCTGGGCCTGGACGCCTCGCCGGGATGGGCGCTGCTGGCGGTGCCGGTCGCGGTCGTGGTGGCGGTGGCGGGGGGCCTGGGGCCGGCCTGGGCGGCGGCGCGGGCGGACCCGGTCAGTTCGGTCCGGCCGCCGGTGCTCGCGGTTCGCCGCGCGCACCAGCCCGGCGGGATCACCGCGCTGGCGGCGCTCAACGTGACCCGTACCCCTGGGCGCACCCTGATCGGGGTGGTCAGCCTGGCCGTGGGCGTCGCCGCGCTGACGCTGCTGACCGCGGTCAGCTTCGCCTTCCGCGGGGTGATCGTCGGGTCGCTGCTCGGCGACGCGATCGCGGTGCAGGTCCGGGGCGTGGACTACATCGCCGCCGGGGCGACGGTCGCCCTGGGCGTGCTCGCGGTCGCCGACGTGGTGTTCCTGAACGTCACCGAACGGGCGGCTGAACTGGCCACCATCCGGAGCTTCGGGTGGCGCGACCGCACGCTGGCCCGGCTGGTGATCACCGAGGGCGCGATCATCGGCGTCACCGGGTCGCTGGCCGGCGCCGGGCTCGGGCTGGCCGCCGCGGCCTGGTTCGCCGGGCAGCTGCCCGCCCGGCTGATAGCCATCGCGGCCGCCGCCGCAGCGGCCGGGGTCATCGTCACCGCGGCGGCCGCGCTGCTGCCCGCCGCGCTGCTGCGCCGCCTGCCCGCCGCCCACCTGCTCGCCGAGGAATAACGACCATGACCGCCCCTGCCCCAGGCACCAGCGCGCTCGAGCTGCACGCGGTGAGCAAGCGCTACGGCACCGGCCAGGGCGGGCAGGTCACCGCCGCCGACGAGGTCACCTTCACCATCGAGGCCGGCGCGTACGTCGCGCTGACCGGCGCCTCAGGCTCGGGCAAGTCAACGCTGCTGCACATGATCGGCGCGCTCGAACGGCCCGACTCCGGCACCATCGCCGTCAACGGCACCGAGGTCACCGGGCTGCGTGGCAACGCCCTGGCCGACTACCGGCGCACCGTCGGCTTCGTGTTCCAGCGCTACAACCTGCTGCCCGCACTGACCGCCCTGGACAACGTGCTCGCGCCGGTGCTGCCGTACCGCACCACCTGGGACAAGCGCGACCGGGCCACGCAGCTGCTGGCGGCAGTCGGCCTGGCCGGGCGCGAGCGCTCCCTGCCCGCACGCATGTCCGGCGGCGAACAGCAGCGGATCGCCATCGCCCGCGCCCTGATCAACACCCCCGCGCTACTGCTCGCCGACGAGCCCACGGGCAACCTGGACTCCGCCACCGCCACCGAGATCCTGGACCTGCTCGCCCGGCTGCGCGCCGAGCACCACATCACGATCCTGCTCGCCTCACACGACCCGCAGATCGCCGCCAGATCCGAACGGCTGATCCGGCTCCGTGACGGCGCGGTCATCGACGACATCCAGCTCACCAGGGACGGCCCGGCGCAGGACATCATCCGGCACATCGGCCAGCTGGGCTAAGTTCGCGGCCAGCTGGCCCAGCGCCGCGGTGCGCGCGGCCGTCCAGCCGGGCGGGGGGATGATGGCCGCCCAGGCGGCGGCGCCCTGGAGCATGCCGTACGTGTGGCCGTGGCCGGGCGGCACCGCCGTCGCCAGCGCGAGGTCGGCCGCGACCTGCCAGAACGTCACGAGCGGATACCAGTGCATGGCGCTGGACACATCGGGTGGCGTGGGTCCGCGCAGCCAGTCCGGCTGGTGGAAGGCCAGCGACCACGACCACCACACGATCGGGTCGGAGGCGTTCTGCAGGTAGACGACCCGAGGCTGCTTCCAGCCCGCGGTGACGGCGAGCTCGGCCGGCGTGGAGCCGAAGCGGACGGTGCCGCCGCCCTGGTACACGGGCAGCCACTCGGGGGTTCCGGGGGCGCGGTCATCGGTGAAGCGGCTCCACAGGGTGTTGCTGTTGGTGGGGCCCACCCAGAGCACCCCCGAGGTCCTGTCGATGATGTCGTCCGTGCCGCTGAACGCGGCCTCTCCGCCGAACGACCCGAGGCTCTCGCCGAAGACGACAAGCTTGGGCCGCCGGCCGGCGGGCAGCTGGTGCCATTTGGCGTAGACCGCGTCGAAGAGGTCGCGCCCGGCTTCTTGCGCCGGCGCCTTGTCGACGATGAACGAGATCCAGCTCGGCAGGTAGGAGTACTGGATGGCGGCGACCGCCGTGTCCCCGCCGTACATGTACTCAAGCGGGTCGATCATGGCCGGGTTCAGCCAGCCGGTGCCTGTCGTGGTGGCCACGACGATGACCTTCCTGTCGAAGGCGCCCGTCCGCTCGAGTTCCCTGACCGCGAGCGCGGACTCGGCCGCTATCGAGTCGGCCGACTTCAGCCCGACGTAGACCCTGATCGGCTCGATGGCGGCAGTCCCGGTGAACGCGCTGATCTGCGCGGCCGTCGGGCCGCCAGCGACGAACGTCCTGCCCTGCCTGCCCAGTGTCGACCAGGGCACGAGCGACTCAGGGCTGCCGGACCGCAGCGCGTCCGTGGGCTGCACCACCCCCGCGGCCGTGCCGTTGTCGATGTCACCGAAGACCGAATTGGCGGCACCGATCGCCAGCCGCGAAAGGACGCCGGTCACCAGGAGGCCGAGCACGACCACGACCACGAGCACCGCCAGCGCGGTCGCGGCGCGGGCGGGTACGACGCGGCCGAGCAGCCGGGCCACCCAGCGGACAAGCTGCCGCAGCCCGCGCGCCACCGTGACGATGGCCAGCCCGATCAGCAGCGACACGATGACGACGAGCACGTAGCTGGCCTCGCTCGGCTGGCTCGCGTCGACCAGCTCCCTGATCTGGTGCTGCCACTCGGCACCGAGCACGCCGAACAACGGGACAAGGACCGCGGTGGCGAGAGCCAGCACCCACCAGGCACCGCGGCGGACCGGCGGATCGGCACGCCACGGGATCAGCGACCTGAGCAGCCAGCCGACGAAGGCGCCGACGCCGTAGCCGATGGCCACGGTCACGCCGGACATCACCGCCTGCAGGTACCACACGCGGGGCAGCAGCGACGGCGTAAGCGACAGGCAGTAGAAGAACAACGCGCAGGTCAGGCCCGCCGCGCTGAACCGTGCCAGGTAGCGGCGCGTCCGGGTGAACCGCCAGCGGGGCGGCTGCGCGACCGCGGCACGCGGCGGCGGGCCCGGGGCGCGCGGCGGTCCGGTGGGTTCCCGGGGTGGCGGGGGGCCGGGCGCCTGCACGGGAATTCCCTGGGGTGGCGTCGGCGCGAGCCCGCCCGCCCCGGCCGGGGTCCCCTGCGGGGGCGTCGGCGACAGGCCAGCCTCTTCCGCGCTCATCTCGTCCCCCACGCCCAGACCGCGGCCGACGCGAGCACGCCGAGCGCGTTGGTCGCCCAGTGCAGGCCCGCCGGCGCGAGCAGCGAGCCGCTGCGGCGCCGCAGCTCGCAGAACACCACGCCGCTCAGCCCGGTGAACAGCACGGTTCCCAGCACCGAGATCGCCTGGGCCGAGGGCCCCTTCCCGACCGCGTCGCCGATCGCCTCGTTGTCGGTGGCCAGCGACAGCGACGGGAGCACATGCCACAAGCCGAACAGCACGGACGAGCCGATCGTCGCCGTCGCCGTGCCGCGCAGGCGGCGCAGCAGGCCCCACAGCACACCGCGGAAGGCGACCTCCTCGAGCAGCACGGTGCCGACGGGAATGAGCACGAAGGCGGTCAGCAGCGCGCTCCCCCAGCCCAGGTGGTAGCGGCTGTCGCGGAACGCGTCCCTCGTGAGCGGAAGCGCCGCGCCGACCGCGAACACCGCGGCCACGGCGGCTATCTCGACGGCGGCCCAGCGGGCCCCCCGGTACCAGGTTCCCCGGCCCAGGCCCAGTTCGCCCCAGCTGAGCCCGGCGAGCCGGGCGAGGGCGAGCAGCCCGGCGGCGCACACGGGCCCGAGCACCAGCACGGCATGCGCCACCTTGATGTCGGCAACGTTGACACAGGCAAGCACCGCGACGACCACGACCACCGCCGCACCCGGGCTCACCCGGATAGTCCGCGCCAACTCCTGCCCCCTCCCGCCACGGAGCCGCGGAGCCCCATGCTGCCCGGCCGGGCGAACTCGCAACTCACCCGTTCGGGATGAAAAGCTCAGTGCCCGCCGCTGCTGTAGTGGGGCAGCAGGCCGAGTCCGGTAAGGCCCTGCAGGAAGAGGTTGACGCCGACGCCGGCGAGCAGCAGGCCGAGCAGCCGGGACAGCACCTCGCGGACGACCGCGTGCATGCGCCGCACCAGCGGCCCGAGCAGCAGGAAACATACGAGGTCGATAGCGGCGACGGCCACGTAGCTGGCCGCCACGACCGAGCGCCACCCCCAGCCGGCCCCGCTCAGCGATTCCACCAGCACGGCCGACACGCCCAGCGGCGTGACGACGTAGGGAAGCACGAGCGCGCGGAACCCGGTGGAGACGGGGTGCGCGGGAGTGCCGTCAGGCTGCTCCCCGCCGCCCTCGTCAAAGAGGCGGACCCCGAAGACCAGCGTGACCGCGTAGATGAAGAAGATGCTCCCACCGGCGAGCTCGACGGCCTGGTAGCTGATGTGGAAGAACGTGGTCAGCCACGGCGCCGTCAGCGCGCATGCCACGCCGACGGCCGCCGCCGCGATGCTCGACGTCGCGGCCAGGAAGCGGATCTCGCGCGATGACAGCCGGCGCGTGGCCGCCTCAAAGGAGAGCAGGATCTTCTGCGGTCCGAGCAGGGCGAGGAACGTCGCGAAGACGTCGGCGAAGTTGATGCTTCCCATAGCCCGATGATGCCCGGCCTGCTCGCTCTTTGTAACTAGACGAATACTCATCGCACATCCGGGACGGCTCTTCCTTCTGACGTGAGCACCAGCTACCACCGGTACACTCGGGCGGGTAGCGCGTGACGATCCGAGACCCCCCGCCCGCTGCGCGCGGGACCACTGAAACCACCCGTCGTCCGGATCTGCGCCGACTGTTCCGTGCTTCACAGGGAACTTTTCATACGCAATTCGAACCTAGCGCAGGGTGCCGGCCGTTGTCTGGTGGGAAGCGCTGCGTCGCCGCAGACCGATCGCTAGACGGCAGACGGCCGGTGGGAGGGATCGCCCGATGAGTGACGACGACTGGCCGAAGGGCTGGTACAGGGACGAGAAGCCGTCCGGCAGCACGCCCGAACCCGGCATGACCGTGCCCGGCGTCGGGGCGCCCGGCGTCGGGGCGCCCGCACCGGCGACCTGGCCGGCGCAGCCGCCACCGGTTTCTGAACCCGCTCCTGGCCTGCCGCCCGCCCAGGGCCGGCCCCGCGGCGGGCGCCGATGGCGATTCTGGGGACAGCCGGGCCGGCGCGGGCGGCGCATAGCGCTGATCGGCGCATCGCTCGTGGTGATCCTGATCGCCGCGGTTGCCGGCTCGTACTTCTGGCTGAACGGCAAGCTGAACCACTCGGTCACGCTGCCGGCGTTCACCGGGCAGTCGGCCGGGCAGAACTGGCTGATCGTCGGCTCTGACACCCGCGACGGGCTTACCACCAAGCAGATCATCGAGTACCACGTCGGATTCGACTTCGGGACCGCGAACTCCGACTCGCTGATGCTGCTGCACATCGGCAGCGGCAGGCCGGTGCTGATCAGCATCCCCCGCGACTCGTACGTGCCGATCCCTGGGTACGGCTGGAACAAGATCAACGCGGCGCTCGCCTTCGGCGGGCCGTCGCTGCTCGTCCAGACCGTGGAGAACGTGACCGGGCTGCGGATCAACCACTACATGGGGATCGGCTTCGGCGGGCTGGTCAGCGTGGTGAACGAAGTCGGCGGCGTGCGCATCTGCCTCCCGGCCCCGCTGAAGGACACGGACTCCGGCGTCAACCTCAAGGCCGGGTGCCAGAACCTGAACGGCCAACAGGCGCTCGCCTTCGTTCGGGATCGTCATTCGTTTGCCGACGAGGACCTGCAGCGCATGCAAGACCAGCGGGCGTTCCTTAAGGCTCTTCTTGACAAGGCCACCAGCCCGGGCGTGTACCTCAACCCGTTCACGGCGCTGCCGTTCGCCTCGACCTCGGCGAGCTCCATCTCCGTCGACAACGGCACGAGCCTGTATGACCTGGTGCAGGCGGCGCTCGCGCTGCGCGACCCGCTGACCGGCACCGTGCCGATCGCCAACCCGAACTACGTGACGTCCAACGCGGGCGACGCGGTGCAGTGGAACCAGGCCGAGGCCCTGGAGCTGTTCGCCGCGCTGCAGAAGAACAAGCCCGTTCCTTCCGGCCTGCTGAGCGGGACGACCATCGGGTGAGGGCCGGTTTGAGCAGCGCCGTTTTGGTGTATCTGTACCTATAAAGGAAGGTCTTGACACCGAGGCAGGACAGTGCTGCACCGCGCCCGGCGGGTATCGCGGCGGCACGAGCTGCAGGTAACCGGAGGTCTCATGAACCGCGGCGAGGTTCCCGGACTGGGCGGTGCGGGAACTGTGCTCAACGGGCGCAGGACGGGGCACGGCGGCGAGACCGGCGGCAAGCCGGCTGGCACGCGGGCGAGCCACGGGCTTTCGGCTCGCGAACTAGAGGTCATGTCGCTGATAGCCGGCGGGCACACCAACGGCGAGATCGCCGCTCACCTGTTCCTCGCGGAGAAGACCGTCAAGAATCACGTCCGGCGCATTTACTCCAAGCTCGGGGTCGACTCCCGCCCGGAGGCGATCGCGCACTGGCTGGCCACGCGGGCCCCGGCCCGCCGCTGAGCGTCCGGTTACTCGCCGCGGAGCGTACGCTGAGGGAAGGCGACAGGTCATCCCCAGAGTTCATTCAGGTTATTCTCAGCGAAACAGGCGATCATTTCGACATGGACATGCCGGTCAGCGACGTGCGGACACAGCCTGACGCGAGGCTGCTTGTCGTGGAGGATGAGCCGAACATCCTCGAGCTCCTCTCGGCGAGCCTGCGCTACGCCGGTTTCGATGTGATCACCGCCGCGGGCGGCACCGAGGCGGTGCAGGCCGCGCAGCGGCATCGCCCGGACCTGATCGTCCTGGACGTCATGCTCCCCGACATGGACGGGTTCGACGTGATCCGGCGGCTGCGCGGCGGCGGCGCCCGGGTCCCTGTCGTCTTCCTCACCGCCCGCGACGGCACCGACGACAAGATCCGCGGCCTGACCCTTGGCGGCGACGACTACGTCACCAAGCCGTTCTCGCTTGAAGAGGTCATCGCGCGGATCAAGGCGGTGCTGCGGCGCACCCGCGGTGACGGCGTGGAGCCGACGCCGCGGCTGAAGTTCGCCGACCTGGAGCTTGACGAGGAGAGCCACGAGGTCTGGCGGGGCGGCGACCAGGTGCAGCTGTCCCCCACCGAGTTCAAGCTGCTGCGGTATTTCATGAGCAACGCCAACCGCGTGCTGTCCAAGATGCAGATCCTGGACCACGTCTGGGACTACGACTTCCGCGGCGACACCGGGATCGTGGAGTCGTACGTCTCCGTGCTCCGCCGCAAGATCGACACCAAGGAGCCCCGGCTGATCCATACGCTGCGCGGCGTCGGCTACGTGCTGCGGCTCCCGTCCTCGTAGGC
>NZ_JASIAL010000231.1:0-5843 GCF_030042015.1 Trebonia sp. | reverse complement strand
CGCAGAAACTGCGGGCGAAGCAGGCTGCCGACGTGCTCAACGCGCGCATCCACCACCACACCGCCCAGCGTCCCACACCAACCCCTGCCCATCCGCCGCATGAGGGCAGCCGGCTCGCGTGACGCTGACTGCGACGGCGCGGTCTTTCGCCGCGCCTGGCGCCGTCGGCCGCTGCCCCGGCCTGCCTGACTGGGCCGGCTGCGCCAACGGCCCGGCCGTATCGGGCCGGCTGCGCCAACGGCCCGGTTGCCTTCACTCCCGGCAGTGGGTCTAGCCCCGTGAGCGGTGCCCGGTTGGCTTGCGCGCGCCGGCGGCCGGTGCACGTGCGTTGTCAGGCCAGTGGTGCTGCACACCGAATAGCAGCGAGACCCGCCCCGATAAGCAGGAGGCCCAACCCGCTGACGGCGGGCGCAATCGCCGCTCAATCGCGGGGCAAGACCGCGCGGGCACGCTGGTGTGCACGGCGAGTCCAAGGGGGGTGGCCGTGAGCGGTGGCGCGGCCTGCAGGCGGTGGTGGCGGGCATGGCGGGCGCGGTTCGGGCTCGCGGAGGTGTGCGGAACCGCGGGCGCGGCGGCCGGGTTCGCCGCCGGGTACCTGCCCGCCGGGTCGCTGGTCGCCGCCGCCGGGCTGGCGACCGTCGGGGAGTTCGCCGGGTTCTACGCTTGCCTGGGGGCCAGGGCGGGGCTGGCGGCGTGGCGGGCGACGGCCCACCTGGCCGGGTGGCGCAGGCTGGCGGGCGGAGCCTGGCACGCGGTGCGACAGGAGCTTGGCTCCTGCGCGGCCGCCGAGGTGCTCGATTTCACGCTGATCCGCCCGGGCTGCCTGATCGGGGCCGCGTGGCTGCTGCGGCCGCTGCCGGGCGGCGTGTGGCTGGGCTTCGTGGCAGGCAAGGCCGCCGCCGACGTGGTCTGGTACTGCGCGGAAGCCTGCGTCCGCCGCGCCGTCGCTCAGCCAGGCAGTCCGTGAGGGCAGGTGAGGCGGGCGTGCTCGTTCGGGATAAAAGATTTCAATTGTCCCGAACGGACAGTGCCGGCTCCCCGCTCGCCCGGCTCCTGCGGCGGCGCGTCAGCAGATCCGCGGCAGCGGGTCGCCGACGAGCAGGTCGACGATCCGGGTGCCGCCGAACGCGGTCTTGAGCTGCACGATCCCCGGCTGGCCGTCGGTCACGGCGCCGATGACGGCCGCCCGCTCCCCCAGCGGGTGCGCGTGCAGCGCCGCGAGCGCGCGGTCCGCGCTGGCGGCGGGCACCACCGCCACCAGCCGTCCCTCGCACGCCACGTACATCGGGTCGATCCCGAGCAGCTCGCAGGCGCCGCGGACTTCGTCCCGCACGGGGATGTCGTCCTCGCTGACCAGCACCCCGGCCTGGGCGGCCCGCGCGATCTCGTTGAGTATGGTCGCGACCCCGCCGCGGGTGGCGTCCCGCATCGCCCGCACCTCGGGGACCGCGTCGAGCAGGCCCGCGACCAGGCCGTTGAGCGGGGCCGTGTCCGAGCCGATGTCGGCCTCGATGTCGAGCTCGCCGCGGGCCAGCATGATCGTGATCCCGTGGTCGCCGATCGGGCCGGACACGATGATGGCGTCGCCGGGCCTGGCATGGGCCACGCCGAGGGTCACGTCCCGCTCGAACAGGCCCACCCCGGCGGTGTTGACGTAGCAGCCGTCGGCCTTGCCCCGCTGCACGACCTTCGTGTCACCGGTGACCACGCAGACCCCCGCCCTGGCCGCGGCGTCCCGCATCGACGCGGCGACGCGGGTCAGGTCGGCGACGGGGAAACCCTCCTCGAGGATGAAGCCGGCCGACAGGTACAGCGGGGTGGCCCCGGTCACCGACAGGTCGTTGACGGTCCCGTTGACCGCCAGGTCGCCGATGTCGCCGCCGGGGAAGAACAGCGGGGACACCACGTAGGAATCGGTGGTGAGCGCCACCCGGGAGCCGGCCAGCCGAAGCTCGGCGGAATCCTCGAGGGGTTCGAGCAGCGGGTTGCGGAACGCGTCGAGGAAGATCGCCTCGACCAGCGTCTGGGTCGCCTTGCCGCCAGCGCCGTGGGACATCGTGACCCGGTCCTCGCGGACGCGCGGAGTGCGGCGGCGGGCGCGGTCGATGCGGTCGAGCACCTGCTGCTCGCGATCGGTCACCGGCAGCTCGCGGCGTCCCGCCGGATCGCCGGGCAGGTCGGCGGCGGCGTGGTCGTGCTCCCGCAGCGCCTCCTCGATCCAGCCGGTCATGGCGCGACCGCCCGCCCCGGCTGTGCGGCTGCCGCCTCGGGGACCCGGCTGCGGTGCATCCGGCCGTAGTTGTAGTACGCGGCGCAGGCCCCCTCCGGTGACACCATGCAGGTGCCGATCGGGGTCTCGGGCGTGCAGGCGGTCCCGAAGACCTTGCACTCCCACGGCTTGAGCACCCCCTTGAGCACCTCGCCGCACTGGCACGCCTTCGGGTCGGCGACCCGCACCCCGGGAACCTCGTACAGCAGTTCGGCGTCCATCGCCGCGTACTTCTCGCGCACCTTCAGCGCGGAGTGCGAGATGAAGCCGAGGCCGCGCCATTCGAAGTAGGGCCGCAGCTCCATCGTCTCGCCGATGGCCGTCAGCGCGACCAGGTTGCCGTCCCACGGCACCACGCGCGAGTACTGGTTCTCGACCTCCGACCGGCCCTGCGACAGCTGCAGCATGAGCATGTAGATGGACTGCAGGATGTCCAGCGGCTCGAACCCGGCCACCACGACCGGCTTGCCGTAGTCACGGGCGATGAACTCATAGGGCCGGCAGCCGATGACCGTGGACACGTGCCCTGGCCCGATGAACCCGTCGAGCCGCAGGTCGGGTGAGTCGAGGATCGCCTTGATCGCCGGGATGATCGTGACGTGGTTGCAGAACACGGAGAAGTTCCGCAGGCCTTCGGCCGCGGCGCGCAGCATGGTCATCGCGGTGGACGGCGCGGTCGTCTCGAACCCGATCGCCATGAAGACGACCTGCCGGTCCGGGTTCTGCCTGGCGATCTTGAGGGAGTCAAGCGGCGAGTAGACCATGCGGATGTCGGTGCCCGCCGCCTTGGCGTCGAAGAACGACCCGTGGCTGCCCGGCACCCGCATCATGTCGCCGAACGAGGTCATGATCACGTCCGGCCGCGACGCCAGGTGCATGGCGTCGTCGACGCGCCCCATCGGTATCACGCACACCGGGCAGCCGGGGCCGTGCACCAGCGTGATCGACTCGGGCAGGTAGTCCTCGAGGCCGTGCTTGTAGATCGTGTGGGTGTGCCCGCCGCACACCTCCATGAGCTTGTACCGCCGGCCGGGCTCGCACAGCGCCGCGATCTTGGCGGCGAGCGCGTGCGCCTTGTCCGCGTCACGGAATTCGTCGACGAACCGCATCGTCCGCACACTCCTGTTCGGTCAGTGCCTTTATTCGATCAGTGACTCGCGCAGCGCGGCGATCTCGTCCTCGTAGGCCTGGCCGATCCCTTCAAGGAACGCCATGGCCGCCGCCGCCTCGGCCTCGTCGATCTTGGACAGCGCGAAGCCGACGTGGATCAGCACCCAGTCACCCGGCTTGGGCGGGTCGTCGGCGAGCAGGCCGATGTTGATCAGCCTTTTCACGCCGCTGACGCTCACCTTGGCGAGGTCGGGCTGCTCGGGGTGCAGTTCGATGACCTCACCCGGTATGCCAAGACACATGTGACACCTCTTCCGGGCCCTCGGCCGCGCCGAGGGCACATGTGGTGAGCTCCCAGAGCACCTGGTAGATCGTGGTCTGCGCCTCCTGGATCCGGTGGATCGAGGCGGACGGCGCCACGAACAGGTAGTCGATGCTGTCCAGCTCGGCCATCTTCCCGCCCGAGTAGCCAGCCAGCCCGATCGTGAGCATCCCGCGCCGGCCCGCCTCGTCGAAGGCGCGCACCAGGTTCGCGGAGTTGCCGCTCGTCGACAGGCCGACCGCGATGTCGTCACGGCCGCCGAACGCGGCGAGCTGGCGGGCGAAAACGACGTCCACGCCGATGTCGTTGCACAGCGCCGTCACCACCGAGGTGTCGTTGGCCAGCCCGAACGCCGGCAGCGGGCGGGCGTCCCCGCCCGGGTGCAGGAACAGCGTCGCGAGCTGCTGGGCATCGGTCGCGCTGCCGCCGTTGCCGAAGGCGAACAGCCGCCCGCCCGCCGCGAAGCGGGCCGCGGCCTGCCGCGCGCACTGCGCCAGCCGTGCTCCGTCCCTGGCGGCGATGACCCGGCGCAGTTCGCAGATCTCCCCGGCCTTGGCGACGGTCGAGGCGCGAACCTGCTCAAGCACGGCCGCCAGGTCGCCCGTGTCGGCGTAAAGGAACGGGTAGAGCGACTGCATCGCCGCCGCGCCGCTCTCGTCCTCTCCCCTGGTCACGAGACCACCTCCCCGCTAGCGTCCACGACCGCGATCGCTTCCCCCGCGTGCACCAGGATCGTGGCTCCGGCCGCGGCGGCCACCAGCGCGACGCTGACCTCTTCCTCGCCCTGCCCGGTGTCCACCACGGCCAGCCCGTCAGCCAGCAGCCGCACGACCCGCACCTCGACGGCGGCGTCGGAGCAGGTGATGCACGTGTCGCCATGGCAGCCTGGCGGCTGCCCGCCGGTCATGGGGGTCATGGGGGTCATGGCACGACGCCGGGATCAAGCACGCCCGGCTGCTCGAAGAACACGTGCACCAGCTCCCACAGGATGTGGTACGTGGTCACGTGCATTTCCTTGACCACCCGCGGGTCATCTGCCGCCGCCGCCAGCAGGTGATCGACGGCCGGGCTCGCCGCGATCCGTCCCCCGCCGCCACCGACAAGGGCGATCGTGAGCAGGCCGAGCTCCCTGGCCGCCTCCAGGCCGGCCAGCACGCTGGCGCTGTCCCCGTCGGCGGAGATCCCCAGGGCGATGTCGGCGGGGCTGGCCAGGACGCGGATCTGGTGGGCGAAGATCGCGCTCACGCCCTCGCGTTCGGCTATCCCGGTCACCGTGGCCACATCTGTCGTCAGCGAGATGGCCGGGAGCGCGCGCTTGCCGACGATGACCGGGTGCACGAACTCCACCGCGACGTGCTGGGCGTCGGTGCTCGGCCCGCCCGCGCCGAACACGACGAGCTTGCCGCCCCGGTGGAAGCGGACCGCCATCGCATGGCAGGCGTCCGCTACCGCGCCCGCTTGCCTGGCCAGTTCCCTGGCGGGTTCGCTGCGCAGCTCGAACAGGCGGCTGACCTCGGGGTGGTCGTGAGCTGCAGGCGTCGCCGTTGAGGCCATAGCAGCCACCGTAGGACACTTATGGGGGGGTGTCTAGCCTGCGGGCAGACAGTTTTGACTGTTCCGCCTGGACAGTTCCGTTTTGACCGGATGCCGTCTTCGATCGGGCTACGGCCGTGTCATGGTCGCTCGGCGGTGATGTGGCCGCCGTCCCGGCTGCTGACGCTGAAGATGCCCAGGCACCCGCCCCCGCTGCTGGCTATCCGCCAGTAATCGCCGACGTACACGTCAAGCGTCCTGGATTGACCTGGCTTCAGCGTGACGTAAAGCTCCTGCCTGGCGGCGGACTTGAGCCAGATGACCTTGATCACGGCGCCGCTTGAGTTGGTGACGACGAGCCGCACCTCGTCCCGCCCGGTGCCCGAAGTGTACGTGCCCGAGCAGGCATGGCGGCTGACTCCCGCGGCGGCGAATGGCGGATACGTCGGCGTCGGCGTCGCCGCGGGCGACGTGGTCGTCTTCGTGCCTGGCGAGCCGCCCGTGCCGAACACGACGAGCTTGCCGCCCCGGTGGAAGCGGACCGCCATCGCATGGCAGGCGTCCGCTACCGCGCCCGCTTGCCTGGCCAGTTCCCTGGCGGGTTCGCTG
>NZ_JASIAL010000230.1:0-6333 GCF_030042015.1 Trebonia sp. | reverse complement strand
CAAGCCCGCGGTCGCGCGCCGCCGGTGGCTGCCCTCAGCCGTCCAGCTCTGCCCGCAACCGGACGGCCGCGGCGCTCATCGCGGCCAGCTTGCCGAACGCGGTCTCGGGCGGGATGTACTTCATGCCGCAGTCGGGAGCGAGCACGATCCGCGACGCGGGCACGTACGGCAGCGCCCGCCGGACCCGCTCGGCCACGGTGTCCGGGGTTTCCACGGCCGGGTCGCTCAGGTCGATCACCCCGAGGATGATCGTCTTGCCGTCCAGGGCGCCCAGCACCGAGCAGTCCAGGTTCGACTGCGCGGTCTCGATCGAGATCTGGTCGCAGTCGCAAGCCGCGAGCTCGGGCAGGAAGGAGTAGCCCGCCGGGCGGTCGTGGATGATCGCGGCGTAGCCGAAGCACAGGTGCAGCGCGGTCGTCCCTACCACGCCGTCCAGCGCCCGGTTGATGACCTTGACGCCATACTGCTGCGCCTCGGCCGGGCGGGCCTGCAGGTACGGCTCGTCGAGCTGGACGATGTCGGCGCCGGCGGCGAAAAGGTCGCGGACCTCCTCGTTCACCGCCTCGGCGTAGCCGAACGCCATCGCCTCCCTGCTCCCGTAGTAGTCGTCTTGCGCCTGCTGCGCCATGGTGAACGGCCCTGGCACCGTGATCTTGACAGTCCGGTCGGTGTGGGCGCGGAGGAACTTCAGGTCCTCCAGCTCGACCGGGCGGTTGCGCCGTATCGCGCCCACGACGCGGGGAACCTGATTGGGGTTACCGCTGCGGTCGAGCGCGGTGCCCGGGTTGTCGATGTCCACGCCATCCAGCGCCGTCGCGAACCGGTTGGAGTAGCTTTCCCGGCAGATCTCACCGTCGGTGATGATGTCGAGGCCGGCATCTTCCTGCGCGCGAATGGCCAGCAGCGTGGCGTCCCGCTGGGCCTGCTCGAGAAACTCGGGGGCAACGCGCCACAGTTCGCGGGCGCGCACTCGGGGCGGAAACCGGCCGGCCAGCCGGTCGCGGTCGATCAGCCAGTCGGGCTGCGGATAGCTTCCGACCAGAGACGTGGGCAGCAACATGAGATGCACGTTACGCCGCAAGATCCCCTTGTGTATACGCCTACTGAAGGATGTTGACCGCCCGGGCGACCACCAGCGCGACGGTCACGATCGAGATCACCGACTGGATGGTCATGGCCATCTTCGCCCAGCGTGACAGCGGCATCACGTCGGTCGGGCTGAACGCGGCGGCGTTCGTGAAAGCCAGGTACAGGTAGTCGGCGAACGTCGGCTCCCAGTTAGGCGGCGCCATCTGCGGCGTGACCATCTGGACGAACTGGAACTCCGGGTAGGGGCGCAGGGCCAGGGCGCGCGCGGCCGGCCCGCCACGGTCGAGTTCCCAGTACCACAGGGCGAAGGCGATCACGTTGGTCAGCCAGATCGCGCTGCCCGTGATCAGCAGCGGCCCGGCCGTCTTGCCTAGCGAGCCCTGCACGATGCCGATCGCCAGCCATGCCACCGACCAGCCGTTGGCGAGGCTGAGCAGGGCCGCCAGGGCGAAGCCAAGCGTGCGCCTCATCCCGGACTGCTGGTTGATCCGGTGCGGGTTTGACACCATCAGCACGATGAGCAGCAGCCCCTGCGCCGCGGGCAGGATCCACGCCGGGCGCACCAGCACCAGCCGTCCGGGGACGGCGATCTGCAGCGCGATCGCGATCGTCGTGACGGCGGCGACCGTCCAGCGCGTCTCGCCCTTGGTCGGGCGGCACCACGCGGGCAGCTGGTGGTGCTCATGCACCAGCCCCGGGGGGTGCCTGCCCTCCGCGGCCAGGCGCTGGGCGACAAGGCGCTCCAGGTCGTCGAGCCGGTCGTGCAGCGACCGGATCCCGTCCAGCACGTGCGCGTCGTCCGGTCGCGCCACGTCGCCGTCATGCGGGACCCGGCGCACGCTATCTTCGCTGATCCCGGGCATAACACCAGTGTCGCCGGCCGGCGGGCCGGCCGTGACCGCGGCCTAGTGCGGAATGCCGGAGATCGCGTCGCCTGCCCGGCCGAGTGCCTCCCCCAGGGCCAGCCGCGCCGGCCCGGCCATGGTGCCGCCGGCGGCGGGTGCCTCGAGCCTGTCGGCCAGCCGGTAGACCGCGTAGAGCCCGTGCACGCCCGCCCAGCGCGCGGGCTCAGGCTCCCAGGGCCGGCTGCGATGCCCCACCCAGGGCAGCGAGGTCAGGTCCGACGACACCCCGAGCACGAGGTCGGCGAGGGTACGGCCGGCCAGGTTCGAGGCGGCGACGCCGACCCCGGTGTAGCCGCCTGCCCAGCCGACGCCGGCTGCGGCGTCGTAGGTCACCGTGGCGCACCAGTCGCGCGGCACGCCGAGCACGCCGCACCAGGCGTGCTCGATCCGCGCCGACTCGGCGGCCGGGAACATCCGCCGCACGATCTGGGCGAGCGCGGCGGCCGTCTCCGGGCTGGTCTCGCCGAAATGATCGGTCGCCGAGCCGAACCTGTACGGCACGCCGCGCCCGCCGAGCGCGATCCGCCCGTCCGCGGTGCGCTGCGCGTACATGTAGGCGCGCGCCTGGTCGGACAGCGTCTCGAAGCCGCCCCAGCCGATCTCCTTCCACGCCGAATCCGGCAGCGGCTCGGTCACCACCATGGAACTGTTCATCGGCAGCAGCGCGCGCCGCGAGCCGGGCAGCGCGGCGGTGTACCCCTCGGTGCAGCGCAGCACGGATTTCGCCCGCACGTCGCCGAACGGGGTCCGCGCGACGGCCGCGTCCCCGGAGCCCGGGCCAGCGGCGGGCAGGATCGCCGTGACCGGGGTCGCCTCGTAGATGTCCGCTCCGCGCCGCTCCGCGGCCGCCGCGAGTCCCGCTGCCAGCGCGGCCGGCTGCACCCGCGCGCTGTCCGGGGCGAACACCCCTGCGAGCGCGCCTGCCACGTTGATCCGCTCCCGCATCTCCTGGCGCGTCAGGAACGTGACCACATCCTCCCCGTCGCCCCATTCCCTGTCGTGCGCGAGCCCCGCCCGCAGGCGGGCCAGCTGCGCGGGCGACGTCGCCACGGTGAGCCGGCCGCCCTTCACGAAGTCGGCGGCGATCGCCTCGGCGGCGCACACCCGCCCGACCTCGTCCACCGTCGACCGCAGCGCGGCCTCGAGCGCGCGCACTCCCTCGGCCCCCCGCGGCCCGCGGGCGTAGCGGGCGCGCGACCCGGGGAGCTCCGAGGTGACCCAGCCGCCGTTGCGCCCTGACGCTCCGTAGCCGGCGAACGCTGCCTCGAGAACTACCACCCGCAGGTCGGGGCGCATGCCCTTGAGGTAGTAGGCCGTCCACAGGCCGGTGTACCCCGCGCCCACGATGCAGACATCCGCTTCTTCCGGCCGCGGCAGCGACGGCCGGCGGGGCGGGAAGCCGCCGCGCGCCTGCCACCAGTAGGAGATTTCGCCGTTACGCATGGTAGCGACCGTACCCCATGCGTTCGCGGCCGGCGGCGACGGGGAGCAGGGTGAGTCTGGACAGGCGCAACCGCTCGTTCTGAATGGACTAGGGCCGCTACCTCCGCGGCCGGGGAGCGGATAAGGTATGCCTATCCTAAGTTGCGGGGTGGGTCGGGTGTGCGGCGAGGGCAGGGCGGCTAGACTTGGCGGGGAAACCTGCGGTTCCGCGGCGGCGCTAGCGTGCCTGAAGCCGGTCAATGCGGACGCCGGATCGCACGTCCTCCCGGACATCGAGTCGCTCACTGCGGAGGTGAACTCCGGCCAGGTGGAGACCGCCCTGATCAGCCGCGACGGCTGGCACCCGCTGACCGCCCGGCCCGCGCCGCTCGCCCGTCGGCTCCACCCGGGCAGGTACGGTGCCTCTCGTGGTGGAGGCCGTCGGTGACGGCGCTTTCAGTCTGCGGGGTGTGGAAGTCCTACGCGAGCACCGTGGTGCTCCGCGGCGTCTCGCTCACGGTGCAGCCAGGGTCGCTGACCGCGATCCTCGGCGCCTCAGGCGCCGGGAAGACGACGCTGCTGCGGGTCATCGCCGGGTTCGAGCCCGTCGACGCGGGGACGGTCACGCTCGCCGGGCTGCGCGTGGAGGACGGGCGCAGGCGGGTGCCGCCGGAGCGCCGCCAGATCGGGTACGTGCCGCAGGACGGCGCGCTGTTCCCGCACCTGACCGTGCGCGGCAACGTGGCGTTCGCGCTGCCGAGGCGGTCGCGCAGAGATCCGTGGGTCGACGAGCTGCTTGCCCTGGTCGGGCTCTCCGAGCTCGCCAGCCGTTATCCGCACGAGCTGTCAGGCGGCCAGCAGCAGCGGGTCGCGATATCGCGCGCGCTGGCGCCCCGCCCCCGGCTCGTGCTGCTCGACGAGCCGTTCGCCTCGCTGGACGCCAGCCTGCGGGCAACCGTCCGGGCCGACGTCATCGGCGCGCTGCGCGCCACCGGGACGACCGCGGTCCTGGTCAGCCATGACCAGGACGAGGCGCTGTCGGTGGCCGACTACGTCGCGGTCTTGCGGGACGGCGTCATCACGCAGTCGGGCACGCCGCGTTCGGTGTACTCGGGGCCGGCCGACCCGTGGACGGCGGGCTTCCTCGGGACCGCGAACCTGCTGCCCGGGGTGCTGGCGGCCGGGCCGGCCGGCGCGGCGGGGGTGCGGACCGCGCTTGGCTGGCACGAGCTGCGCGATTCGGCGCAGCTCGCGGGGGCGGCTGGCGCGGTGACCGTGCTCATCAGGCCCGAGCAGATCGCGCTGTCCCCAGTCGCCGCGCCCGCCTCAGGTGGTTCCCGCGCCGGCGCGCTCCCCGCCGGCGCGATCACCGGCCAGGTCAGGCAGACGCGGTACCACGGGCACGACGCGCTCATCGCCATCGACGTCGGCGAGGCCGGCACGGTGCAGGTGCGCACGCTGGGCGGCGAGCCGCCCGCGCCCGCGACGCGGGTGAGCGTGGCGGTAAGCGGACCGGTCACCGCCTGGTTCGATGAGCCCGATGCCCCGGCCGGGGCGCCAGGGGCGCCAGGGGCGCCAGGGGCCGTCGCGGCGCGGAATCGGCAAGGTAGCGTCTTATCATGCGACTTGGGGTACTGGACATCGGCTCCAACACGGTTCACCTGCTGGTGGTCGACGCATACCCAGGGGCGCGCCCGCTCCCGGCGTTCTCCCACAAGGTCGAGCTTTCCCTCGCCGCCCACCTCGAGCCGGACAAGACGCTGTCGCGTGAGGGGGAGGAACGGCTCACCTGCGTGGTGTCGGAGGCGATGCGGATCGCCGAGGACAAGGGCGTCGAGGAGTTCATCGCCTTCGCCACGTCGGCGGTCCGCGACGCGAGCAACTCCGACCGGGTGCTCGCGCGCGTCCAGGAACAGACGGGGGCGCGGATCAGGGTGCTGTCTGGCGAGAACGAGGCACGGCTGACGTTCCTGGCCGCCCGCCGGTGGTACGGCTGGTCGTCCGGGCGGCAGCTCGTCATCGACATCGGCGGCGGCTCGCTGGAGATGGCCGCCGGGCAGGACGAGGAGGCGGACGCGGTGACGTCCCTCCCGCTCGGCGCCGGCCGTCTCACCAGGGACTGGCTGCCCGACGACCCGCCGTCGCCCGACGAGGTGCGCGCGGTGCGCAGGCACGTGCGGGCGGAGATCGCCCGCCACGCCGGGGGCCTGCTGCGCGGCGGCACGGTCGATCACGTGGTCGGCACGTCCAAGACGTTCCGGCAGCTGGCCAGGATCGCCGGCGCGGCGCCCTCGAACGAGGGATTCTACGTAAAGCGATTCCTCAAGCACACCGACGTCGTCATGTGGGCCGAGCGCCTTGCCGCCATGGACGGCGCCGAGCGCGCCAGGCTGCCCGGGGTTTCCGAAGGCAGGGCGCTGCAGCTGCTCGCGGGAGCCATCGTGGCCGACGGGGTGATGGACCTGATGGGCGTGGCCCAACTGGAGATCTGCCCGTGGGCGCTGCGCGAGGGGGTCATCCTCAAGCGGCTGGACGTGCTCGCCGAACCGGCGCCATAGCAGGCGGCTGGCGGCACGCCCGATCCGGATCGGATGTGCCGCCAGCCGCGCTGACGCTAGCCGCTGCCCTGCGGCGTGGTTGTCACGGCATCATTCGGATGCCCTCGGTGGGCTCGTCCGGGTCGATGAGCCCGGTGCGGCCCGGGTCCCGCTTCCCGTCCCTGTCCGTGCCCAGGGCATCGCCGAGCCCGGAACCCGAGGGGTACGTGCCCGGCACCGACGGACCGGGGCGAGGGGGACCGCTCGGCATCGGCATGGGCGGACGTGGCGCGCCGTCCGGCAGCGAGCCGCCGCCCAGCCGGCCCGTGCCGCTCGCCAGGCCGGGCGACGGCGGAACGCCGCCCGGGCGTCCTGCGGGA
>NZ_JASIAL010000229.1:0-24644 GCF_030042015.1 Trebonia sp. | reverse complement strand
GGGGCCAGCCAGCTGCTGTGCACGTCGGTCGACGGGTTCACCTCGGGGACGCCGATTTCCGTGGTGCTCGACGAGCCGAAGGACGCGCTGGTCGCCGTCGCGATGAACGGGACCGCGCTGCCCGTCGAGCACGGCTTCCCCGCGCGGCTCGTGGTGCCCGGGCTCTACGGCTACGTCTCGGCCTGCAAGTGGGTCGTCGACATCGAAGTCACCACGTTCGAGGCGGCGATCGCGTACTGGGCGCAGAACGGCTGGTCGGCGCAGGCGCCGATCAAGACCGAGTCCCGAATCGACGTCCCGGCGTCCGGCTCGCAGGTGGCGGCAGGCCGGGTCGCGGTGGCCGGCGTGGCCTGGGCGCAGCACAAGGGCATCGAGGCGGTCGAGGTCCAGGTGGACAACGGGCCGTGGCACGAGGCCACGCTGGCCCCCGTGCCCGACATCGACACCTGGCGGCAGTGGTTCTGGTACTGGGACAACGCGACCGTCGGCAACCATCGGATCCAGGCGCGGGCGACCGACAAGACCGGCTACACGCAGACCGCCATCCAGGAGCCCGTCGCGCCCAACGGCGCCACCGGCTACCCCATATCCCAGATCACGGTCTACAAGCCGACGTAGCCGGGGCGGCCGGGGCGGCTGGCCTCGGTAGCCCGGCGGCGGGGTCAGGCCAGCGCGATGGAGAACGGGGTGAACAGGCGGCCGGGGTCGCCGCGCGGTTTCCACGGCCAGTGCGCCATTGGGCCGAGCCGGCGGATAGGCGGGTACGGAACGCCGTTACGGTCAGCCAGCACGCTCCCTGAGCGTATGGCCAGGCCCCGGCGCGACGCCGGTGGTCTGGGTGGTGCGGATGCGCAGGAACAGCCACCGCTCGGCGACGCTCCAGGCGGTCGAGGTGACCAGGTAGACCGCGGCGGCCAGCGGGGCGAACGCGGCGATGACGACCGTGAGGTAGGGCAGCGCCTTGCCAAGCAGGCCGAGCGTGCCGCCGGTCGCCGGCGCGGCAGCGGCTGCCACGGACATCCGCCGCGCCACCCGCGCCGACAGCCAGCAGATCGCCGCGAGAACAGCGAAGACACCGAGGAAGACGGCGGCGTGCGCGGTGAGCGCGCCCGCGTGGGTCAGCCAGTGCCCGCCGAGCGGCTCGCCGAACATGTCGCGGGACAGCAGCCGGTTGGGCCCGCCGGCCACGTCGGGCGACCGGAACAGCAGGTACAGGACGCTGAACACCGGCCATTGCGCCAGGACCGGCGCGAAGCCGCCGAACACGCTCGCGCCTTCCCGCCTGTAGAGCGCGGACAGCTCGCGCTGCAGCCGTTCCGGCTGCCTGGCGAAGCGCTTGCGCAGCGCCTCGACCTGCGGCGCGAGCCTGGCCAGCGCGGCCTGCCCGCGCAGCGCGCGAAAGCTCAGCGGCATGACGAGCAGCCGGACCGCCGCGGTGAACACGACGATGCCTGCGACGGCGGCGAGGCCGCCGAGGACGGGGGTAAGGACGGTGGTGAGGGCGTAGACGAGGTGGTACGCGGCGTCCACGGGAACGCCGAACAGAGCGGACATGGGCAGGCGACCTTCCAGCGCAGATGGGTTGGCTTGCTGGAGGCGGCCGCCACCAGGCCCCGGGCATGGGGTTACGGCAGGCGCTTTGAAACGCGCGGGATCAGGCGGCCGCCGCGGCCGCCGAGGGTGCTCTCGGCCTGGCTCGCCCGCGGGCGTCCGGGTCGCGCTGCCGCACGAACGCGACGCGCCAGGACTTCTCCCGCAGCGCGGCGACGCGGCGCAGGACCGGAAGGCGGGCCGTCGCCCCGGCGTGGCTGGCGCCGACCGCGAAGCTGCCGACCAGCGCCACGGCCAGCACGGCGACCGTGAGCACGGCGGCGCGCTGCGGGGTATCGGCCCACATGAGGACGGGGAGCAGGTGTCCCGCCACCTGCCAGAGCCCGGACAGCGCGCTCAGCACGCCTCTAGCGTACGCGCCGGCGCGCCAGGCAAAGAAGCGTCACGGGCCGGTGCGCGCGGCGGTGACCGCCACGGTGGCGTAGCTCATCGTGAAGCAGGGCGGCGCCGGGCCGATCGCGGCCCTGACGGCGTCGAGCACCTGCGCCGCCGCCGCCGGCGGCAGCCGGGTGAGGACGCCCGTGGTGGACATCAGTTCAAGCAGCTCGTCGAGCGTGCGGGACTGCTCCCAGTCAAAGCGCCACTGCTCCGGCTCGCCGAACCCGCCCGCCTCCCGGATCCCGGCCGCGGCCCTGGTGAACCCCGCCTGGTAAGCGTCCAGGCCCGTCCGCGCCGGGTCGAGGCTGACCGGCGAGTCGGGCACAAGCCGGCGCATGGCCGTGGCGACCGCCTCCGCCACCGCTGCCGGCAACTGGTACGCGTGCCAGAACACCGCCAGCAGGCCGCCCGGCCGCAGCACCGCCGCCGCCTTGGCGGCTCCCGCGACCGGGTCCACCCAGTGCCAGGCCTGCCCGGCGATGACCGCGTCGAACTCCCGGCCGACGCTGTCCCAGTCCTCGAACCTCGCCACCTCCACCGCGACCCCGGTCCGCCGGGCGAAGCCTGCCATCCGCGCGTCGGGATCGACGCCGAGCACCGCAGCGCCGGCCGCCTGGAACTGCCTGGCCTCGATGCCGGTGCCGCAGCCGACGTCGAGGACGTCGGGTCCCGGGCTGGCGGCGACGATCCGCGCCACCATCGCGTCCGGATAGCGGGGCCTGCTCCGGTCGTAGCGCTCGGGGTCCACGCCGAACGACTCCGCCATCTGCCTGTGCTCATGCGGCTGTATAGTGGGCACACGCCCACTATAGACGGAGGGGACGCGCGGTGCCGACGGGGATCGCCATCCGCGACGTGCGCGAGCAGCTGTTCGGCGCCGCCGAGGCAGTCCTGCTCAGGGACGGGCCGGCCGCGCTGACCAGCCGGGCCGTCACGACGCAGGCACGGGTCGCCAAGGGCGTGCTGCACCGGCACTTCGCCGACTTCGACGCCTTCCTCGCCGAGCTGGTGCTCGACCGCGCCGGCCGGATCGACGCCCAGGCCGCGGCGCTGCGGGAGTCGGCCGGGACAGGCACCGTGACCGGCCACCTCGCCGGGACGCTGACGGCCCTGTTCACGTCGGTCGCGCTCGCGATCGTCGCCCTGATCACGTTCAGGGACGAGCTGCGCGCCCGGCTGCGCCGCACCTGGCCGGGCGGGGTCCCCGTGCTGACAGAGGCGGTCGCCATCGTCGCCGGCTACCTGTCCGCGGAGCGGGAACTGGGCCGCGTCGCGGCCGATGCCGACGTCGACGCGCTCGCCGCCACGCTGATCGGAGCGGGGCACCTGCTGTTCGCCGACAGGAAGGGCACCCCGCCCGCTGCGGAGGCCGTCACGAACATGGTGACAGGCGTCATCGGCGCCGTGCTGCGGGATCGCCGGCCATGATCCCGAAGACTGCCGGGCGTCGCCCCACGGAGAAGGACTGAGCACGTCGCCGCGGACCGGCGCGAGCGGGAAGGGCGGGGCGTGGCGGCTCCGATCGGGCAACGCCAACGCGTAGCCTTGGGCTCGTGGCCTCAGCGTTCGACTTCAGCGATCACAAGGCGGCGGCATACGCGCCGCAGATGACCTTTGACATGTACCTGGCATTCCCGGAGGACGCCAGCAAGCTGATTGAGGTCGTCGATGGCTGGATCGTCCGGTGTGAGTCCGCCGAGCCAAGCCATCAGGCGATCCAGTTGAACCTCCTCATCGCGATCCGGGAGGCCGCAGGGCTCCGGGACCGGGCCAGGCGGACCTGCCACCGGGTGCTCGGCGACATGGACGTCCTGATCGCCGACAGTCCGAAACTGCACTTCCGTCGTCCCGACGTGGTCGTCTATCGGTGCATCGACGACGACCGGGGACGATGGGGACGCAAGCCGATCGCCGCCGATTGCCTGATCGCAGTGGAGATCGTGTCGGCCGACTCGATCACCACCGACATCCGGGACAAGCGCGCGGAGTACGCCGCCGCCGGCATCCCGCACTACTGGATCGTCCGGATGACCGATGACGACGGCCCCGCGATCTGCGTGGAACGGCTCCTGCTCACCTCGGACGGCGAGTACGCCAGGGAAGGGCTCGCGATCCGTGGCCGTGACTTCCATGCCATCGACACCATCAGTCCATTCCCGCTCAAACTCACCTGGGAAGCGCTGGACGAAGGCTTGTGAACCCGGGTCGGAGCACCACAGGCCGTAACCTCCTACCTGGGTAGCCGGCGGCCAGCTCCGCCACCGCGGACAGCAGGCGGTCCACGTCGGACGCGTCGTTGTAGTGCACCAGGCCGGCCCGGACCGCTCCGCCTGGCCGCAGGCCGAGCACGCCGCACAGCTCGACCGCGTAGTTGTCGCCGTGCCACGCGTTGACCCGGCGGGACGCCAGGTGCGCGGCCACGGCGCGCGGTGTCATTCCCGCGACGGTGAAGAACGCGGTCGGCGCGCGCCGCGCGGCCTTCCCGTACAGCGTCACGTGGCCCATCCCGGCCAGCCCGCTGAGCAGCCGCGCGAACAGCGACATCTCGAAGGCCTGCACCGCGGTCATCGAGGCGACGATCCGCTCCCGCCGCGAACCGCCCGCGCCGCCTGAACCCGCGGGCCGGGCGGGCCCGGCGAGCCCGGCCAGATGGTCCACCGCCGCCGTCACCCCGGCCAGGTCGGCGAACGGCAGCGTGCCGCGCTCGAACCGCTGCGGCACCTCATCGGAAGCAGGCGCCAGCTTGTCCGGCCGCAGCGTCTGCAGCAGCGACGGGGCCGCGATCACGGCGGCCACGTGCGGGCCCGCCCACTTGTACGCGCTGGTCGCGTAGCAGTCCGCGCCAAGCTCGGCCACGTCGACGGGCATGTGCGGGGTCGCGTGCACCCCGTCGACGTAGCACAGCGCGCCCGCCGCGTGCGCGCACGCGGCGATCGCCGCCACGTCCGGCCGCGTCCCGAGCACGTTGCTCGCCGCCGTCACCGCGACCAGCCTCGTCCGCTCGGTCACCAGGTCCGCGTACTGAGCGGCGGGCAGCTCCCCTGTCGCCGTGTCGACCTCCGCCCAGCGGATGACCGCGCCGGCCCGCCCGGCGGCCTGCACCCACGGCCGGATGTTCGCGTCGTGGTCGAGCCGGGACACCACGACCTCGTCCCCCGGCGCCCACCCGCGGGCCAGCGCGGACGACAGCCGGTAGGTCAGCGCGGTCATGCTCGGCCCGAAGATGACGCCGTCGGCGACGCCGCCTGTCAGGTCCGCGACGGCCCGGCGGCAGTCCGCCACGATCGCCCCGGCGCGCTCGCTGGCCGCGAACGCGCCCCCCGTGTTCCCGATCCCCGCCCGGTACGCCGCGGCGATCGCCTCGACCACCGCCTGCGGCACCTGCGTCCCCGCCGCGCCGTCCAGGTAGGCGTGACCGTCCCGCAGCGCCGGGTAACTCGAACGCACGCGTGAGACATCGAAGACCGCAGACATGGCGACCCACGATACCCCCTCGGGGGAAAAACCAGGTGACAACCCGCCCGCAGGAAGTTAGGCTCCGCACGGTGTCCGAACGCCCAGTCGCTGCCCTCTGGCGGCTGCGCCCTTACCTGCGCCCGTACCGCCTGCAGCTGACCGGCATGATCCTGGCGGCGGTGGTCGCCGAGGGCGCCCAGATCGCGATCCCGCTGCTGATCAAGGCCGTCATCGACGGCGCCATCGCCCGCCACGACCCCGCCCTGCTTGTCCCGCTCGGGCTGGCGGCGATCGGCCTCGGCGTGGGCTCCGCGGTGCTGAGCCTGATCCGCCGCTGGGTGCAGGGCAACTCGGTCGCCGACATGGAAAAGACGATCAGGGACGACCTGTACGCCCACCTGCAGCGGCTCGAGCCGGCGTTCCACGACGAGTGGCAGTCCGGCCAGCTGCTGTCGCGCGCCACGACCGACCTGGGGTCGATCCGCCGGTTCGCCGGGTTCGGCATCGTGTTCCTGTTCATCTCGATCCTGGTGTTCGCCGCCGTGACCGCCCTGCTGATCAGGCTGAACTGGTGGCTCGGCCTGATCACCGGAGCCATGTTCATCCCCGTGCTCGTGTTCTGCACGATCTTCGAGCGGCGGTACAAGGTCCTATCGCGGCGCGTGCAGGACCAGGAAGGCGACCTGACGACGCTGATCGAGGAGGCGGCCACGGGCGTGCGGGTGCTCAAGGCGCTCGGCCGCGCCCCGGAGGCCGCGGCGCGCCACTTCGCGCAGGCCACCGAGGTCTACACGACCCAGGTGGCCAAGGCCAGGCTGCTCGGCGACTTCTGGGCGGTGCTCGACCTGATACCGAACGCCGCGATCGCGCTCATCGTGGTGCTTGGCACGATCGCGGTCAGCCACCACACGCTGACCATCGGCGGCCTGGTGGCGTTCATCACGCTGGCGCTGCAGCTGGTGTGGCCGATCGAGGCACTCGGCTACATCATCGCCTCAGGGCAGGAGGCCGCGACCGCCGCGCAGCGCGTGCTGGAAATCTTCGACACCCCGCCGCATATCGCGGACACGACCGACCAGCCGCAGCGATCCGTGGCGCCTGTCCAGCCCCACCTGCACTTCGACCACGTGGCGTTCGCCTACCCGGGCGCCCGCGAGCCCGTCCTGCGGGACGTGGACCTGCGGCTGGCACGCGGCGAGACGCTGGTGCTCGTCGGCGCCACCGGGTCAGGCAAGACCACGCTGCTGCAGCTTGTGCCGAGGCTGGCCGACGTCACCGGCGGGCGCGTCCTGCTCGGCGGCGCCGACGTGCGGGACATCCCGCTCGCGCCGCTGCGCGCCGCGGTGGGCTGCGCGTTCGAGGAGGCGACGCTGTTCTCGGCGAGCGTGCGGGAGAACGTGACGTACGGCGCGCCTGACGCGACCGAGGAGGAGATCGAGGCCGCGCTGTCCGCGGCGCAGGCCAGGTTCGCCTACGACCTGCCGTGGGGCCTGGACACGCGGATCGGCGAGCAGGGCATGGCGCTGTCCGGCGGGCAGCGGCAGCGGGTCGCGCTGGCCCGCGCGATCCTCGCCAGGCCCGAGGTGCTCATCCTCGACGACCCGCTGTCCGCCCTCGACGTGCACACCGAGGAGCGGGTGACCCAGGCGCTTGGCGGCATCCTGGCCGGCACGACGGCGCTGGTGGTGGCGCACCGGCCGTCCACGGTCGCGCTCGCCGACCGGGTGGCGCTGCTCGAGGACGGCGTGATCGCGGCGACCGGCAGCCACGCCGCGCTGCTGGCGGCCCGGCCGTCGTACGCGGCCCTCATGTCGGTGGATGCCGAGGGGGTGCGGCAGTGACCGACATGGCCTGGCGCGGCATCGCGAGCGAGCAGATCGAGGACGTCTCGGCCCCGCTCGCGGCCCTGCTGCGCAAGCGCAGCAGGGTGCTGCTCGCCGACCTGCTGCGGCCGTACCGGCGGGGGGTCAGCTGGACCGGCGCGGCGATCGTCGTCGCGTCGCTGGCGGCGCTGGCCGGGCCGTGGCTGGTCGGCGTCGCGATCGACAGCGGCATCCCCCCGGTGCTGGCGTCGGGGAACACGACGCCGCTGCTGCGCATCGCCGCGGCGTTCGCCGCCACCGTGCTCGTGCAGGCGGTCGCCACCCGGATGTTCGTCACGATGACCGGCCGGGTGGGGCAGTCGGTCGTGCTCGAGCTGCGCCGGCGGCTGCTGCGGCACGTGCTGGCGCTGCCGGTGGCGTTCCACGAGAGCTACACCTCGGGGCGGGTGATCTCCCGGCAGACCTCGGACATCGAGGCGATCTCGGCGCTGTTCGAGGAGGGCCTTGACTCGCTGATCTCGGCGGCGCTCACGCTCGTCCTCGTCGGCACGGGCATGCTGCTGCTCGACTGGCCGCTCGCCCTCGTGGTGCTTGCCGGGTTCATCCCGCTGACGTGGCTGAGCGCCTGGTTCCGGCGCGCGTCGGCGGCCGCCTACCGGCGCATCAGGGAGACCAACGCGCTGGTCATCGTTCACTTCGTCGAGACCTTCGGCGGGCTGCGCGCGGTGCAGGCCTTCCGGCGGGAACGGCGGAACGAGGAGATCTTCGACGTGCTCTCCGGCGACTACGCCGCGGCGAGCATGCGGGCATCGCAGCTCATCGCGGTCTACGGCCCCGGCATCTCGCTGGTGGCGAACGTCATCATCGGCGTCGTGCTCTGGTACGGCGGGCTGCGGGTGATCGACGGCCAGATGCAGGTCGGCGTGCTGGCCTCGTTCCTGCTGTACCTGCAGCGGTTCTTCGACCCGCTGCAGGACGTCTCGCAGTTCTACAACTCGTTCCAGGGCGCCGCCTCGGCGCTTGAGAAGATCTCCGGGGTCCTTGAGGAGGAGCCGTCCGTCGCCGAGCCCGCCGATCCCGTGCGGCTGCCCGCGGTGGCGGCGCGGCGCCTGGGCCGCGGCGTGCGGTTCGAGTCGCTGCGGTTCGGGTACCGCGGCACTGTCGTGCTGCCAGAGCTGGACCTGGACATCCCCGCGGGGCAGACGGTCGCGATTGTCGGCGAGACAGGCGCGGGGAAGACGACGGTCGCCAGGCTGCTCGCCCGCTTCTACGACCCCGACGCCGGGCGGGTGCTGCTGGACGGTGTCGATCTGCGCGACCTGCCCGACGACGTGCTGCGCCGCGAGGTCGTGCTGATCACCCAGGAGAACTTCCTCTTCGAGGGCACCGTGGCGGAGAACATCAGGCTGGGACGGCCGGAGGCGTCCGACGCGGAAGTCCGGGACGCCGCCACGGCGATCGGGGCGCACGAGTTCATCGCGGCGCTGCCGGACGGCTATGACACCGCGGTCGGCAAGCGCGGCGGCAGGCTGTCCGCCGGGCAGCGCCAGCTGATCTCGTTCGCGCGGGCGTTCATCGCGGCCCCGGGCGTGCTGGTGCTCGACGAGGCGACGGCGCTGCTCGACATCCCCAGCGAGCGCCTGGTCCAGGCGGCGCTGCGGACCGTGCTCGCGGGCCGGACCGCCGTGATCATCGCGCACCGCCTGTCCACGGTCGCGATCGCGGACCGCGTCCTCGTGCTGCGGGCCGGGCAGATCATCGAGGACGGCCCGCCCGGCGGCCTGCTCGGCGGCGACGGCGAGTACGCGGACCTGCACTCCCGCTGGGTCGCCAGCCTGGCCTAGCCTCAATGCCGGGGAGTTGAGGCAACCGGGTCATTGGCGCAGCTGGCCCGATACAGCCGGGCCGTTGGCGCAGCTGACCCAGTCAGGCAGGCCGGGGCAGCGGCCGCAGGCACCCGGCGGCCGGGTACCGCGCTCCGGCGGCCCGGCCTGCCCGCAACAGCAGACGCGGGCGCTGCCGGCCCCGTACCAGGCGCCATCCAGGCCATCCCCGGCGCTGGCCCCGGCCGGGCCAGCTACCAGACCGCCGCCGAAACCGCCCAGACCCAGGTCACCAGCGCCCGCAACATCACCGTCGAACCCGCCGACGGTCCTTGACCACTGCTCCCGGACCTTAACTCCCCGGCATTGGCCCTAGCCGGCCTGCGACGGTGCCTGGGCCGGCGCCCGCGCCGGGGCGGACATCGTCGCCGGCGCGGTCCTGGTGAGCACGGACACGGCGACGCACATGGCGGCGAAGGCGGCCGAGCTCACGGTGAGCAGCAGCGGGTTCGTGGTGAAGTACTCGCCGAAGATCCAGACGCTGAGCGCGATGCTGACGACGGGGTCGACGATCACCAGCAGCGGCTGGGACACGCTGAGCGGGCCCACGTGCAGCGTCGCCTGCTGGAGGGTCTCGGCGGCCGCGCCGGAGAACGCGAGGGCGTAGACCGGCCAGTGGGTGAACATGCCCCCCGCGCCGAACTGCGACAGCGTCTCTGTGGTGGTCTTGATGAACGTGGCGACCAGGGCCCACATGATGCCGCTCGCGATGGCGAGCAGCGCGGCACGGCGGGCCGGCGGTCCCCGCAGGCCAAGCAGCATCAGCGCGACGGCGGCCCCGACGGTGGCCACCCCGGCCGTGATCCACGCGTGGCTGGCGGGGACCGGGTTCCCGCCCCGTGGCTCGGCCGTGGCCAGGAACACCCCGAGGGACGCGCAGGTCACGGCGGCGGCCCACCAGGTGGCGGGGCGGATCGGCTGACGGATCCAGGTTCGCCGCAGCACCAGGGCGAAGACGAGCTCGGTGACGAGCAGCGGCTGGACCACCGACATCTGCCCGGCGTGCAGGGCGAGTGCCTGGAAGAGGAACGCCGCCGCGAGCGCGATCCAGCCGAACAGCCACAGCGGGCTGCGGAACAGGTAGCCGACAAGACGCCAGCCGGTGGCCTTCTTCGGGCTGGCGATGCTGGCGACGTGCTGGGTGACGACGTTGAGCGCATTGCCCAGTGCCGCCAGCAGCGCGTAGACGATGGTCACGCGTCGGTCCCCCCTGGCCTAAGAGTAGTCTTCGGCGTGGCGTACCCTACGGTGCGGGCGGATACGGAGGACGGACAAGGGATGTACAGGCCTAGCCAGGAGGCGTCGGACAGGCACGCGGCCGACGTGGCCGCGGCCGCGGAACGCGGCAAGCTGCTCGACGAGGCGCGCGCGGCGGACGTCGCGCTGCGGCAGGCCGAGGCGCGCCGCGCCCCGGTCGCCGAACTGCACCGGCTGGCGAAGGACCTCGACGCGGCGCTCACCGCGGCCGTGCACGCGGCCTACGCCGCGCAGCGCGCCGCGATCGGCCCGCGCGGCTACGAGGACCGGATCTACCACCGCAAGGCGAGGGCCAAGCCGGAGGTCCGCGCGCTGACCGCGCAGGCGGAACGGCTGCTTACGCTGCGTGAGAACCACCGGATGAACCACATTCCTGAGGTCCCCCGCGAGCCGGCGGTCTGAGCTCCTCCGCGCTGCCGCGCCGGCGGTGCGAGGTGAACCGTTGGGGTGGCCCGCGCGTATCACTATTTGGGAAAACCTCGGTGAACCGTCGGCATGTCGCTTGCGCTCGGCGGCAACGCGGGGCACAGTTGAAAGTAAGTGGTCTAGGCCACTTGGCGGTTGCCGAGTGTAACTCCCCGCAGCCCAAGTGACGGAGACCTCGTCTAATGAGAAACCCAGGAGGCACTGACATGTGCCCGCACACGCCGCCCTGCCCGGATGCGTCAGCACCCGACCGTGAGGCGGCGCACACCATAGCCAGCCACCCGGAGCAGGGCTGGAGCCTGCTCTGCAACGGTGTCGTGATCTTCGAGGACACTGGAGAACTACTGCCGGACGGGGCGGCGATCGCGCCGCACCGCCCGACTGACCATAGTCGTCAGGCCCCCGCCGCCTGACCCACCCAGGGAAGCGTGCCCAGCCACGCGGCGACGGCGGCCCCGATCGCCGCGGTGTTCTTCGAGAGGGCATGCGTCTCCCCGGCAAGCACGACGACGCTCGTGGCGTCGTCCGCTTCGGGGACGCCGAACGGATCGCGGTCCCCGTTAATCACCAGGACGGGCGTCCCCGCCGCCCCGGCCGCGCGCAGCTCGCTGTCACGGGACTTTTCCGGGTGACCGGGCGGGTGCAGCGGGAACGCCAGGGCGATCACGCCCGCCGCGCGCACCTGCCGGGCCGTGCGGCACACGACCCGGGCCCCGTTGCTGCGCCCGCCCTGGACGAGCGGCAGCCCGCCGGAGTTCAGCGCCGCCACGACCTCGGCCCATGCCGCGTCCTGGCGGACGGGCGACCCTGGCGCGCGACCGCCCCTGACCCGGTACGGCTGCGTGACCAGGGCCGTGACCGCGCCAAGCCGGAGCGCCGCGGCGGCGACGGCGAGCACGTCGGGAGTGTCCGGCGTGCCGCCCGCGCCGTGGGTCAGCGCGAGCAGGAACGCCGCAGGCCCGGCAGGTTGCCCGAGCACGACGTGCGCGGGTCCGGCGCCGGTCATGATCTCCGCGTGGCACCCGGCCCGCGGCTGGTCAGCGGGCAAGAAGGCCCTTGAGGAACTGGCCGGTGTAGCTCTTGTCGTTGGCGGCGACCGCCTCGGGCGTCCCGGTGGCGACGACCGTGCCCCCGGCCGAGCCGCCCTCGGGGCCCATGTCGATGATCCAGTCCGCCGACTTGATCACGTCGAGGTTGTGCTCGATGACGATCACCGTGTTGCCGGACTGGACCAGCTTGGTGAGCACGCCGAGGAGCTTGCGGATGTCCTCGAAGTGCAGCCCGGTGGTCGGCTCGTCAAGCACGTAGACCGTCCTGCCCGCCGACCGTCGCTGCAGCTCGGTGGCCAGCTTGACGCGCTGGGCCTCGCCGCCGGACAGGGTGGTCGCGGGCTGGCCGAGCCGGACGTAGCCGAGGCCGACGTCGACGAGCGTCTTCAGGTGCCTGTGGATGGCCGGCACCGGCTCGAAGAACGTCGCGGCCTCCTCAATGGGCATGTCGAGCACCTCGGCGATGGACTTGCCCTTGTAGTGCACCTGGAGGGTGTCCGTGTTGTACCTGGCACCGTGGCAGACCTCGCACGGCACGTACACGTCGGGCAGGAACTGCATCTCGATCTTGATCGTGCCGTCGCCCGAGCACGCCTCGCAGCGGCCGCCCTTCACGTTGAACGAGAACCGGCCCGGCTGGTAGCCGCGGATCTTCGCCTCGGTGGTGGCGGCGAACAGCTTCCTGATGTGGTCGAAAACGCCGGTGTAGGTGGCCGGGTTGGAGCGCGGGGTGCGCCCGATCGGGCCCTGGTCGACGTGCACCACCTTGTCCAGGTGCTCCGTCCCGGTGACCCGGGTGTGCTTGCCCGGGACCGTGCGGGCCTGGTGGAGTTCCCTGGCAAGCGCGCGGTAGAGGATGTCGTTGATCAGCGAGGACTTGCCGGATCCCGACACCCCGGTGATGGCGATCAGGCAGCCGAGCGGGAACGCCACGTCGATGGTGCGCAGGTTGTGCTCGGCGGCGCCCTTGACGACGAGCTCGCGGCCCGGCTGCGGCTGGTGCCGCGTCCTGGGGACCGGGATCTGCCTGCGGCCGGTCAGGTACGCGCCGGTCAGCGACTCCTGGCTGGCCAGCAGCTCCTCGACCGGGCCGGACACGACCACGTGGCCACCGTGCTCGCCCGCGCCTGGCCCGATGTCCACCACCCAGTCCGCGGCACGGATCGTGTCCTCGTCGTGCTCGACGACGATCAGCGTGTTGCCAAGGTCGCGCAGCCGCAGGAGGGTCTCAAGCAGCCGGTGGTTGTCCCGCTGATGCAGGCCTATCGACGGCTCGTCGAGCACGTACAGCACGCCGACCAGGCCTGACCCGATCTGGGTCGCGAGCCGTATCCGCTGCGCCTCCCCGCCGGCCAGGGTGGCGGATGGCCGGTTGAGCGAGAGGTAGTCAAGGCCCACGTCGAGCAGGAAGCCGAGCCGCGCGTTGACTTCCTTGAGGATGAGCCTGGCGATCTGCCTGTCCCGCTCCAACAGGTCGAGGGTGAGCAGCAGCTTGGCGAGCTCGCCGATGGGCAGCGCGCACAGGTCCGCGATCGACCTGCCGTCCACCGTCACCGCCAGGCTCACCGGCTTCAGCCGCGCGCCCTTGCAGGACGGGCAGGGCACCTCGCGCATGTAGCCGGCGAACTTCTCCCTGCTCGAGTCGCTGTCGGCCTCGGCGTGCCGGCGTTCGACGTAGCTGACCGCGCCCTCGAAGTTCGTGTAGTAGGACCGCTCCCTGCCGTACCGGTTCTTGTACCGCACGTGCACCTGGGCGTCGTAGCCGTCGAGGAGGGCCTTCCTCGCCTTGGCGGGAAGCTTGTGCCAGGGCGTGTCCATCCGGAAGCCGATCGTCTCGGCCAGGGCCTCGATCAGCCGGTCGAAGTAGTCGCTGATGTGGCCGCCCGCCCACGGCGCGATCGCGCCCTCGGCCAGGGACTTGCCCGGGTCGGGGACGATCAGCTCCGGGTCGACCTCCATGCGGGTGCCCAGGCCCGTGCAGTCGGGGCAGGCGCCCCACGGGGAGTTGAACGAGAACGACCGCGGCTCAAGCTCGTCGAAGGACAGGTCGTCGTACAGGCACGCCAGGTGCTCGGAGTACATCCGCTCGCGGTGCGGATCGGTCTCGGGAAGGTCGACGAACTCCAAGATGACGACGCCGCCGGACAGGCTCAGCGCGGTCTCGACGGAGTCCGTCAGCCGCCTGCGGGCCGTGTCCTTGACGGCGAGGCGGTCGACGATCACCTCGATGTCGTGCTTCTCGTACTTCTTCAGCGCCGGGACGGCGCTCGTCGTCGCCTCGTCGAGGCGGATCACGGCGCCGTCCACCCTGGCCCGCGAGTAGCCCTTGGCCTGCAGTTCGCGCAGCAGCTCACCGTACTCGCCCTTGCGGCCGCGCACGACCGGCGCGAGGACCTGGAACCTGGTGCCCTCCTGCAGTTCGAGGACCCGGTCCACGATCTGCTGCGGGCTCTGCCTGGCGATCGGCCGGCCGCACAGCGGGCAGTGCGGCCTGCCGATCCGCGCGAACAGCAGCCGCAGGTAGTCATACACCTCGGTGATCGTGCCGACGGTCGACCGGGGGTTGCGGCTCGCCGCCTTCTGGTCGATCGAGACCGCCGGCGACAGCCCGTCGATGAAGTCCACGTCGGGCTTGTCCATCTGGCCGAGGAACTGCCGCGCGTACGCGGACAGCGACTCGACGTACCGCCGCTGCCCCTCGGCGAAGATCGTGTCGAAGGCGAGGCTCGATTTGCCTGAGCCGGAAAGCCCGGTGAACACGATCATGGCGTCGCGCGGCAGGTCGAGGGAGACATCCTTGAGGTTGTGCTCGCGTGCGCCGCGAACGACAAGCCGGTCAGCCACTGCGCGCTCTTCTCTTCGTCTACGGATCGTGGAGGGCAATCGTAGCGAGGGGATCTGACATTCCGCCCCGACGGCGAACCACGCGGGTGTAAGCGCCGCGGGAGCCGCCGTTATGCCCGGTCCGCAGGCTGCTCCCGCCATCGGGCCAGCCGCACTCTCAGCGTACGGCACTCACGCCGTGGGCGTGGCGGACGCGGCGGATCGGCGGCGCAGGTAGGCGACGATGAAGACCGCGCTGGCGAGGAGGAGGAGGGCGGCGAGGACGTTCAGCGCGACCGTCCTGTTCCGGAAATACCAGCCGCCGGTGAGGTAGGACAGGTACGAGTACGCCTGCGTGGCGGTCCAGCCGAACAGCAGCGCGGCGCCGAGGACGCGATCGGCGAACGTCAGCGCGTACCAGGCGACGAACACCGTCACGATGAGCGCCACGACGCTGTAGACGGGATAGGGATAACTCTGCGACGGGTACGTGAAGCTGTCGCGGTAGTACTCCGGCCCGGCGAGGGTGGTGATGAACGCGATCCGCCAGGCGAGGCCGCTCAGCACGACCGTGCCGAACACGAGCACCGGAACATCACGGGGAACGGGCCACCCGCCGCGGCGCGCGGACCCGCTCAGCCCGGCGAGCAGGAATATCGTCGCGACGAGCCCGGCCGCGTCGCTCGCCATGTCGACCAGGTAACTGGCGATCTCGTGGCCGCCCTGGCCGAATATGTGGAAATCGGGAATGCCGAGAATGTCGAACGTCACCCAGGAGAACGTGATGATCCAGCACCCGAGCACCAGGTAGAGCAGCGGCTGCCGGTGTTTCCTGCCCGCGAGGGCCGCGAGGGCCGCGACCGTGGCGAGCGCGTAGAAGGCGTCGCCGACGACGAGGTTGTCGGTGGGCAGCGGGGTGGGCTGCACGTGGTCGGAAATGAGCCCGAGGATCCCGGCGACGACGGCGACCCACAGCCCCGCGATGGCTGCCGGGGTGCCGATGGGCGCCGGCGACCCGGCGGGGCGGACGGGCTGCGGATACTGCTGCCACCCGGGAGAGGGGTACTGCCGGCCGGGAACGGGGGTCGGCGGGTAGGCCTGCGCGGGGACCGGGGTCGGCGGGTACTGCCTGGGCGCCTGACCAGGGCCGGGGGCACCTGGGGCGCCGGGGGCGCCGGCGCCCCGCGGGGGGTCGGTGACGGCCGTGCGGGCGTACCACGTGTCGAGCCCGCGTGCCACGGACCGCGCGTCCGGGCGGCGCGTGGGGTCCTTGGTGAGCAGCTGGGCGAGCAGGCTTGTCAGCGGGCCCGCGTACACGGGCGGGTCGGGATCGCGGGCGAGGATCGCCGTGATGATCGCGGTCAGCGTCGGCCCGTCGAAGGCCGGCCTGCCCTCGACCGCCGCGTACAGCGTGGCGCCCAGCGCCCACATGTCGGCCGCGGGGCCCACCGTGCGGCCCTCAAGCTGCTCGGGCGCCATGAACTGAGGCGTGCCGATCACCGTGCCCGTGCTGGTGATCCGGCTGGTCGTGTCCATCATCCGCGCGATGCCGAAGTCGCTGACGACGACCCGGCCGCCGGACAGCAGGACGTTGTCCGGCTTCAGGTCGCGGTGCACGATCCCGGCCGCGTGGGCGTGCGCCAGCGCGTCGGCGATCTTCGCGCCGATCTCCCCGGCGCGCTGCCAGCTCAGCCGCCCGCTGTTGGCGAGCTCGGCGGCCAGCGACCGCCCGGGGACGTACTCCATCACGATCCACGGCGCGCCGTCGTACTCGATCACGTCGTGGATGGTGACCACCCCCGGGTGGTTCAGCCGGGCGGCGGACCGCGCCTCCCGCGCGGTGCGCGACACGAGCGCGGCCCGCTCCGCCTCGGCGATCTGCGGGGGAAGCATGACCTCCTTGACGGCCACGTCCCTGTCCAGGACCTCGTCGTGGCATCGCCACACCCGGCCCATGCCCCCCTGGCCGACCGGCTCGATCAGCCGGAAGCGGCCGCCGACCAACGTGCCCACCCCGCTCGCCATGGGAGCGATGATAGGGGGGATCACCCTGGGGTCGAAGGCAATGAATCGACTTGTGACCATGTGAGCGCGGATTATCATCGGGGCGGTGAGGCACAATCCCGCTACCGTGGTGGTCCTGGCCGGGCATGCGTCGCAGGGGCTGCTGAGCGCGGTGAGCAGGTCGATGAACGTGTCGCTGGTCACGCCCGAGGGCGGCGCCGACGGCGGGCCCGGCGGGCCTGGCGGGCCTTCGGACGTGATCGAGGCGGCCGCCGGGGCGCTGCGCAGGGCGGCGGGCATCTCCTCGCCCTACGTGCTCGTGACGGCCGACCCGCTGGCGCAGGTCGCCGCGCAGTGGCAGGCGATGTGGGAGATAGCGGCCGAACCGCGCGGCAGCGAGGCGTTCGAGCTGGCCGCCGCGCAGGCGCTGGCCGCCTGGCGCGCGAAGCGCTTCGAGCTGCCCGATTATTACCTCGTGCTGGCGGCGGACGGCGCGGCAGAAGAAAACTTCTACCTGGGACCGCTGCGCTCGGTGCGGCCGCACCGGGTGAGCGTGGTCGCGGCGGCCGAGTCGGCCCCCGCCGAGCAGGCGGCCGGGCTGCTGTCCGCGCTCGGGTCGCTGCGGCAGGGCCGCTGGTGGCCGCCGCTCGCGGAGGTGCTCGACGTGGCGCGGCGGTTCTACCCGGGGGCGCTGGCGCAGGCTGTCCCGGGGAACCGGTTGCCTGCCGCAGTCGCCCAGGAGCGTTCGGGATAGGTTTGCGCTGTGACCTACACAGGAGAGGTGCGTGTCGGCGGGCCCGCGGACACGCGGGAGATCAACGGCGTGACCGTGACGAAGATCGCCGTCGGGCCTTACGAGAACAACTCCTACCTGCTGCGCTGCTCAGGCACCGGGCAGGGGCTGCTGATCGATGCCGCGGCCGAGCCGCAGCGGCTGCTTGAGATGATCGGCGCCACGCCGGTCGAGCGGATCGTGACCACGCACCAGCATGCCGACCACTGGCAGGCACTGGCGGCGGTGCGCGCGGCGACCGGCGCCGCCACGGTCGCGCACCCGCTGGACGCGCCGGGGATCCCGGTGGCGACAGACGAGCTCGTCGAGGACGGGGACACGATCAGGTTCGGCGACGCGTCGCTGTCGGTGATTCACCTGGTCGGCCACACGCCAGGCAGCATCGCGCTGTGCTACGCGGCCGGTGGTCCGCAGCCGCACCTGTTCACAGGCGACTGCCTGTTCCCCGGCGGGGTCGGCAACACCCAGCAGGACCCGGAGCGCTTCACGTCCCTGTACAACGGCGTGGTCGGCAAGGTCTTCGACCGGCTGCCCGACGCCACCTGGGTGTACCCGGGGCACGGGAACGACACCACGCTGGGGGCCGAGCGGCCGCACCTGGCGCAGTGGCGCGAGCGGGGCTGGTAACCCGCCGAGCAGCACCCGCCGGGCGGCGATGGCCAGCCGCAGCAGGGCGGCGCCCGCGGGCTGGACGGGGTGGCGGGCGATCAGCTCGGCCACCGCCGCCTCCTCGAACGGGCGGGACGGCAGGACCGTGCCTTCCGCGTTGGCCGACACGGCGCCGCCGAGCAGCTCGTCGTACAGCGCGGCGTCGATCACCGCCACGGCGAGCAGGTCCACCGCGAGCGTGAGCGGGTCGGCGCCAAGACCCAGGCAGTAGGCGCGGATCCGGCCGTCCGCGAGCGCGTCCGTCATCGCCCTGGCGAGCGGCCAGCGCGCGTAGTCGATCGGCGCTTCCTCGCTGCCGTGGTCCTCGTCCGCGCCGAGCAGCTCCTCGGCGAATTCGCGGAGCACGCACCGCCACAGGTCGAAGTCGTTGGCCTCGTTCCACGGGGCCTCGCCGGACGGCTGGAAGATGCCGACAGGGATCACCTGCACCATGCCGCCGGCGTGCCCGACCCGCGCCGGGTCCCGCCAGTGCAGCGGGAACGACGCCGTGCCCGCCGCAGCGTCGTGCCGGAGCAGCAGCGTGGCGACGGCCATCGCCGACGGCCGGGCGCCCAGGTCGCACGGGTCGCCGATGGCGGCCCGCAGCCGCTGTTCCCGCCCCGCGGCGTACTCGTGCGCGACCGCCCCGCCGACGTCCACCGCGTCGAAGTAACGGCCGCGGGTGAACGTCAGGCGGGGGCCAGCGCCGGCCGCGGTCCCGGCCGCGGTCCCGGCCAGGTCGGCCTCGGTCAGCCGGTAGATCGGGCGATTCTGGAAGATGGCGGGCGGCGCGAGGTCGGCCACCACGTCGCAGTAGCGGCGGTAGCGGGTGCCGTCGCCGCGCTCTGGCAGCAGGTACGGCGCGACGCGCGCCACGTCGAGGACGGCGGGCGGGGGCTGCGGGCGGAACTCGAGCCGGACGTCCGTCAGCGGCACCGGGGCCGCCGGCCGCCACGAGCCGGCGGCGAGCAGCGGGGTGCCGGCAACGCTGGCTTGCGCCGGGTACCGCGCCGCGGCGCGAACCGACAGCTCGGGCCGGCTGGCGCGCACGCGGGCGTTGACCCGCAGCCACTGCAGCTGCGCGGGGGTGCGCTCGGCGGGGGCGCGGGCGGTCACCGCGCCAGTATCTCAGACAACTAGGGGTTGACATTGACAACCCAATGTTGTCATCATGGGCCCATGGCAAAGAACCCAGACCCGCAGGCGCACCAGGAGACCTTCCAGCGGATCAGGGAGGTCCGCGCCGAGGCGCTCGAGCACGTCAGGCGCGCGCAGCAGCTGCACGCGCAGCGGCGCGACCTGCTGCGCGGCCTCATCGACGAGGGATTCTCCCAGGCGGATATCGCCAGGCAGCTAGGCGTCACCAGGCAGGCGATCCAGAAGATGCTCGCCTGACAGCGCGCGGGCGTAGCGGACCTCGAGGACGCCGCCGAGGCCGGTGATCACGTTCGTGCCGCCGTCCGGGGCGAACCCCGCGCGCTCGTAGAACCGCCGTGCCCGGGCGTTGTCCGCGAGCACCCACAGCACGACTCGCCGGTAGGCGTCGGACGCCAGCGCGGCGAGCACGGAGCCCATCAGCGCGCGGCCGACGCCGGCCGACCACCATTGCGGGGTCACGTAGAGCGCGTACAGCTCCCCCACCTGGCCGGTCACCCCGTCCGCGGTGAGCGGGTGGGCCGCGGGAGGCGCCACGGCTCGTTCGGGGCCATAGGAGGCGAAACCGACGACGGCGGGGTGCTCGCCCGCCTCCGCCACCAGGGTGCGGCGATAGGGCGGGGGGTCGGCCGCGCCGCCGCCGAGGGCGGTCGCGCGCTCGATGATGGGGGCCGCGATGATCCCCTTGTAGGCGGCGTGCCAGCTTTCCCTGCGCACGCGCGCGATCGCGGTCGCATCCGTTGCCGAGCCGGCGCGAATCTCGATCACCTGGACAGGGTAGGCCGGCGGCATGATGTACTAAAACGGTTTAGCCTTGTTTTAGCCATTGCCTGGCGAGCGCGCAGGAGGTAGCGCATGAGCACAGCAGACCAGCTCCGCTTCCCCGACGGGTTCCTCTGGGGTGCGGCCACGGCCGCCTACCAGATCGAGGGGGCGGCGGAGGCCGACGGGAAAGGGCCGTCGATCTGGGATACCTTCAGCCACATCCCTGGGAAGACCTGGCACGGGGAGACCGGCGACGTGGCGTGCGACAGCTACCACCGCTACCCGGAGGACATCGCGATGCTGCGGCGGCTTGGCGCCGGCGCTTACCGGTTCAGCCTGTCCTGGCCGCGGATCCAGCCCGACGGGCGCGGCCAGGCCAACCAGCCCGGGCTGGACTACTACGACCGGCTTGTGGACGCCCTGCTCGAGGCGGGGATCGACCCGGTGGTGACGCTGTACCACTGGGACCTGCCGCAGGCGCTGCAGGACAAGGGCGGCTGGGCGATGCGGGACATCGCCGAGATCTTCGCCGACTTCGCCGCGATCGCCGGCGAGGCGCTTGGCGACCGGGTGCACCGGTGGACCACGCTGAACGAGCCGTGGGTCGTCGCGCACGTCGGGTACCGGGACGGCAGGCACGCGCCCGGCGTCACCGACCCCGCCCAGGCGGTCGCGGCCAACCACCACCTGCTGCTCGCGCACGGCCGCGCGGTCGGGGCGCTGCGCGCGTCGAGCCCGTCGGCGGCGCAGGTCGGCATCACGCTCAACCTCGCCGTGATCCGGGCGACGTCCCCCGCGGCCGCCGACCTGGCGGCGGAGCTCGACGCGCGGCAGAACGGGGTCTACCTCGGGCCGTTGCTGCGCGGTGAGTACCCGCAGCGGCTGACCGCCAGCTTCTCCCCCGCCAAGGTGCCTGGCCTGGTGCACGACGGCGACTTCGGCCTGATCACCGCGCCGATCGACTTCCTCGGCGTCAACTTCTACGCGCCGCAGTACGTCGGCATCAGGCCCGACGGCGAGCCGCGGCGCGGCGAGCGCCTCATCGGCCCGGACCAGGTGCTCGTGCAGCCCGAGGACATGCCGGTCACCGCGATGAACTGGCTGGTCGACTCCAGCGCGCTGTATGAACTGATGACGCGGCTGCGGGAGGAGGCGCCGCGGCTGCCGCTGTACGTCACGGAGAACGGGTCCGCGTGGTACGACTACGTGACGCAGGACGGCACGATCGAGGACTACGAGCGCGTGGCCTACCTGCGCGACCACCTGGCGGCGCTGCACCAGGCGATCGCCGACGGGGTGGACCTGCGCGGCTATTTCGCCTGGTCGCTGCTCGACAACTTCGAGTGGGCCGAGGGGTACGCGAAGCGGTTCGGGCTTGTCTACGTGGACTTCGGCACGCAGCGGCGGATTCTCAAGCGCAGCGGCGAGTTCTATGCGAGCGTGGTGCGGGCCAACGCGCTGCCGCTGTCGTAAGCGGCCGCGTTTTCATGTGGCCGTCGGCGGCCCATGGGCAGCCAGGCAACTGAGAGGATGGGCCGCATGGGATTCGTTCTAACCGAGCAGATCGAACGCCACCTCATCGGAGACCAGATCGCCTGGCTCACCACCGTGACGCCGACCGGGCGGCCCGCGCCGCGCCCTGTCTGGTTTGTCTGGGACGGTTCGGGGATCACGATCTACAGCCTGAACCAGGGGGCCAAGCAGCGGCATATCGCGGTCAACGACAAGGTGTCCGTGCACTTCGACACCGGACCTGGCGGCGGTGACATCGTGGTGATCGCGGGCCGCGCGAAACTGGTGCCCGATGCCCCGCCGCCGTCGCGCTATCCCGGCCTGCTCGACAAGTACGCGCCGGCCGTCGAGTACATGGGCCGCTCGCTGCAGTGGCTCGACGAGAATTTCAGCGTGGCGCTGCGGGTCACCCCGGAACGGGCCTGGACGATTCCCTAGGGCCCGTTCGGTCCCTCCATTTTCAACCTATAGCGCACAGGGGGGCTTGCCGCAAGACCCGGGTCGTGCCGCATAATCGCTGGCCGAGGTCAGTTGCCAGCGATTATGCGGATCGGAGCTGATGGCGTGAGTCCCCTTTCGACCAGCGCGTTCGACCTTCCCGACCACCTCGCCGCCAAGGCCGGCCCGGCGCTGATCGGCGGCGACGAGCGGCACTTCGCGGCGATCGCGCAGAGCCTGTCGCAGACGATCGCCGGCCTGTCCGCCCGCCTGGACGCCGAGCGCAGGGCGCCAGGCGGCATCGGCCAGCAGGCGCTGGACCGGGACGTGGAGATCCACCGGCTGACCGCCCGGCTGCGCGCCCTGCGCCGCTTCGGCCTGGACCTGTGCCTGGGGCGCATGGTCGGCGCGGACAACCCGGAGCCGGCGTACGTCGGGCGGCTTGGCCTGCGGGACAGCGCGGGCCGCCGGCTGCTGCTCGACTGGCGCTCCGCCGCGGCCGAGCCGTTCTTCGGCGCGACCCACGCGAACCCGATGGGCCTGGCGAGCCGCCGCAGGTACCGCTGGACCCGCGGCCGGGTCAGCGACTACTGGGACGAGGTGTTCACCCAGGACGGGCTCGCCGGGCACGCCGCGCTCGACGACCAGTCGGCCTTCATCGCCAGCCTGGGCGGCAGCCGGCCGGACCGGATGCGAGACGTGCTCGCCACGATCGCGGCCGACCAGGACGCCATCATCCGCGCGGGGTCGCGCGGGGCTCTCGTCGTCGACGGCGGCCCTGGTACGGGAAAGACGGTCGTGGCCCTGCACCGCGCCGCCTACCTCCTGTACGCCGATCCTCGCCTCGGTCACCGCCGGGGCGGCGTGCTGTTCGTCGGCCCGCACCAGCCCTACCTGGCCTACGTCAGCGACGTGCTCCCGAGCCTCGGCGAGGAGGGCGTGCAGACCTGCACCCTGCGGGACCTCGTCCCTGAGGGCGCCGCGGCGGCGACCGAGACCGATCCGGACGTGGCCCGCCTGAAGTCGTCCGCGGACCTGGTGCAGGCGATCGACGCTGCCGTCGGGTTCTACGAGCAGCCGCCCGCCGCGGGGATGACGGTGGAGACCCACTGGTCCGACATCTGGCTGGATGCCTCCGACTGGGCGCTGGCGTTCGAGGCGGCCGAACCGGGTACCCCGCACAACGAGGCGCGTTACCACGTCTGGGAGGAACTGCTCACTCTCCTTGCGGGCAAGCAGGACGACGGTGACGTCCCGGCTGGCCAGCTTCGCAGGTCGCTGCGGCGCAACGAGGAGCTGCGCGCGACGTTCAGCAGGGCGTGGCCGCTGCTTGAGGCGACCGACCTCGTCGCGGACCTGTGGTCGGTGCCCGCCTACCTGCGCAAGTGCGCCCCGTGGCTCAGCGCCGATGACGTTCGGCGGCTGCAGCGCCAGGACGCCAGGGCCTGGACGGTGTCCGACCTGCCGCTCCTTGACGCGGCGCGGCACCGGCTCGGCGACCCGGCGGCGGCACAGCGCAGGCGTCGGCGTTCCGCCGCCGTCGCGGCCGAACGGGAGCGGATGGCCCGGGTCGTGGACGACCTCATCGAGGCGGCCGACGACGAGTACGGCGCCGGCCTGGTGACGATGCTGCGCGGCGAGGACTTCCGCGACGCCCTGGTCGACGAGGCCGCGCTGCCGAGCACCGACCCGGACCTGCTCGCCGGCCCGTTCGCGCACGTCGTCGTCGACGAGGCCCAGGAACTGACCGACGCGGAGTGGCAGCTGCTGCTGTCCCGCTGCCCGTCCAGGAGCTTCACCATCGTCGGGGACCGTGCGCAGGCCAGGCACGGGTTCACGGAGTCGTGGCAGGAACGGCTGGAACGGGTCGGGCTCAACCAGATCGCCCAGGCCTCCCTGAGCATCAACTACCGGACGCCGCAAGAGGTCATGGCCGAGGCCGAGCCGGTCATCCGGGCCGTGCTGCCCGACGCCAATGTGCCGACGTCCATCCGCAGCACCGGCGTCCCCGTCGTCCGCGGATCCGCTTCGGAGCTGGGCTCGATCCTCGGCACGTGGCTCGCCGCGCATGGCGAGGGGATCGCCTGCGTCATCGGCGATCCCGCCTTCCTGGCGACGCCCCGCGTCCACTCGCTGCCCCCGGAGCTGTCGAAGGGGCTGGAGTTCGACCTGGTCGTCCTCGTCGACCCGGAGGCGTTCGGCGGCGGCATCGAGGGAGCGGTCGACCGCTACGTCGCGATGACCCGGGCGACCCAGCGACTCGTCATCCTCACGAGTCACAGGTCGTAGATGGTGGGCGTGGTCGTGTAGACACGTCCGGCTGGGGTGGTCCAGCGCATGTGGCCTGGTTCGGGCTGTTCGAGCCTCCACCCCGGGGCTTGCTTGCACCGGTGGTGGCGTCTGCATAGGGGTGCCAGGTCGCATTCGCAGGTGATGCCGTCCGGGTAGGGGCGGGTGTGGTCCAGGTCGCAGTAGTACGCCTGGGCGCCGCAGCCGGGGGCCGAGCAGGTCGCGGTGCGGGCCCGGGTCAGGTGCTTGAGCGTGCGGCTGGGGGTGTAGCGGTCCTCGCGGTGCCGGTGGTCGCAGCTGCCGGCGGCGATCGGCTCGAAGGTGACGTTCAGCC
>NZ_JASIAL010000228.1:0-16606 GCF_030042015.1 Trebonia sp. | reverse complement strand
CGGCCGGGATCGCCGGCCCGGGTGCCGCCGGGCATGGGTCTGCGCCGGGGCGTGACGGGGCGGCCCCGGCCGCGGCCGGCGCGCCACATGAACCAGAATTAACCACCAGGATCGCGCACGTCCGGGCCCCGCCGGGCTCGCCCGCCGCGCGCATTGGCGGTGGGGCCCACGGCGCCAAGCCTATTGGCGCCGGGGTTCCCTGCGCCAATAGCCGCCGGGACCTCGCCAGCCCGGCAGCACCCGAAACGGGCCGGGCTGGCAGGATGAGCTGTGGCAGTGCCGGGTCGTTTCCGGTCACTGACCGCTGCTTGCGGCGTCTGCGGAACGGAGGAGCGATGCCTGTGTTCGCGGTCACGACGGCCAAGGGCGCGAGCTGGGATCACGCCAGGGGCATTCGTGAGCAGCCCTTCTGGGACCAGCACGCCGCCTTCGCCGACGGTCTTGTCGACAGTGGGATCATCATCGTCGGCGGGCCGGTCGGCGGCGATGCCGGTGAGGACATCGCGCTGCTGGCGGTCGAGGCTGCCGATGAGGGCACGCTGCGGTCGATCTTCGATGCCGATCCGTGGGCGGTGCACCAGGTGTTCCGGATCAAGGACGTCCGGACCTGGGCGCTGTGGCTTGACGGGCGATCCCGCCAGCCCCTTCGGCACGCCGGTGCCGTGAACCCGGGCGGCGCGCGGCCGCGGACAGCCGAACTGCTTGACCTCGCGCCGCACCCCGAGGGCGGCTGGTATCGCGAGACCTGGCGGTCCGGCCAGCAGTTCCTGCCGGCCGGGTACCGCGGCCCGCGCACCGCGGCCACGGTGATCTACTTCCTGCTGCTGCCCGGCGAGGAGTCGCGCTGGCACCGGGTCCGCTCTGATGAGACCTGGCTGTGGCACTCGGGCGGGCCGCTGCTCCTGCTCGACGGCGGGCCGGCCGACCTGCCCGCGCAGCAGCCGGACGTCGTGCCGCTTGGCGCGGACCTCGCCGCCGGGCAGGTTCCGCAGCACGTGATCCCCGGCGGGCACTGGCAGGCGGCGCGCCCGGCGGCCGACAGCGAGGTGCTGGTCAGCTGCGTGGTCGCGCCCGGCTTCGAGTTCGCCGACTTCACCCTGCTGCCCGGCTGAACCCGCCAAGGTCTTGCGTCCCTTCCTTGCGCATGGTGTAATCATGCAGTAAATGCAAGTTTTTATAGGATGCAAGATTTCAGAGAGCGCATGATGACATCTGCAGGCACGCCGACCGGGACAGCACCGCCCGCCTCGCTGCGGGAGCGCAAGAAACTGGCCACGCGCAGGCTGCTGCGCCGGGTGGCGCTCGACCTGGTCGCCGAACGCGGCCTGGCGAACGTCACGGTCGAGGACATCGCCGCGGCGGCGGACGTGTCGCCGCGCACGTTCTTCAACTACTTCCCGTCCAAGGAGGCCGCGCTGTTCGGCGGGGCCCCGGACCGGGCGGCGGTCCTGCGCGAGCGCATCGCCAGCGAGGCGCCCGGCGAGCCGGCGATCGGCGTGCTGCGGGCCGTCATGTCCGAGGACGCCCGCGCGATGACCGGCGAGCTGCTGGCGCTCGGCGGCGACCCGGCGGACTGGCAGCGCCGCGTCAAGGCGGCGCGCGCCGACCCGCACGCGCGCGAGGCGCAGGCGGCGCAGATGGTGATGATCGAGCAGGCCGTGGCCGAAGGGCTGGCGCAGCGCCTGCACGCCGATCCCGAACGCGACCCCTACCCGGGGGTGCTGGCCGCCGCGGCCGTCGGCGTGATCCGCGGCTGCCTCGCGTTCTGGGCGGGCTCCAGCGGCACGGTCGACCTCGGCCAGCTCATTGACCGGGCATTCCAGGCGCTCGCCGCGGGGCTGCCCGAGCACGGCGCCCTGCGCCAGGTCGCGGCAGACGTGACAAAGAGGAAGGACAGCCAGTGATGGCAACACCCGCTACCGACGGTGCCGTGCCCGGGCTCGGCCGGCGCCGCATCCTGCTGATCATCGGCGCGCTGATGCTCGGCATGATGCTCGCCGCGCTCGACCAGACGATCGTGTCCACGGCGCTGCCGACGATCGTCGGCGACCTGTCGGGCGGCTCGCACATCGCCTGGGTGATCACCGCCTACCTGCTCGCCAGCACGGTGTCCACCCCGCTGTGGGGCAAGCTCGGCGACCAGTACGGCCGGAAGATCTTCTTCCAGGCGTCGATCGTCATCTTCCTGATCGGCTCGATCCTGTCCGGCATCAGCACCTCGATGATCATGCTGATCGCGTTCCGCGCCCTGCAGGGCCTTGGCGGCGGCGGCCTGATGGTCGGCGCGCAGGCCATCGTCGGGGACGTCGTCTCGCCGCGCGATCGCGGCCGGTACGTGGGGCTGTTCGGGGCGGTGTTCGGCATGGCCAGCGTGATCGGCCCGCTGCTCGGCGGGGTCTTCGTTGACTACCTGTCGTGGCGCTGGATCTTCTACATCAACGTGCCGATCGGCGTGATCGCGCTGCTCGTGGTGGCCAGCCAGGTTCCCGGCCAGCTAAGCAGGGTGCACCACTCGATCGACTACCTCGGCACCGCCGTGCTGTCGCTGGCCGCGACCGCGCTGATCCTGCTGACCAGCTTCGGCGGCACGACCTACCCCTGGCGGTCGGCCCCGATCTACATCCTCGGCGTGGCGGGCGCCGCGCTGATCGGCCTGCTGGTCCTGGTCGAGCGGCGCGCGGCCGAGCCGGTGCTGCCGCTGCACCTGTTCCGGCTGCGCACCTTCTCGGTGACCAGCGCGGTCGGCTTCATCGTCGGGTTCGCGATGTTCGGCTCGATCACCTACCTGCCGGCGTTCTTCCAGGTCGTCCGCGGCGCCTCGCCGACCGTCTCCGGCGTGTACCTGCTGCCGATGATGGTCGGCCTGCTCGCGGTCTCGACGGCGGCCGGCCAGATCATCTCGCGGACAGGCAAGTACCGGTTGTTCCCGATCGCCGGCACGGCGGTGATGACCCTCGGCCTGTTCCTGCTGTCGCGCATGGGCACGGGCTCGACCACGCTGGCGGACGCGGCCTGCATGCTCGTGTTCGGGATGGGCATCGGCGGCGTCATGCAGGTGCTCGTGATCATCGTGCAAAACGGCGTGCCGCACAGCGAGCTGGGCGTCGCGACCTCAGGCGCCACGTTCTTCCGCTCCATCGGCGGGTCGTTCGGCACCGCGATCTTCGGCGCGGTCTTCTCTAACGTGCTGGCCGGGAACCTGGCCAGCCACCTGCACGGGCTGCCGCTGCCGGGCGGCTTCAGCAGCGCGGACGCCACTCCGGCGCTGCTCAGCCGCCTGCCCGCCGCGGTCCACCACGGCTACGTGGCCGGCTACGCGCAGTCGATCCAGACCGTGTTCCTGGTCGCGGTCCCGGTCGCGGCGCTGGCGTTCCTGGCGACCTGGCTGATCCCGCAGCTAGAGCTCAGGCGGTCGCCCGGGCCCGCGCCCGGGTCCTCGCCCCAGGCGCCCGGGTCCTCGCCCGAGGCGCTCGACGCGCCCGAGGCGCCCGAGGCAGCGCCCGAGGCCGCGCCCGTCGCCCCGTTACGCCTGGCCCCGTGCCGCGGCCCAGGCTGCCGCCGGCCTGGCCGGCGGCAGCCCGAGGCGGTCGCGCAGCGTCGTCCCCTCCTCGTACGAGGCACGCAGCACGCCCCGCTCCTGCAGCAGCGGCACGACCTTGGCGGCGAACTCGTCAAGCCCGGCCGGGATCAGGTGCGGCACGAGGATGAACCCGTCGCAGGCGTCGTCCTGCACGCTGCGGTTGATCGCCTCCGCCACGGCAGCGGGCGTTCCTGTGAACGTCTGCCGCCCGGTCACCTCGATGATCACGGGGCCGTGGCCGAGCGAGGCCGGCAACCAGTCGGTACACAGCCTGGCCACCCTGCTCGCCGACCTCGGCACGATCTGCCTGAACACCATCGCACCCGCGGACCCCGCCACCCCGGCTTCCGGCTAGTCACCACTCCTACCGCTCTTCAGCGGCAGGCCCTCGAGCTGCTCGGCGTCAGCCAGCCCCGGAGGCAGTGCTCACCGCGCCCGCCACCGTTCGCCCCGGCCGCGGAACTGGTCGGCTGGACGTCGATCGCCTGCGCCAACCCGCTACGTGCCGGAACAATACGGCAGTTACGTCTTTGAGCCTGAAATGCTGATAGTGGGCCATATCCGTAAACCGGCATGTGCGATCCAGCGTCTCTAAACCAGCCGGACAAGGCGGCAGCGTCCAGGGGGTGGGGGAATGCCATCTATCAGTCAGGAACTGACTATCAGTCAGGAACTAAGGTCAACACCCACGTCGCTCTGGTACCGGGCTAGGCGCGACGCGCAGGCGGAGCGGGCTCAATTCGCCTCTGCCGAGCCTGTGCACGAGCGATGGCACCGCAACCAAGAGAGACAGCCGATTGCCCGCCGGGCGGGCGAAGGCCCACCGGTAATACCGGGTGCCGCTCTCGTGGCCGAGGCGAAAGTCATCGCGTTCTGGCCTTACCGGGAGGGTGTCATCAAGATCGCCGACGCCTTCGACATGGCGCCCTTCGAGTGGGCCGCCGCCTACCTGAGAGCGCTCGCCGCCTGGGCGGGCGATAACCGGCCGCTGGCGGCGTGCCATCCCGCGGGCCCGCCGGGGTGCATGGCCGAGGACATGAAGGTGCTCGCGGCCAGACGCGGGCACTGCGCCGGCGAGCCGGCCGGGACGATTCGCGCGGCTCGCCTGGCGGAACTCGCCTGCACGGTGATCAGCCTCGTCCTCGACGACGCCAGCATCACCCCGCTCGGGGCGTTCAACTCTGTCCGCGACGAGGTGCACCAGTTGCTCGCCGGGCCATCCGCCTCGCTTGCGGGCCGGGTCGTCCATTCCGGGGCGGGACTGTCCGGCCGGGTCAGTCACTGAGGCGAAGCGAACTCGGCACGGGCCTCAGCACAGGCTTGGGACCGCGGTGCCGACGATGTCCAGGACCTCGTCCACCAGGCGGTCCAGCGCCGCAGCGTCCGCCAGGACGGCCGCCACGACGTCGCCCGGGTCCCCGCCCGCGAACTCGTCGCTTAGTGAGTCTTCGGATACGAAGCTGGCGGTGAGCGCGTCCGTGACGACCTGCTCCGGCTCGCCGCCGTCGGCGAGCCCGTGCCTGATCAGCTCCAGGCACGCGGACGCGACTTCTGCCAGCCGGGTATCGTCTCGCTCGTGACCCGGCACCAGGTCGAGGTACGCCGCCTCGTCGGCGATGGCGCGGCCCGCGCCGAGCCAGTTCTCCCTCGCGACCGGTGCCCACTTGCGCCCGAGCGGCGCTTCGACGTACTTCTCATACCAGGCTGCGTCGTAGTCCTTCATGGTCGCCAGGACGACCTCGAGGTCGCCGGCGACGGCTTCGTCACCAGGTGTCCCGGCCGCCGGCCCGGCGATCGCCGCGTGGTCCTCCGCCCAGGCGCCCAGCGGCCACAGTCCCGCGCCCGCCGTGTGCCGGACGCCGGCCCACTGCAGCACGCGGTCGGCGAGCGCGACCAGCCACCGGTCGTTGCCCAGTCGCATCGCCAGCCGAGCGGGGACGCGGACGCGCTGCTGCGCGCCCATCTCCCTGGCCCGGCGAACCCGGTGCCCGTCCTTGATCGCGTTCGCCATCCGGACAGTGATCCAGCCCTCCAGGTTGGAGATCGGGCGGGTGTAGCCGAGCAGCGCGGTGACCACGGATTCCAGGTCGTCGGTGAATCCGTCGGCGCAGTCGGGTGCCAGTCGCCGGACTTCGGTCGCGCACCAGCCGTGACCCTTGCGCGCCTCCAGCGGCCGCGTGTGCCGCTCCCACACCAGTGGCAGCGCCACCTCGAACGCCTCGGAACGGAGCCGGGCCACCTCGCCGGGAACACTGGCCGCCTCGTGCAGCCCTCCGCAGGCGGCCAGAGCCCGGAGTGACAGCGGCTGCGGGACAGGCTCTAGACGGAACGGCATACGAACCTGGGCGGCTGGCACGTTGCCGCGAGCAGGGACGGCGGCGACCGCCGCGGCGTGCGGGACCGCACGGGCAGGCGCGAAGCAATCGGTTGCATAACGAAGGACAGTCCCCGTGTTTGTGTTCACAGAAGTAGTTTGACTACTTTACTAGCTCGAAGCAATAAGTTTCTAAGCTTTTATTGCTATCGAAGTAGCCGTCGTCTATGCTTGGGTGGTGCTTCCGCTGACCGCATCAATGCCTGATCTCGAGGTCCCGCGATCCGATGTCGTGGCCGTCCGCATTGCCCGCAAGCTGGGTCCGCTGTTCGGCGTCGTCTGGGAGCAGAGCCCCTTCGGATGCACATGGGTGTGCGACTTCGCCCGGATTACCCTCACCGAGATCGCCCGGGGCGCTCCCTATCCGGCCCGCGACGTCCAGGCAGAGCTGGACGCCGGGGCCGCGCACGGCGGGGCGGAACCCGGGAACGCCGAACCCCACGCGTGGCTGCCGGCGGGCCGCGCGGTCTGGACCCCCCGCCGGGGCCCGACCCCGGCCTCGATCGCTCACGCGACATTGAACCGCTACGGTCCTGACACCAAGGCCGCCGTGGTTCTCGCCGGGGCGAACCGCCTGTTGCAGGACGTGACCGCGGCGGTCGCTGAGGTAAGTCGCTATCTCGCCAGCGAGAACTCGAGCACCGAGATCCGGCTCGCGGTCTGGGCCGGGCTCGTGCTCGAGGCCTTCCGCGGCCAGCCTGCGCTGGTCGCGGCGGCGATCCAGGCACGGGCGATCCAGCGGGCGCTCACTACCCCGTGGGGACAGCACCTGTGGCTGCCGGGCCTGGCCGATTCGGCTCGCTGCGAGTTTGGCGCTGCCGTCGAGGGCGGGTCGGCTGCCGACTCGCCTGGGCAGGAGCCAGCCAGCCCGCAGCTTCCGACGAGCTTCGACTTGGTCGACGTCACCTTGCCGATGCTCGGCCTGCCGCTCCCCGCCACGGACGGGACGTTGCTCAGCCAGGGCGAGATGCTCGACGACATCGCGACGCGGTGGTGCCACAGGCTCCTTCAGATCGGATACCCAGGGCGGGGCATCACGTGGGTGGACGAGGCGACGCCCGGTCACCGCAGCGTCCAGACCTATGTGCGAGTTGGCTCAGCGATCGCGCCATTCGTCGCCGAGGTCTTCTCGGCGCTGCCGATCGCGGACAGTCCCGGCAAGCGCGTCTATCTGGCGCAGGTTTCACGGCTGCTGACCGGGATCGACGTGGGTCGGCTTTCGCGGCTCTCCCGGCGGGCTCACCTGATCACTGCGCACGTGCTGGCGAACTATCTCCGGTTCTACGACGACCTGCTGGTGGCCCAGCCCGAATTCCGGGCGGCGACCCGTGCGCTATGTAATGACGCCGCGAGCGCCGCCGCGCGATGCCTGGGACCGGATGACCCGGCGACGCTGCTGCTCGTCGGCTACGCCGCGTACTGCGAGGCGTGGGACCTCAGTCGTTCGGGAAACCTTGAGTCGGCAGAGCGGGCCGCCGCCGCCGCGAGCCTGGCCAAGCAGCTGGACCGGCTGACGCACGCCTGGCGGGCAGGCGTGCTCGACCCGGGAACCGCGTCATACCTGCTGGAGATCGGGGTCATGGCGCTATCCCGGCTGGATGCGGCGGAGGGCGACCTCGCCGGCTTGTGGCGTAACGCGATGCTCGCGCGCGGCGTCGATCCTGAGCGAGACCTAGACGACCCGGCGACGCTGCCCGCTCCGCAGCGGTATCACCTGCAGAACTATGCGTCCTTCCTCGCCTCGCAGGCCGCGTCGGCTGACGGCCTGCGCAAGGCGCTGGCCGCAGAGCGCGCGTGCGTCCAGGTCAGGGAGCAGGTAACCCAGGGCGAGCTCGCCGAATACAGTGCCAAGTTCACGAGCGCGCGTACCAGCCGTCAGGCGGCGGTGGCCATCGTGGGCAGGCTGCTTGCCCACCTCGATCCGGCCGGAGGCACCCCGGCGCAGGCCGCGGAGTATTGCGACTTGCTCGCCGAGGGCGTCGGCCATGCACGGGCGGCCATCGGGAACCCCGCCACGGCGACGATGCTCGCTGCTGACCGCGCCGATCCCGAGCTTGTCCGCCTCGCCGTAGCGGTGCTGCCGATCGTCATCACGGCATGGGAATTGCAGCAGCGCGACAACAGCGCCGCGGTGTTCGTGGACGGCGCGCTGCTCGCTGACGTTGACAGGCTGCTCCGCGCGACCGCAGACAGCGCCGTGGAACTGGGTCCCGCGCTGTCCGCGGCAGACCTCACCGTTCTCGTCGACATGCGCCGCCGCCGCGGTGCCGTCAGCTCTGTCGGCCCCACTGGTCCTGCCGATCCCGAAGGCCCCACCGATCCCGCGGGTCCTGTCGGTTCCGCAGCCCCCGCGCGGGCCGCGAAGGTGACCGCGCGTCAGTCCTGACCGGGCCGCGCGAACCAGAGTTCCCAGCGCTGGCGCAGCCAGCGGTCGAGCGTAGCCTGATCCTCGAAGTGCATTCCCAGCCTCGTGCTCATGAACTCGGGCGTGATTGCGTGCTCGCGAATGGCCTGGTCGAGTTCGGTCGGCAGCCACTCGAGGTAATATGCGCCGCCCGGCCCGCACAGCATTTGCGCCGTCTCAGCGGCCTCGCCGTCAAGGCCGCACCAGTCATCAAGGAAGTCGCACAGGCGCTCGCTAAGCATCTGTTACTCCTCATGGGCCAGGAAGCGGGCCCGGGTCTGGATAGCAGGTATGCAGGTACCAGCGGCCATCGCTGTGCCTGCGGTAGACGGCGACCGCCTGGCCATCGTCGCCCCACGCAGTGAGCTGACGCCCGTGCGACGCGCGGGAGCGACCGTAAACATCGTGGCGCCAGTTGGGCCCGAGCACCTGGGACAGCGGTGCCCGTACGGTGAGGCTCTGCCTGGCCGGCTGTCCCGCGCGCAGCTTGGCCTCGATGTCGCCGCGTACCTGCTGTGCCTGGGGTGTACGCCAGAGCCTATCCGCCGTGATCACGCTCGCAGCGTCCGATTGCCACCGTGTCACGTTCTCGGGAATGAAGCCTTCGTCATGCCCGCGCGTGTTTACCCCCTCCTTCGCCCGCCGCCGCAGTTGCTCGTCGGAGGCGTCGACGTGCTCGGTGAAGGCATGACCCAGCCTGCTGTCCGTCCGCTCCTTCTGCCGCGATAGCTCGGCGCGGCGGCTGATCTCCGCCGCGTCCGCGACCCGGTCCAGCGGGCGGTGCTGTGCCCGATCAGCCGCTTGACACTGATCGTTGTCGCGCCTGTGCTCTCGCTTGCGCACCCTCAGCTCAACAGCAGGTAGGCGTGGACTCTGAGCTCGCGCTCAAGCGCCGACCTGCAGTCCGCTTCGTCCTGCGGCCCGGCACCTTCGAGCGCGGCTATCAGCGCCTCTAGGCGCCGCCTGTCCTCGTCTGTCACGAACGGGATCACCTTGTCCCTGGCCTTCTTGACCGCGCTCACCGAGGCGGCGCTCAGCGTCGATGGCGGCGAGCCGTCGGCGTGTCCGTTCGGCATCGGTGCTGTCCCGCTCATTAGCTGGTCCACCTCACGGCGCAGGTGCGGCAACTGGGACCGGTCCTGGGCGGCGCCGAAGCTCAGCTCCTCCGCCATGAGGATCCGTCCGGACCGCTTGTCCTGAACGGTGACGTGCAAGATGCCGTCCACGTCGTACAGGTAGGTGATGTCGAAGGCAGAGTCTTGCTTGAGGCGCTTTTCCGGTAGCGTCACGGTCCAGTCCTTGAGGATCACGTTGTCCTCATGGCCGATCGGTTTTTCCGGATCACCCTCGATGACCTGGACCGCGACCTCCTCCTGGAAGTCGTTGGCCGGGGTGTAGCCGTCGGTCGCCCTGGCCGGGTACTTGGTGTTGCGGCCGATGAGCACAGAGAACTCCCCCTCCCGGGGAGCGTCGTCGTTGTGCACCACGGTGCCGAGCGCGTGCTCGGTGCCGACGAAGAACTGCAGATCGGTGATGATGCCCTGGAGGATGGCGTCGGCGATCGCGGCTCCCTCGGCGATCGCGGTCATCGGGTCGACCCTGGTGTCGGGCTCGACGCCCACGATATCCGCGACCATCCGCTGCACCGCGGGGATCTTCGAGCTGCCGCCGACCATGACCAGGTGATCGATGCGCCCAGGGCTCTCCCGCAGGCAGGTCTCGACAGGCTCGCGGGTGCGCTCGATGAGCTGCCGCACGGCCTCCACGAACTGGCCGCGGGTGACCTCCATCGAGCCGCCCCCTGGCAGCGGCACGGGCGCCAGCTCAGCGGACGACAGCGCGATCTTGGCGCGCTCGAGGTTGACGCGGAACAGTCCCTCTTCGTGCGGGCGCCATGAGCCGGAGCCCGGGATTCGCGGCAGCAGTGTGTCCATGAACTTCTTGTCCAAGTCGATGCCGCCCAGGCGCTGGATGCCCTTGGACGACTGTTCGATGAAGATCCCGTCGATGGCCTCCAGAACGGTCACGTCCAGCGTGCCGCCGCCCCAGTCGAAGACGAGGATCCGCTGGTTCTGACCGATCGCCCGGGCATGCGCCATCGCGGCGGCGGTGGGTTCGTTGATCAGCGCGCTCACCTCGATGCCGGCCAGGCCCGCGGTGAGCTTGGTCCGGTAGCGCGCCTTGCCCCTGCTGTTGGCCGGGATCGTGACGACCGCGCGGTCGAGCCGCTCGAGCAGCCCGCTGACCGCCGCCCGCTGCTGTATGTGCCGGAAGAACGCTGCGGCCGCGGTCTCCACCTTGAGCTTGCGATCGCCGATGACCACCTCGTCCTCGGTGGCGAACAGCCGCTTGACCGCCTCGAGCTTGGCTCCCTCGCTCGTCTTCGCCAGCCAGCCGAACAGCGGCCGCTCAGCCCCGTCGAATCCGATCACCGAGGGCAGCACCTTGTCAAAGCCGGTCCCCTGCCACTCGCCAGGAAGCTGGTCGTCCAGGATGATCGCCTCGGTTCCCGCCGATGTAGCCCGCGCCAGCACGCTGTTGGTCGTTCCGAAGTCGATTCCGTACGCGACGCTCACTGCGCTACCTCCCAGGGGGCCCGCCGCTCGTCTGGCATACCCGGCCGTTCGGCCGCGACGTCCGCCCGCCGGATGCTGCCGCGCCTGATGACCCGCCCGGTGACCGCGTCCATGTAGGCGGGCTCCAGGACCTCATAACGTCCGCCGAGGTCCTCCACCATTTCAAAGAGCAGGTCTCGCTGGGGATGGTCGGGATCGACGATCCGCTGCAGCGAGGCCTGCTCTATCCAGCCGCGCACGACCTTGCCCACCGAGTCCGCGTCAGCCCCCGCGGTCAGCGCCGCGTCAAGCTGGACAAGCTGCGTGAGGTGCGCCATCCGCTCGGACACCGCGGTGACCACCTGCTTGCGCAATCCCTCGTAGGCCTCTGCCGCCACGTTCGTCGTCGGCTCCCGCACCATGAGGATGACCTCCATCTTCTCCGCGCGACGGTCGAGCTGATCTATCTGGCCGGTGATCCGCTCGACCGCGGCACGCAGTTCCCGCCACCGCCTGGTCATCAAGGGTTTCCTCCTCGGTTCTCGTGTGTCAGGGCGGTGGCAGCGCGATCCTCGCCGCGCGCACCGTCACTAGGTGGCGGAGGTACTCGCGTGCCGCCGCGTGCCGCAGCGTCTCAAGCGCCGCGTCCCGGTCCCCGCCGGCCGGGGCCAGCCGTTCCGGCGGCGGGTGCAGCACGCCCTTTCCCTCCCCCTGGAACGCCTCCGGATCGGCCGGGATCCGGTATATCTCCATGGCGGTAGCCGGCTCGCTTATCGACACGTCGATCCGCTGGAGCGCCCATGTCAGGTCCGTCATCAGGTCGAGGTCCGCGCCATCGCGGCTGAGCGCGCGCGCCTTCCTCGCGAACGCGGCGTTCGCTTCCGCCCGAGAGGCCCCGAACGGAATGCCCAGGATCACGTAGGGATTGCGGTCCATGACGGTCACCTCACAGGCTTGGCCGTAGCCGGGCGATTTCCGCTGACCAGTCACTGACCATGCTGGACAGCAGGGGCTGGAATTCCTTGCCGGCGTCGTTGAGCGGCAGTTCGCCGATCAGGTTCAGGTAGGTACGCAGCCTCCTGACCAGGGGATCGAGCTCGTCGTCCATGATGTCGCGCTTCATCCGCGCGATCGCGTACTGATTCTGGTAGTCGACCCGCGCGCGCTGCACCAGCGCGTTGAACCGCTCCGTGGCGTTGTCCCATTCGCGGATCATGGACAGGGCCACCGCGCGGGCCGTGATCACGACGCACTTGGTGAGCTCGTTCCGCACGAACTCCTGCTCGGCTTCGGTCAGCTCGGACTGCCGCTGCGTATACAGCCGCACGGTGTCGAACAGCATCCGCTGCTCGTAGTCGCGCGACACGCATCCGTCGTGCTCGGACAGGTAGACAGCGGTGTGCGTGGCCGCCTGCGCCGCAAACACGAGCTGGTAGGGCAATTCGAGCACCCCAGCCGACAGCAGTGCCTCGATCGTCGGTACCAGGCCCAGTGCCTCACCGAAGTCGGTATGCACGGCATCGTCGAGCAGCTTGACGAACCGGTACAGCTCCTGCCGCGCCCAGACGGGCGGGGAGGGCCGCCCGGCGAGGACGCCGAGCAGCTTCGCCACGTCGGAAAGGTCCTCTTTGTAACCGTCGGTTCTGGCCCGGGCCCAGGTGCGCCGGTACCGCGCCGCATCGACTTGTCCAGATCCCTCAGAACGGACGATGGCGTCTCCCGCCAGCCAGGCCGTGTCCTGGATGCAGGCCAGCCGCAGCAGCTTGCGGTGAAACTCGTCGGGTTGGGGAAGTGCCAGCGCCTCACGGACCAGCGACCGGAGTGCTTCCGGGTACTGCGGCGACTCGGCGTCCTGCATCCACAGGTCGACCGCTCGCTGGAAGGCGCCAGAGCGCACCGCCTGGTCCTGCTCAGAGCGGGTAATCCGAGCCAGGTAGGGCAGCGCGGCCACCGATCCCAGGCTGGCCGCGACCACGCTCGCGTTGACCAGCAGGCCGGTCGTGTACCTGCCGCCAAGCGCCTCGTCCAGCGTCTGCAGCGCGCTCATCGGCTGCCCCTGCTGGAACTGGCCGTACGCGACCATGTTCAGTGCCTCATCGCTGGTCACCTCGAGCGCGGTGCGAGCTGCCAGAGCCTGTCCCGCGGTGATCGCCTCGGCCCAGCGGGATTCGAACAGCAGGCACTGGATCCCGCACAGGTCCAGCCAGTCGGCAAAGCGCTGGTAACGTCCGGCCAGTTCGCCGGGGAGCCGCAGCGACCCCTGTATGGCACTGCGCCACAGCAACGGCCAGCAGGTCGGGTCGGCGGCCAGGTCTGCGGGCAGCACAACCTCTTGTCCGGACTGGACCGCGGCTCGCACCGCGGCTAGCTGGCTCAGCACGGCCCGCGCCGCCGGGCGCAGTCCTTCCAGGCCGGCCTGACCGACGCCGGACCGCCATGCGGCGAGTGCGCCGTAGTGCCGCACGGCGTCGTCGTCGGCGGGGAGCGCGGCCAGCTCGGCGGAGTTCCCGGCCAGGTAGTAACGGCGCGCGAGCTCGGCGGTGAACCGGGCCTCGTTGAGGTCGGCCGCGCTCGCCTCGCCCGGGATGAGGCGGCAGCGCAGGTAGGCCGCGTTCGCCGCGTTCCATCCTGGCTGGCTGGCCAGCTCAGGCGATATCGCGCCCCGCTCGATCATGTCGTCGAGCAGCATGGTCGGCACCAGTCGCAGCACATCCACCTTGGCGGCGCAGTCCGCGCCGGCGCTCACCCGGAGGTAGGTGTCGAGCGTCCAGGCGGTAGGCATGCTGTCCGGGAACGGCGTCGCCGGAGGCCGCAGGTCCGCGATCGCGCTCGCCCACCCGGCCAGCGACCCGCCGGCGCCCTCCACCGCGAGCGCGAACGGCAGCAGCGGCGCGATCGGGTCAGCGGTACCCGGCGCGGCGAGGGCGGCGTGCAGCGCCTGGGCGTCCAGGTCCGCCGCCGCGAACGGCGCGAGCTGAGCGGCGGCCCGGATGCCCAGTGGCCCGTCCCGCAGCAGGTCAGCCACCCGGCTGAGCAGGAATCGCACACGGAGCGGGTAGCCCTGCGCCGGCAGCCGCTCCAGCCAGCCCAGGAGGGCGGGGGTGTCGCCCGCGGCCGCCGCGGCGCGCGCCTGGTACCAGCATGTCTCCTGCGCCGGCAGGCCCAGGCTGGCCAGCATCTCATGGCCGCCGAGCGCCAGGGCGTCGAGGGCAGCGGCACGGCGGGCGCCCATGCTCACCATGGCGTGCTGGAGTGCCGCGGTGGCGACCGCCTCCGGGTTCCACTTGGCCCGCAGCACCTCGCCCTGCTGTGCCCGCAGCGCCTTCCACAGCCGTCCGGCGGCTCCGCAAACCGCAGGACCCGGGACGTCGACGGCGCTCGCGGCGTCGAAATCGGCCAGCGGCATCTCGGCGGTTTCGTCGCCCTTCACCAGGATCCGGACGCCGTCGGCGGACTCCTGTAGCGCGACCCCGTTGCGGTGCCCCAGCCGTCCCTTGACGGCGACAACCCGGCCGATCCTGGTCGGCCCCAGGTACGGCGGCTCAAGCGGCGTCCCGCACCGCCCGCAACAGTTGTCGCCGCGCTCGGCCCGCGCGCCGCAGGCACGGCACCAGGCCGTTGCCGCGGTCATGGTGGACATCCCCGCCTCCCGTCCCCGACCATCGGTCGGCAACGTCCCATCTACGCGTATATCTGACGGACACGGGCGCCCCGCCCGGGACCGGCGACCCACAGCGGCGGCCTGGCGTCAGCTGCCTGATAGGCCGGCGAGGAGGCGGGCGAAGATCGCGACAACATAGCCGGCGAGGTCTCCTGTGCCGGCAGCCAGCGGCTCGAACGTCATGCGCAGCCCGGCGACCGCGAGCGGGTCGGTGTCCCGCGGTGCCGCGAACACCGGGACCGGGCCTGCGGGGCCGCCATCGGCCGCCGCGCGCGCGGCGGTGTCCAGCGCGTCATCGAGCGCCGACCTGGCGTCGAGCAGGTCGGCGGCCGGGTCCGTTGGCAGGCCGTCGGCCAGCACCAGCACCGCCGGGGGCAGGCAGCGGACGCCATCCGCGGTGAGCCGCGACGCGTCGTGCCTGACGGAGTCCGCGAGCAGCCGCAGCCCCGCCGCCAGCGAGGACATCCCGGCGGGCGTTACCGCCGGGATCAGCTCGATGTCCGCGGGCTCCGTCAGCCACACCAGCGTGTCCGCTCGCGTGCCGTACGCTAGGACCGACATCTGCAGTCCCGGATGGCCGGCGGCCGCGTCGATGAGCTGCGGCAGCGCCCGCTGGCTGGCGGTCGCGAACCCGCCCCGCAGGGTCGAGCCCGACGCGTCGATCACGACGTACACCGGCCGCACCGCGCCGTCGGCCGGGTGCGCGCTCATTCCCCGGTCCAGACGGGGACCGGGGTCCCGCACTCGACGATGCCGTCGGCCAGGGTGACGGGCATCGCCCAGACACTGCCATTGCCCGCGAGCGCGAGCCAGCCGGGATCTTCTGGCCGCTCCCGCGGCCCGTCCGCGGCCAGCACACGGGCCGGCGGCTGGTGCCGGATCTGCTGAGGCCGGTCGACACTGTGCCACTGCGTCCGTCCGTCCGCCGCCGCGCGCACGTCCACGCTGAGCAGTTGGCCTCCCGCGGTGGCCGCGATCGCGAACGGCGCCGTGCGCAGGCAGGCGACGGCCGCCGCGACCGGGACGGCCGGCGGGTTCAGGTCGAACCAGCCGCCGCACTCGTTCACGGTCAGGTCCCAGCGCGCGGCAAGCAGCCGCCCCCGGTCGGTGCGGCAGAGCAGCCAGCCGGTACGGCTGGTCTGGCGGCAGCAGTCGAGGCCCGCGAGCTTCTCGCCGTCATCGCGGGCCCACGGGACCGGGACGGCGCCCTGAACAGTTCCCCAGGCCCGTTCCTCGGCCAGCGCTAGGTTCATGCGATCGGACGTCCACAGCACGCAGAGCCCGCCGTCCGGATGTCCGAAGGCCACGACCGGATAGCGCGCCTGTCCATCCGCGGGTGGGATGGCGAGCAGGCGGGGATCGCCGAGGCCGGGCCGGGCCCCGTGCAGGCGGAGCGCGCGGCCGCGGACGCCGTCGTGGTCGGTCCAGACCACGAAGCCGGGCGCGGGCTCAAGCGCGAGCGCGACGTCGCGGGACAGCGGCGCTCGCACCGTGGCCACCCGCCGCCAGCGACCGCGGGCGGGCGCCTGGACGCCGTCGATCACGAACACGCCGCTCGCGGTGACCGCTGCGAGCACTGGCCCGCCGTCAGGCCGGACGGTGACGCGCAGCGTGGTCGGCGGCCCGGGCTCCTCGGACGGCCCGCGTGGCTCGCTGTCAGGCTCGTCGTCTGCCGCCGCGGCCAAACCCAGTTCGCCGTCGGGAAGATCTCGGTTCAGTGCCAGCGCCCACGCGGATACCGCCCAGCTCGCGGCCTCGGTCCGGCACGCGCACAGGTCACAGAGCCGGGCATGCGCCTCGGCCGCCTCGCCCCGCTCGATCAGGGTCGGCAGCCCGGCCGCCGCGCCGAGCGCGAGCAGCAGGGTTCGCCGCGCTGGTGTACGTGTGGGCCGAGGCGATCACCGGACCACCGCCTGGCCGGGCGGGCCGAACTGCGCCGCGCCGACCTGGCCGGCGAGCCGATGCCGCACTGGGCCGGAACACCAGACCCGGCTGCCGCCGCCCACTGGACCGGCACCGACACTCCCGCCCC
>NZ_JASIAL010000227.1:0-9275 GCF_030042015.1 Trebonia sp. | reverse complement strand
CCGGCGCATCACGGACCGGGTTCTCCCACCTGCTAGAGCTGACGGCGGGCGGCGGCGTCGGTGACGCGTTCGTGGCCATCGCCCTGGCGGGCAGCCTGTTCTTCAGCACGTCCGTCGAAGAAGCGAGGGGACGTGCGGCATTCGCGCTGCTAGTAACGATTGCCCCCTATGCCATCCTCGCGCCTCTGATCGGGCCGCTGCTCGACAAGGTCCGGCAGGGAAACAAGTTCATCCTCATGGGAACGCTGCTGGCGCGCGGCCTGCTGTGCTGGGGCATGTCGGGTGCGGTCGAGTACAACGACGTGCTGACCCTGCTACCGGCCGCCTTCGGTGTCCTGGTTCTGCAGAAGGCCTACGTCGTCACCAGGGCAGCGGTCACGCCGCGACTGCTCCCGTCGGAGATCACCCTGGTCACCGCCAATGCGCGGTCTAACCTCGCTTCGCTGATTGCGACGTCAGTCGGGGCGGTGCTGGCCCTCGGCGTCGACAAGGTCATGGGCGGCGGCGGCCACGGCGCTGCCTGGGTCCTTCGGGTGGCCACAGTGATCTACCTGGCCGCCATGCTCCTTGGCCTCCGGCTGCCCGACACCGTTGACGCACCCGCTCAGGTCCCCTCGCCTGAGGAGCACGGCAATTGGGCCGTGCCTGACGGGTCCGGTGCCGCTGCGGGTCCGGCCGGGCGCGCCAGATGGACAGGACCGGAGGCGAACGGGCGCTCCGATCGCGCGGCCGCGAAGTACGCGACCCCGTTCCCTGGTGATCCTCCCGGCGCCACGATGCCGGATGCCGCGATGCCCGGTGACGCTTTCCGCCATGACACGATCCCGCTTGGCCGGCCGGTCAGGCGCGCGCGGCGACCTTTCTTCATCCCTCCGGTAGGGCCAGTCGTCGGTGAAGCCATGCGTGCGAACGCGGCAATGCGGGCCTTTTACGGCTTCCTGCTGTTCTTCCTGGCATTCATCTTGCGGAGTGAGCGGTTCGGGCACGTGTCCGACACGATCGCGCTCGGCGGTTTGGCGGCCGCGGCAGCGGCGGGCGGCATGCTGGGCACGGGCATCGGCTCGGCGCTGCGATCGCGCGGACCCCAGATCATGATCTTCACGGTGTTCGCGCTCGCCACTGCCGCCAGCGTCGCGTGCGCCATCCTGTTCGGGCTGCCGTCCGTCCTGATAGCGGCACTCGCTGCGGCGATCAGTCAGACGCTAGTGAAGGTAGGACTCGACTCGATCCTGCAGCGGGAGATTCCGGAGGACATCCGACGGTCGGCGTTCGCGTTCTCCGAAACGGTGAATCAGCTTGCGCTGGTAGTCGGCGGCCTGATCGGCCTGCTGTTCTCGCTGACCGGCAGCGGCTTCGCAGGGCTTACGTTCGCCGCGGTGGGACTCGCGGTCGCGCTTGTCTGGCTCCTGGTCGGGCGGCGGCGGCGGATCGTGCGCGCGCGGCCCACGACGGCGGGGCCCGCCCCGGCCAGCACGTTCCGGTAGCCGGCGGCCTGCGACCCGGTTGTCAGGTCTCGAGGTCCGCGGCGACGGCACGCAGGACCGCAGCGATCTTCTTTGCGTCGCGGCTGTCTGGATGCTTCCCGCGGCGGTAGGAGTTCGAGACGCCATCCAGGAGCTTGATCAGGTCCTCGATGATCGGCACCATCTCGTCCGGGCTCTTGCGCGGGACCTTGGACACCGTGGGCGGCGGCTCCAGCAGGTGCACCTGCAGTGCCTGAGTACCCCGACGGCCCTCCGCGATCCCGAATTCCACCCGCTGGCCGGGTCGCAGCGCCGTGCCGGCCGGCTCGAGAGCCGTCGAGTGGACGAATACCTCACCACCGTCGTCACGCGTGAGGAAGCCGAAGCCCTTGTCGGCGTCATACCACTTGACCTTGCCAGTAGGCACGAGCGAGACCTTACACGAGGAGGAAAATGCGCGGGCGGGTACTGGGCACCGCCCGAGTAAGGGTATCGGTTTCGGGCGCCTTACCGCTCCGCCGACCGCGGAGCCTCAGCGGATACCCGGCCTTGCTCGCGTCGGGCGGGATCGTTGTATACCCGGGGTCGGGTCCGGTCAATCAGTGGCCGCGGCGGCGGGGCCACGGCATCACCCTGGGCGGGGCCAGCGGTCAGGACGCCCTGCGGGGCGCGCTAAACGGCGGTACGGGTGCCGGGTGCCGGGGGTGCTGGCATCGCCAGGCCAGGTACCCGGCGCCCAGCGCCGGCGCGACGCGGCTGACGACGTCGAGATACACCCAGCTCTCGTGCATCCAGTGTGCCCGGCCTCCCGCTGCGACGCCCACGGCGAGCCCGATCACCGTGAGCACCACGGGCAGCGCCAGCCCGATCCACTTGTCGCGCCCGTCCCACAACTCAGACGCGAGAGCGAGGGTCGCGCCGATGAGAAACACCGGCGGAAAGATCGGTCCGCCGATTCCCATCAGGACGACCGCTACCGCCTCCAGTGGCCGCCTGCGCATCCAGGTTGCCAGGCGGCCGAGCTGTCGGCTAACGCGAGCGCGCAGCACCATGTCGCCCGCCCGAGGCCGTCGCCACTGCGGACGCGCGGGGCCGCGCTGAGCCGCGTCGTCATCCCGGCTGCGGCCACCGGTATCAGAGCCCGGCCGCTGCGGCTGCGGCTGCGGCAAGTCGGCGGCGGGCGGTGCCGGCGTGACGTGCATCGTGCCGTTGGCAGCCGAAGGCGCGCTGGCCGTCGACGGTGCCTCGTCGGCAGGCACCGGTCGCTCGGCAGGCACCGGTCGCTCGGCAGGCACCAGCCCCTCGGCAGGCACGGCGCCCGACGCTGGCCGTGACGGCGCCGACGATGTCGGCACAGGCTGCTGAGCCGACCACCGGAAGCTCGAGCCGCGCAACCGTCGGCGCTCGCGGCCGATCGCTCGCGGCAGGAAGCGCTGGGGGCCGGCCAGGCCCGGCCTCGCGGACTGCGTTGACTTTCCCCCTGCCGCCAGGCGTCGCCGCTCCTGCTCGACCCTGGCCGCCGGGTCCCCGAGGCGCGCCAGCACCCTGCCGACGTCCATCGTCGACGGTCGGCTATCCAGGTCGGCGCGCTGCTCGATGAGACCGCGCGTTCGCTCTAGCAACGCACGCCGGTCATCAGGAGAAAGATCGCGGGCCGCGACCGACAACCGGTTGAGGTAGTCGCGAATCAACTGCTCAGTCGGGGGGCCCATGGCCTGATGATCCCTCGCGGTGAACACGTTGTGGAGCCGGCACGCCTTGGAATGTAACGGTCTACGCGAACTTGTGATGAAACAGTTGCGGCTGCAGCGGGAGCGAAAGCCATGACGGGTAGGCCGACCGGCGTTCGCGCCCTCGTGGCAGGAAGCGGGCGGCTCCCCGGCCAACGCCGGGGAGCCGCCCGTTGTCGCGAGGTGCGACCTCCGTTCCGAGCTGCCCTGTCGGGCCGGGCGGATCAGAAGTCCATGTCACCGCCGCCAGGAGCGGCCGGGGCCTTCTCCTTCTCCGGCTTCTCCGCGATCACTGCCTCGGTGGTGAGGAACAGCCCAGCGATTGAGGCGGCGTTCTGCAGGGCAGAGCGCACCACCTTCGCCGGGTCGGGGATGCCGGCCGCAAACATGTCGACATACTCGCCAGTGGCGGCGTTCAGGCCGTGGCCCGGCTTCAGGCCGCGCACCTTCTCGACCACCACGCCGCCCTCGAGGCCAGCGTTGATCGCGATCTGCTTCAGCGGCTCCTCGAGCGCCCGGCGCACGATCTGCGCGCCAGTCGCCTCGTCGCCCTGCAGCTCGAGCTTCTCGAACGCGACCTTGCCCGCCTGCAGCAGGGCAACGCCACCGCCGGGCACGATGCCCTCCTCGACCGCGGCCTTGGCGTTACGCACCGCGTCCTCGATGCGGTGCTTGCGCTCCTTCAGCTCGACCTCGGTGGCTGCACCGGCCTTGATGACGGCAACCCCGCCAGAAAGCTTCGCCAGCCGCTCCTCGAGCTTCTCCCGGTCGTAGTCGGAGTCGGTGTTGTCGCGCTCGGTGCGGATCTGGTTGACCCGTCCGGAGATCTGCTCGGCGTCACCGGCGCCGTCGACGATCGTGGTCTCGTCCTTCGTGACCACGACCTTACGGGCCTTGCCCAGCAGGTCCAGGTCCGCGTTCTCCAGCTTGAGACCGACTTCCTCGCTGATGACCTGGCCACCGGTCAGGATGGCGATGTCACCGAGCATGGCCTTGCGACGGTCGCCGAAGCCAGGCGCCTTGACCGCGACTGACTTGAACAGACCACGGATCTTGTTGACCACCAGGGTCGCGAGAGCCTCGCCCTCGACGTCCTCGGCAATGATCACCAGCGGCTTGCCCGACTGAACGACCTTGTCGAGCAGCGGCAGCAGGTCCTTGTTAGCCGAGACCTTGGAGTTGACGATCAGGATGTAGGGGTCTTCAAGGACCGCCTCCATCCGCTCCGGGTCGGTCACGAAGTAGTGCGAGATGTAGCCCTTGTCGAAGCGCATCCCCTCGGTGAGCTCCAGCTCCAGGCCGAAGGTGTTGCTCTCCTCGACGGTGATGACGCCTTCCTTGCCCGCCTTGTCCATCGCCTCGGCGATCATCTCGCCGATCGCGGTGTCCGCTGCGGAGATCGAGGCGGTAGAGGCAATCTGCTCCTTGGTCTCCACATCCTTGGCCAGCTTGGACAGCTCCTCGCTGACCCGCTCCACCGCTGCCTCGATGCCCCGCTTCAGCGACATCGGGTTCGCGCCGGCGGCCACGTTGCGCAGGCCCTCGCGGACCAGCGCCTGGGCGAGCACCGTCGCCGTAGTAGTTCCGTCGCCAGCGACGTCATCGGTCTTCTTGGCGACTTCCTTGACGAGCTCGGCGCCGATTTTCTCCCACGGGTCCTCGAGCTCGATCTCCTTGGCGATGGACACGCCATCGTTGGTGATCGTGGGGGCGCCCCACTTCTTCTCGAGTACCACGTTCCGGCCCTTGGGGCCGAGGGTTACCTTCACGGCGTCGGCAAGCTGGTTCATGCCGCGCTCGAGGCCGCGCCTGGCGTCCTCGTCAAACGCGATCATCTTCGCTGCCATTGGTTTCAGTCCTCCGTGGCGAACGCGTGAGACCGGCCGACGCCCGCGACGGACGGCATGCCAGGCGGCAGGCCCTTCCTGCCACCGGGCACTGCCTCATCGCCCGATCCCGCCGTTTGGCTGGCACTCTAACAGGGAGAGTGCCAAAGACATGTTTAGCACTCTCAGGGGGAGAGTGCAAACGTCAAGACCCCGCGAAGGGCATTCACCAGCCCGTGTGCCGGTCGCGCCGGCGACCACGCGGGACGGCGCCCGCGCCTAGCCCAGCGCGTCGAGCTGCTCGGTGAGCCACCGCGCAGGCGCGCGCCCCGATGCGGTCGCGGCGATCATCGCGGCCCGCCGCCGCCGCTCCGCGGCTGGCATGCTGAGCGCGGCGTGCAGCGCCTCCGCCGTGGCGGTCACGTCGTAGGGGTTGATGAGCAGCGCCTCGTCGCCGATCAGCGCCGCCGCGCCCGCCTCGCGGGAAAGCACGAGCGCGCAGCCGCGCTCGCTCAGGATGGGACCCTCTTCTGCGACCAGGTTCATGCCGTCCCGCAGCGGGTTGACAAGCAGCACGTCGGCGATCCGGCACGCGGCAAGGGAGCGCGCGTAGTCGTCCTTCACGTCGAGGACCAGCGGTTCCCAGTCCGGGGTGGCGAATTCGGCGTTGATGCCCGTGGCCAGCTCGTGGACGCGCGCGGTGTACTCGCGGTACTCGGCCAGCTCGGACCGGGACGGGTAGGCGAAGGCCAGGTGCAGCACGCGGCCGCGCCACCCCGGCCGCGTGAGCAGCAGCTCCCGGTAGGCGGCCAGGCCGCGCACGATGTTCTTGGACAGCTCGGTCCTGTCAACCCGGACGATCAGCTGCCGGCCATGCGCCATGGCCGCAAGCGCGTCCGCGTGCATGCTGACATCGGGCTGGCGGCCGCGGGCGCGCAGCGCCGTGCCGTCGACACCGAGCGGGTGCACGCCGACCTCGGTCGTGCGACCGCGGTACCTGACCTGCCCGGCGCCGCCGGCGCCCCGGGTCACCCGCGCGCCCAGCACGGCCTCGCAGCAGTCGAGGAAGGCCGCGGCCCAGCGCCCGGCGAGGAACCCCGCGTGGTCGGCGCCGAGCATCCCGTCCAGGATGGCGACGGCGATGTCGTCTGGCAGCAGCCGGTAGTAGTCCGGCGGCGCCCACGGGGTGTGCTCGAAGTGCGCGATCCGCGCGGAGGGCCGCCGCTCCCGCAGCAGCCGCGGTGCCAGCGCCAGGTGATAGTCCTGGATGAGCACCCGGGTGCCTGCCGTGCACTCCTGCGCGAGCGCGTCGGCGAAGGCCGCGTTGTACGCCATGTAGCAGCTCCAGTCGCGCCGGAACTCCGGTCCGAAACGCGGCTGGTTCGGGGTGTCGAAAAGCAGGTGGTGGACGAACCACAGCACCGAGTTGGCGATGCCGTTGTAGGCGGCGCTGAACATGTCAGACGGGATGTCGAGCATCCGCACCGGGGCGTCGCCGGGTTCGACCACCCGGTCGCCGCGCCGCGCGGCCTCCCTGTCGGCGTCGCTGAGCGCGGTGCACAGCCACAGGACCTCAACGTCGCAGGCTATCGCCGCCAGCCCCGACATCACACCGGATACCATCCCGCCACCGCCGCGGCTGGCGGTCAGCGACCCGTCCTCGGCGAAGGCGAACGAGACTGGACCCCGGTTCGAGGCAACGAGCACCAGCCGACTCGGGTCGTTAGTCATATGGTCCAACACTAGTTGAAACGATCATTAACCCGTTTGCCGGGGGTATTAGCCCGTCGGATACAGTGATTGCTGCCGTCGCCACTTGCCGTCGGCCTGCGACGGCAAGGAGCATGGCGTGACAACTGAATACCTCATCCAGAGGGGTGGAGGGATCGGCCCTGTGAAGCCCCGGCAACCATCGCGGACACGCACCTCAGTAAGGCGAGGCGAGCGCGCGAATGGTGCCAAGTCCGGCCCGTGGTCAAGGTGACCGCTGGGAAAGATGGGAGAGAGGCCTCGCCCACATGACAGCGCAGAACTTGCTCGGCAACGCGACCTGCCTATCCTGCCGCGAGTGCGGCAGCACCACCGAACTCGGCCCCTGCTACGCGTGCGCGGAGTGTTTCGGGCCGCTGGAGGTCAGCTACGACTTCCCGGAGCTGACCAGGGACGTCATCGAGGCGGGCCCGCCCAACATCTGGCGTTACGCTGCCCTGCTGCCGGTGCCGCAGGACATCGCAAGCCGTCCGACCACCGAGCCCGGGTACACGAAGCTGATTCGCGCCGACGGGCTGGCGGCCGAACTCGGGATGCGGCGGCTGTGGATAAAGGACGACAGCGGCAACCCGACGCACTCGTTCAAGGACCGCGTGGTGGCCGTGGCCCTGGCCGCCGCGACCGAGATGGGCTTCAAGGTGCTCGCCTGCCCGTCGACAGGCAACCTGGCCAACGCGGTGGCAGCGGCCGCGGCGCGGGCCGGCATCCGCTCGGTGGTGATGGTCCCGGCGAACCTCGAGGAGCAGAAGATCATCACCACGGCGGTTTACGGCGGCACCTTCGTCACGGTCGACGGGACCTATGACGACGTCAACCGGCTGGCGTCGGAACTCGCGGGCGAGCACGACGACTGGGCGTTCGTCAACGTCAACGTGCGCCCCTACTACGCGGAGGGTTCGAAGACGCTCGGCTTCGAGATCGCCGAGCAACTCGGCTGGCGGCTGCCTGACCAGGTGGTGGTCCCGATCGCCTCAGGAGCGCAGCTGGTGAAGATCGACAAGGGGTTCACCGAGCTGGCCTCGCTGGGGCTGGTCGACCACAGGCCGTGGCGCGTCTTCGGCGCGCAGGCCAGCGGATGCGCGCCGGTGTCGCAGGCGTTCGCCAACGGCTGGGACGTGGTGCGGCCGGTGAAGCCGGCCACGATCGCCAAGTCGCTCGCGATCGGCAATCCGGCCGACGGCCCCTACGTGCTTGACGTGGTCCGCCGGACCGGCGGCGCGATCGCCGACGTCTCCGACGCCGAGGTCGTGGACTCGATCAAGCTGCTCGCCCGCACCCAGGGCATCTTCGGCGAGACCGCGGGCGGGGTCACCGTCGGCGTGCTGCGCAAGCTGCTCGCCGGCGACCAGCTCGACCCGGACGCGGAAACGGTGATCATCAACTCGGGCGATGGCCTGAAGACGCTGGATGCGGTCGAGCCGACCGTCGCGGTTCCCGCGGCCATCAAGCCAACGCTCGAGGCGTTCATCGCGGCAGGTTTCGACGGCGCGGGCGTGCGCTGAGCAGCCTGCGGAATCTCAGCAGGCGATACCACAGGTGACCAATGCGGTGCACGTTGCCGCGATTGACGGCTATCTGGCGTCATGAACGCCGCGCACAGGGTAAGGTCGTTTCCGGTCGCAGCCGGCAAGGCAGGGTGCGAGCGCGAGAGCGTGCGTTGGCACGGCTCGGCGGGTCGCGATCGACGGGTTCCGCGGTTGAAAGGGCGGGGCTCGAAGCCCGAGCAGCAGTTAGGGAGTTGTTTGGAATGGCTCAGGGCACCGTCAAGTGGTTCAACCCGGACAAGGGCTACGGCTTTATCGCCGTCGACGGTGGCAAGGACGTCTTCGTCCACTTCTCAGCGATCCAGGCGGACGGATACCGCACCCTCGAAGAGGGCCAGCGAGTTGAGTTCGAGATCACGCAGAGCGACCGGGGACAGCAGGCCGAGAAGGTCGTCATCGTCTCCTAGGTTCTCTGGTAAGTTCTCCGGCTTCGCGCAGCGGAGCCCTGGATTTCACCGGTTACCCGGGGTGGTCGGCCTGGCTCCCGCCGTGCGGGAGCCAGGCCGACATGCTTCTGGCCCGGGCTGCCTAGAACCCGCGGCCGGCGCTGACGGCGTCGGCGAGGGCGCCAAGCAGGCCGACGACGCCGGCCGGGCCGTCGACGACGAGGTCGGCGGCCGCGGCGACGCGCGGTGACTCGGCGCTGCGGCTGCATACGGTGCAGCCGGGAACGCCGTCCGCGCGCAGCGCGCGGACGGCGGCGAAGGCCGTCAGGTCGCCCAGGTCGTCGCCGCAGAAAAGCACCGAGCGTGCCCCGCGCTCAGCGGCAAGCGCCCGCAGCGCGGCTCCCTTGTCGGTACCTGGCGGGCGCAGTTCGAGCACGAGGCGGCCCGGCTCGAGCGTCAGGCCGACCTCGGCGGCGAGCGCGGCGAGCGGCTCCCGCAGCCGGGCCAGCGCCGCCTCGGGGTCCGGCGCCTGCCTGGTGTGCACGGCAAGCGCGTT
>NZ_JASIAL010000226.1:0-8281 GCF_030042015.1 Trebonia sp. | reverse complement strand
CGCGTACGTCCTTGTGCAGTCAGAACAGTACCCGGACGGCATGGTGCCCCCGATGTCGACGACCACGACGTCGCCGCGGCTCAGGACGCGATCGCAGACCTCGTGGTGGGGGCTGGCCGCGTTCGGCCCTGAGCCGACGATCACGAAGTCCACCTGGGCATGGCCCTCGGCGAGGATGGCCTCGGCGATCGTGGCCCCGACCTCGCGTTCGGTACGGCCGGGCCGCAGCCACTGCGGCACGCGGGCGTGCACCCGGTCGATCGCCGCTCCCGCCGCGGCCAGCGCGCTGACCTCGGCGGGCGTCTTGCGGACCCGCAGCGGGGACAGGATCGTGCTGGCGAGCTCCTGTGCCGCCGCCGGGAAGGCCGCGCGGAACCGCAGCACGTGCAGCGCCCACATCCGGTCGGACAGCCCGACTGAGGTCAGCGTGCCGAGCCTGTCTTTCACTATCCCGAACGGATCCTGCGTTTCTGCCCAGGGCACGATCTCCACCCCAAGGCCCGACGCCGGCGACGCCTGTGCCGCGGCGAGCTCAAGCCTTGGCACGAGGAGGAAGGGGTCGCCTGCGGCCGGGATGGCCAGGCAGGTCAGCCGCTCGAGCTGCTTGGCGTCGTACCCGGTCACGTACCGCAGGTCGGGGCCCGGCGTCAGCAGCAGGGCGGACAGGCCCGCCGCGCGGACGGCGCCGGCGACCGCGGTCAGCCGCCCGGCGGGGTACAGGGCGGCCGCTGCGTCGGTGCTCATGTCGCGTCTCCTTCTGTGACCGTGGCGCGGAAGCGGGTCAGCGAGGACCCGAGCCCGAGCGCCGCGCCTATCTCGGCGAGCAGGCCGGGATCTGGCGGGCGCGCGGGCAGCGTGCCGTCCACGTCGGGCAGCGGCACGTCCGTGGCGGTGCGTACCACCGGCGGGGCGACGTCCAGGTAGCCGCGGGCGGCCTCGAGCCTCTTGCGGGTGCCGGGCGGGAAGCCGCCGTGTCCGAGGTCGAGCGCGGTCTTGATCCCGTCGATGCTGCCGAACGCCCTGACCAGCGCCGCCGCGGTCTTCTCGCCGATCCCTGCCACGCCGGGCAGCCCGTCGCTCGGGTCGCCGCGCAGGACGGCGAAGTCCGCGTACGACTTGCCAGGAATGTCGTATTTTTTCGTGACTTCTGCCTCGTCGACGGATTCCAGCCTCGCGAGCCCGCGGAGCGTGTAGAGCACGCGGACCCGGCGCGCGTCATCGACGAGCTGGAACAGGTCCCTGTCGCCGGTGACGACGTCGACGGGGGTTGGCGACCGGGCGGCGAGGGTGGCGATCACGTCGTCCGCCTCGTACCCGGCGCCCTCGGCGATCGCCACTCCGGCGGCGTCGAGCACCTGGGTGATCAGCGGGATCTGCACGGCCAGGCCGGGCGGCGTCTGCTCGGTGCCGTCCGGCTCGGCCCGGTGCGCCTTGTACGACGGGATCGCGTCGACGCGGAACCGCGGACGCCAGTCGGCGTCGAGGCAGGCGACAAGCCGCCGCGGCCTGACGTCCCTGACCAGCCGCGCGATCGTGTCGAGCAGGCCGCGAACGGCGTTCACCGGCGTGCCGTCCGGCGCCGTCACGGTCTCCGGCATCCCGTAGAACGCACGGTAGTACAGGGACGCCGTGTCCAGCAGCATCAGCGAGCCCACTCGGTCATCCTGCCACGAAGCATGACCAGGGTGAGCAGCCCGGCGGCGAACACCAGCACGGCCGACAGGACCAGCGCGGCGTGCAGGCCCGCGTAGAACGCGCTGTAGGCCGCGCGGATGACTTCCTGTTCGAGTTGCTGCTCGCTCGGCCCGCTGCCGCCTGGCGCGCCGCCGGCGTGCGGCGACGACGGGATCGTGCCGGTCTCGATGGCGTTGATGATGATCGTCCAGAAGTTCGCGGGGACGCCCAGGTGCTTCAGGCTGGCGATGAGATGGGAGTTCAGCTGGGCGTTGACCAGCATGCCGAGGACCGCGACGCCGATGACCGCGCCGATCTCCCTGCTGGTGTTGGTGGCCGAGGCGGCCATCCCCGAGCGCTCGGGCGGCACGGCGGACAGCGCTGTCGCGGTGAGGGGCACCACGGTGCTGCCCACCCCGATGCCGGTGAGCGCCAGGGCGGCGGCCAGCCGGAGTTGGTCCGGGCTCGGGCTGATGGCCTGCGCGGTCACCAGCAGCCCGGCGCCGAAGATCAGGCAGCCGGCGGAGATCGTCCAGCGCGGCGCGGCCGTGCCCGTCCACCGGCCTGCCAGCAGCGACGTCACTATCATCAGCGCGGTCATGGGGAGGAACACCACGGCGATCCGGTAGCCGCTGTAGCCCGCCACCTCATACAGGTACAGCGCGGTGAAGAAGAAGACCGCGAACGTCGCGAAGTAGGCGCAGAAGGCCACGAGGTTGGCGGCCAGGAAGCGGGGCACCCGCAGGTATCTCAGGTCGAGCAGCGGGTGCGACGCGCGGTGCTCCCACCACAGGAACGCCGAGCCCTCCACGGCGCTGACGCACAGCAGCGCGACCACCTCCGTCGCGGCGAAGCCCGCGGTCTCCGCGGTGATCACCGCGATGATCAGCGCGCTCAGCGCGGCCGCGCCGAACGCGAAGCCGGGTATGTCGACCCGGTGCGCGTCTGGATCGGCGTTCTCCGGCAGCAGGCTCGCGCACGCCGCCAGGGCGGTCAGCCCGAAGATGAGGTTGAACCAGAAGATCGCCCGCCAGTCCCAGACCCCGACGAGCACGCCGCCGACGACCGGCCCCATCGCCAGCGCGAGCCCGCAGACCGCCGTCCACACGCCGACGGCCCGCGCCCGTATCCGCTCGCCGGGGTACAGGTGCCGCAGCATCGACAGCGTGCCCGGCTCGCTGGCCGCGGCCCCCAGGCCCATGACGGCCCGCCCGGCGATCAGCAGCTGGACGTCGGGTGCCAGCGCGCACAGCGCCGAGCCCGCGCCGAAGATGCTGACGCCGATGAGCATGACCCGCTTGCGGCCGAACTCGTCGCCCACCATCCCGAACGCGAGCATCGCGCTGGCGAACGTCAGGGCGTACGCGCTGACCACCCACTGCAGGGCGGCCACCCCGGCGTGCAGGTTGCCCTGGACGCTGCCCAGCGCGACGCTCACCACGGTGTTGTCAAGGAAGGTGAGGAACAGCACGACCATCAGCGCGGCCAGCGCCGCCGCCCGCCCCGCGGGCGGGGCGGGCCACCCGGGCCGGCCGGGCGTCCCGGGCGGCGCGGGCCGCGGGCTGCGGGCCCGGGCCGCGTGACCGGGATGGAGGAAACGCGTCGCCACGCTTTCAGGCTCCCTGGCCGGTCCCCGTTCGGCCAGGGCATTAGCTCCCGGAACGGACCGACCAACGGCCTGACCAGGGCAGCCGGCGGTGCGGCGCCGGGCCCGCGCTTACAGCAGGAAGATCTTCCCGTCGGTAACCGCGATCGTGCGGGCAGGCAGCGGGGCGGGCGCCGGGCCCGCCACGACCGCCCCGTTGCTGATCTTGAACTCGCTGCCATGGCAGGGGCAGTCGATGGTGCCGTTGGCGACCGTGTTAACCAGGCAGCCCATGTGGGTGCAGACGGCGCTGAAGGCCTTGAGGACCCCCTTGGCCGGCTGGGTGACGACGACCTGCTGGCTCGTGAAAATCGTGCCGCCGCCCACAGGGATGTCCGTCACGAGGCCGAGCAGGGTGCCCGTGGCCGTGCCGGCGCCGGTGGCGGCGCCGGCGGCGCCTGCGCTCCCGGCCGCGGCGCCGGTCGCAGGCGATGAGGCCAGCGCCGGGGGGGCTGCCTGGGCTGGTGCCGCGCCGGCCCCGTTCGCGTCGTACGGCACCGCGGCGGTGCTGCACCCGGCCAGCACGCCGCCGACGCCGAGCAGCCCCGCGCCAAGGAGCACGCAGCGGCGGGTGGCACGCTGGTCCTGCTGGGGTTCTTCAGCCATCACTCGTCCTTTGCCTGCGTCGCGAAACCCGATAACACTCTTCTACGGCAAACCCGGACGAGCCCGCCGCAGTCACCGCGAACCGTAAGAGACCGTTAACAGGTCGCCGCGCGTCACGCGGGACCAGGGGCCATCGCTGGCTGTGACCTAGCACCCGGCTGTGACCTAGCACACAGCCCGCTGACCTGCGGTGGACGCCGGGCGGGCCTTACACCGCAGGCGCAGGGGTAAATAAGCTGCAGGGATGCAGGGGCGGTGGAACAGATGAGCAGGTCGGCGCCCGTGGCGGGACACCAGGACCCTGGGCACCACCACCAGCGACACCAGCACCTCGGCCACGCGCACGCGCTAGGCCAGGACGCCGACGGCCGCTGGCTGGCCGCGGCGGGGGCGCTGATCGTCGCGTTCATGGCCGGCGAGGTCGTCGCCGGAGTGATCGCCCATTCGCTCGCGCTGGTGTCCGACGCGGCGCACATGCTCACCGACGCCGCGTCCATCGGGCTCGCCCTGGTCACGACCAAGGTCGCGGCCCGCCCGCCGCGTGGCGGGTACACGTACGGATTGCGCCGCCTGGAGATCCTGTCCGCGCAGGCCAACGGCATCACGCTGGTGGTGCTCGGGCTCTGGCTCGGCTACGAGGCGGTCCGCAGGCTGATCGCGCCCCGGCCGGTGAACGGCACCGTGATGCTGGCGGTCGCGCTCGGCGGGGTCTGCGTCAACCTGGCCGCCGCCTGGATGCTGGCCAGGTCCCGCGGCGCCGGGGCGCGGCGCAGCCTCAACATCGAGGGCGCGTCCGCGCACATCCTCACCGACCTGTACGCGTTCGCGGCCACCGCGGCGGCCGCCATCGTCGTGCTGGCCACGGGGTTCAACCGGGCCGACGCGATCGCCACGCTTGCCGTCGTCGTCCTGATGCTGTACGCGGGCAGCGGCCTGATCCGCGCCTCCGGGCGGATCTTCCTCGAGGCGGCGCCCGCCGGCCTTGACCCGGCGGCGCTCGGCGCGGCCATGGCCGCCCGCCCGCATGTGGCCGAGGTCCACGACCTGCACGTCTGGGAGATCACCACCGGCATGCCCGCCGCCTCGGCGCACGTGCTCGTCGCGCCGGGCGAGGACTGCCACGCCGTGCGCGCCGACCTGGAGGGACTGCTCGCCGGATACGGGATCACGCACGCGACCCTGCAGGTTGACCACGCCACCGCGGCCCGCCGCGGCCAGGACGCCGGACCCGTCACGGAAACGGGCGAGCAGGCGCACTGCGAAGACTCGCACGGCCCCCGGTACCGGCCTGACGAGCCATGACGGCCGCCAGGGCGCGCCGAGCGGACGACGCCGCGCTCAGCCGCCGATCGCGGACATGGGCCGGTCCGGCTGCAGGAACGACGGGTCGTTGATCCCGTGCCCGGGGAGCTTGACGGCGACCGCCGCCTGCCAGCGGGCGGCGATCTGCGCATCGGTCGCGCCGGAGCGCAGCAGGGCGCGCAGGTCGCTTTCCTGCCGGGCGAACAGGCAGTTGCGCACCTGGCCGTCCGCGGTCAGCCGCACCCGGTCGCACGAGCCGCAGAACGGCCTGGTGACAGACGCGATCACCCCGACTCGCGCCGGGCCGCCGTCGACAAGGAACGTCTCGGCGGGCGCCGACCCGCGGGAGCGGGCGTCGTCGGCGGCCAGCGCGAACGACGACGACAGCGCGGCGAAGATCTCCTCCGCCGTCACCATCTCGGCGCGCTTCCAGCCGTGCTGGGCGTCCAGCGGCATCTGCTCGATGAACCGCAGCTCGTACCCGAGCGACAGGCAGTACTGGAGCAGCGGCACGGCCTCGTCGTCGTTCAGGCCGCGCATCAGGACCGCGTTGACCTTGACGGGGGCGAGCCCGGCGGCGACCGCCGCCGCGAGGCCGTCGAGCACGTCGGGCAGCCGGTCGCGCCGCGCCAGCTTGCGGAACATCTCGGGCCGCAGCGTGTCCAGGGACACGTTGATCCGGTCAAGGCCGGCCGCCCGCAGCTCACCGGCCCGCCGCGCGAGCCCGATCCCGTTCGTGGTCAGCGAGATCTCCGGCCGGGGCTGCAGCGCCGCGGTCCGGGCGACGATCGGCACCAGGTCGCGCCGCAGCAGCGGCTCGCCGCCGGTGAAACGCACCTCGCGGATGCCGAGCATGGACACGCCGACGCGGATCAGCCGGACGATCTCGCCGCTGGTGAGCACCTCCGGTGCCGGCAGCCAGTCCAGGCCCTCGGGCGGCATGCAGTAGGCGCAGCGCAGGTTGCACCGGTCTGTCAGCGACACCCGCAGGTCCGTCGCCACCCGCCCGAACGAGTCAGCTAGCATCACTCAAGCCTACGCATCCTTATGGCCGTCACGAGCACCTGGCGGAGGCGGACGGGAATCGAACCCGCCGGCGGCGCGGCACGCCGTCCACTGGTTTTGAAGACCAGGGGGACCACCAGGAACCCAGACGCCTCCGCCACGACTCTACTGACGCCAACGACGGGTGTGAATAATCGAAGTCACAGCGGAAATCGTGAAACAAGGTGGCACCGCACAGCCAGCCCGGCACACGGCCGCACGAGGGGGACACCGAGTGAGCGCACAAACCAGCCGGCCGTGGTGGGCGGACGCGGTGGTCTACGAGGTCTACCCGCGCAGCTTCGCCGACAGCAACGGCGACGGCATCGGGGACCTGGCCGGGCTCCGCGACCGGCTCCCCTACCTCGCCGAACTCGGCGTGGACGCCGTCTGGCTGACCCCGTTCTACCCCTCGCCGCTGGCCGACGGCGGGTATGACGTCAGCGACTACCTCGACGTCGACCCCCGTCTCGGCACCCTCGCCGGATTCGACGCCCTGATAGCGGCGACCCGCGAGCACGGGATCAGGGTGCTCGCCGACCTGGTGCCCAACCACTGCTCGGCAGAGCACCCGCTCTTCAGGCAGGCCCTCGCCGCCGGACCTGGCAGCAGCGAGCGTGAGCTGTTCATCTTCCGCGACGGCCGGGGTCCGCGCGGGGCCACCCCGCCGAACAACTGGCCGTCCAACTTCGGCGGCTCCGCCTGGACCCGGGTCAGCGACGGCCAGTGGTACCTGCACCTGTTCGACTCAAGCCAGCCGGACTGGAACTGGCGCGACCCGCGGGTGGCGGCCATGTTCGAGACGATCATCAGGTTCTGGCTGGACCGCGGGGTGGCCGGGATCCGGGTGGACGTGGCGCATGGCGTGTTCAAGGACGAGGACCTGGCCGACACCCCCACGACGGTCCGCTCGGTCAGGCCGTCCGGCTACTACCACCGCCCCGAGGTGCACGAGCTGTACCGCAGCTGGCGGCGCATCCTCGACAGCTACCCCGCGGACGTCTTCCCCGGCCAGCGGACCGCGATCGGCGAGGTCTGGTACGACACCTACGCGACGCTGCGGCCGTACCTGGCGCCCGACGAGCTCCCGCAGGTGTTCAACTTCGAGCTGGTCACGGCGGAGTGGGACGCGGCGCAGATCCGCAAGGCGATCGACGCGACGCTCGCGCTGACCGACGGCTCGCACGCCCCGTGGGTGCTCGGCAACCACGACGTGGTCCGCCCGGTGACGCGGTACGGCGCCGCCAGCGCCCGGGCCGCCGCGCTGCTGCTGCTCGCGCTGCCCGGCTCGGCGTACGTGTACCAGGGCGAGGAGCTCGGCCTGCCGGAGGTGCTCAAAATTCCCGCCGCCGCGCGCCAGGACCCCGCTTTCCGCCGCACCAAGGGAAAGGTCCGCGGCCGCGACGGCTGCCGGGTCCCGCTTCCCTGGGAGCGCGCCGGAGCTTCTTTCAGATTTTCCCGAACGATCCCCGGTTCCTCCCCAGCGCCACCCTGGCTCCCGCAGCCGGCCGACTGGGGCCGGTACAGCGTCGCCGCCGAGCGGGCCGCGCCTGACTCCTTCCTGCGCCTGTACGAGGCGGCGCTGCGCCTGCGCCGTGCCCATCCGGCGCTCGGCGCCGGCGCCATGCGCTGGCTGGCCGCGCCGGACGAGGCGCTGGTCTTCGCCCGCGATCCCGGCTTCGTGTTCGCCGCCAACCTGGGCGCCGACCCGATCGCGCTGCCGCCGCATCGCGAGGTGCTGCTGGCCAGCTCGGGCGCCGCGGTTGACGGCGAGCTGCCCCCCGGCATGGCGGTGTGGCTGGGGTTGCCCGGCTGACCGGCACTGGCCGGTCCCGGGTACGCTGCGGTCGCGGACGCGGATCCGGCAGGTTCCCGGCGCCACGGTGTTCCGGGTGCGCGACGGCGGGCTGCCGGTGTACCGGATGGGGACGACGCGGCGGGTGACCGACGCGCTGCGCCGATCGCCTGAGTTCCGCAGCATCTGATCGGGCGCGCTCAACCGCGTACTCG
>NZ_JASIAL010000225.1:0-16203 GCF_030042015.1 Trebonia sp. | reverse complement strand
CACGGCCGCGGTGGCCATGGGGAACGCCGCGTGGACGGGTCCGGTCAGCGAGGTCGCGGCCGCGGACGACGCCCTGCGGCCGCGGTGGGTCACCTGGTCGCAGGAGACAGCGCAGCGGCTGGTGGCCGCGGACGTGCGGCTGGCGACCTGCTGGGATGTCGCGGCGGTGCACCGGCTGCTGTACGGCGGATGGCGCGCGGACCCGGGCTGGGCGTGGGCGCACTTGCGGGGGCTGCCGCCCGGCGGGGTGCCCGCGGCGGGGCTGCCGCGCTCCCCCGGCGAGGCCGACCTGTTCGACGCGGCCAGCGAGTACGCGACCGCGCGGGCCGGCCCAGCCGGCTCGGGCGGGGACGCGGCCGACCCGGTCGGCCCGGACGGCTACCTGCGGCCGGAATGGACCCGCGGCGGGTGGGCGGCGAGCCCTGCCAGGCTCCTGGCGTGGGCGCGGCTCGCGCGGGAGGCGGCGGAACTGCAGGGCGCCGCCCTCGCGCGGGCAGACGGCGGCGGCCGGGCAGCGGCCACCGCGCGTTCGGAATCTACCGCCGAATTGCTGTGCGCTGAGCTTGCCGCCGACGGGCTGCCGGTGGACAGGGCCGCCGCCGAGCAGGTGCTGGCGGGGATCATCGGGCCGCGGCCGCGCGGCGAGGCGGAGGCGGCCGCCATGCGCGCGGCACGGGACGGCGAGGTGCTGCGGTTCGCGCCGGCCGGGGTGACCGCCGACCTGCGCAGCCCGGTCCAGGTGCGGTCGCTGCTCGAGGCGGCCGGCGTCGACGTGCCGGACACCCGGGCGTGGCGGCTTGCGGAGTTCCGTGCCGCCAGCCCGCTGGTGGCGGCGCTGCTCGAATGGCGCAAGGCGGAACGGATCGCCACCACGTACGGCTACGCCTGGCTGGACGAGCACCTCGGTCAAGACGGGCGGCTGCGCGGCGCGTGGACCGGCGCCGACGGGGCCGCCGGCCGGATGACCGCGTCCAACGGCCTGCACAACATGCCCGCCGCCATGCGCCGCGCCGTGATCGCGGCTCCGGGGCACGTCTTCGTCCGGGCCGACCTCGGGCAGATCGAGCCCAGGGTGCTCGCCGCCGTGTCCGGTGACCCGTCGCTGGCCGCGGCGACCGACGACGACGACCTGTACCGTCCGGTGGCGGCGCAGCTTGGGGTGGACAGGCCGACCGCGAAGGTGGCGATGATCGCCGCGATGTACGGACAGACGACCGGACACGGGGGCCAGGCGGGGCGGCGGATGCGGGCCGCGTACCCGGTCGCGATGGCCTACCTCGACGCGGCGGACCGCTCTGCCCGGGACGGGCGCGACCTGCGCACCTACGGGGGACGGCGGATCCCGACAGCCGGCGGGGCGGCCCCGGCGGCCCCGGCGGCCCCCGCCGACGCGGCGCGGACCGCGGCCCGCGGGCGGTACGGGCGCAACGCGCTGATCCAGGGCGCGGCGGCCGAGCTGTTCAAGATGTGGGCCGTCACCGTGCGTGCCAGGGGGCTCCCGCTGCACGCCCGGATCGTGCTCTGCCTGCACGACGAGCTGCTCGTGCACGTGCCATCCGAGCACGCGGAGCCGGCGGCGCGGCTGGTCGGCGACTGCCTGCAGGAGTCGGCGGGCCGCTGGGCGCCCGGCGGGCAGGTCCGTTTCATCGCCGACATCAGCGTGGTCCGCAGCTGGGCGGACGCGAAGGCAGCAGGGAACTGACCGGCCAGGCGCGGGGATCGCGCCGGGTTTGGTAGCGTGGCGGGCAGACAACACATGGCCGGGAGGGGGCTTGACATTGCCGCGGTATCGCAGGGTGGTGGTCAAGCTCAGCGGAGAAGCCTTGGCCGGCCCCGCCGGGACAGGTGCCGACCCCGCGAGTCTTGCCCGCGTCGCCGACGAGGTGCTATCGGTGCACCATCTAGGCGTCCAGGTGGCGGTCGTCGTCGGCGGCGGGAATTACTTCCGCGGGCGGATGGCGGAGGGCTGGGGTATCAGCCGGGCCGAGGCCGACAACATCGGCATGCTGGGCACCGTGATGAACGCGCTGATGCTGCGCGGGGCCCTGACCGCCAGGACGGACACCGACGTGCGGGTGATGACGGCGGTGCCGATCCACAGCGTCGCGGAGCCGTTCATCCGGCTGCGGGCCATGCACCACCTGGACCGGGGCATGATCGTGCTGCTGGCCGGCGGCATCGGGCAGCCGTACGTGACCACGGACTACCCGGCGGTGCAGCGCGCGCTTGAACTGGACGCGGACGCGCTGCTCGTCGCCAAGCAGGGCGTCGACGGGGTGTACGACTCCGACCCCAAGGTCAACCCGGACGCGGTCCGCTACACCTCGCTGACGTATGACGAGGCGATCGCGGCCGGCGTGCGCGTGATGGACACAAGCGCGTTCGTGCTTGCCAACGAGCAGGGGCTGCTCATGCACGTGTTCGACGTCGCCGCTATCGGCGTCATGCGCGGCATCTGCGAAGGGGCCGAACTCGGCACGAGGATCACCGCCAAGGACTGACGGGTCGCGAGCCGGCTGGGTTTGTGCCAACAAGAAAGAAAGGGCCGCACACTGGAAGCATGAGCGTGCAGGACGGGAACGCCGCCGCGGAGGCACTCGGGGTCGCGGTGGCGGCCAGGGTGCCAGTTCTGCTGTGGGGCGCGCCCGGCACAGGCAAGACGTCCGCGATCCGCGCGATGGCGGAGTCGATGGGCCTGCCGTGCGAGACGGTCATCGCCTCGATCAGGGAGCCCTCGGATTTCGCGGGCCTGCCGGTCGTCACGGGCAACGCGGTCCGCTTCGCCCCGCCGCTGTGGGCGACACGGCTCGCCGCGGCCGGCACCGGCGTGCTGTTCCTCGACGAGCTGTCGACGGCGCCGCCCGCCGTGCAGGCGGCGCTGCTGCGGGTGGTCCTCGAGCGGACCGTCGGCGACCTGACCCTGCCTGCCGACGTGGCCGTCGTCGCGGCCGCGAACCCGCCGGAACAAGCGGCCGACGGCTGGGACCTGTCCGCGCCGCTGGCCAACCGGCTGTGCCACCTGAACTGGGAGACGACGCCGCGGTCCATCGCCGACGGGCTGGCGGGCGGCTGGGCCGCGCCGCAGGTCCCGCTGCTGCCCGTCGGCTGGGAAGCCGGCGGGCCGCTGCACAAGGGCATCGTCGCCGCCTTCTTGCACGTCCGCCCCGCGCTCGCGATCGCACCGCCATCGACCGCGAGCGAGGCAGGGCGCGGCTGGCCGAGCCCGCGCACGTGGGAGATGGCGGCCCGGCTGATGACCGCGACCGACGCCGCCAGGGCCAGCGACCAGGCCAGGTCCGCCCTGGTCCGGGGCGCCGTCGGCGACGGGGCCGGCGTTGAGTTCCTCGCCTGGCTGGTGGAGATGGACCTGCCGGACCCGGAGGAGGTGCTGGCGAACCCCGCGTCGTTCCGGCTGCCCGAGCGCGGCGACCGCGCCTACGCGGCGCTCGCCTCGATCACTGCCGCGGTCGCGGCCGAGCCGACACCGGAACGGTGGACCGCGGGCTGGCAGGTGCTCGGCGGCTGCGCGGCGGCCGTGCCCGACATCGCCGCGACGGCCGCCCGCGTGCTGGCCAGGTGCCGCCCTGACGGCACGCCGCTGCCCGCGGAGATCACGCTGTTCGCCCCGGTGCTGCGGGACGCCGGGCTGCTGGCGCCATGACGAGCGACCACGCCGGCCTGGGCGGCCTGGGCGCCCTGGCCGCCGCCCGGCTGTGGGCCGCGGCCCGGTTCCCCTACCTGGCCAGCGGGCTGTTCGGCGCCCAGGTGACGGCGATGCCCGGGCTGGGCTCCGTCGCGATCGACCCGCGCTGGCGGCTGTACGCCGACCCCGACCTGCTCACTGGCTGGACGCCCGCCGAGCTCGGCAGCGTGCTCGTGCACCACGTGTGCCACCTGCTGCGGGAACACCCGCAGCGGGCCGAAGCGTCCGGGGTCACCACGGAGGACTCCGCTGAGTGGATACGCGCCGCCGACGCGGAGATCAACGACGACCTGATCCCGGCCGGGCTGGAACTGCCCGCCGACCCGGTGCAGCCGAAGGACTTCGGCGCCGAGCCGGGAAAGCTGGCCGAGGAGTACTACGCGCTGCTGAAGCGCCAGCTGCTCCGGCCCGGCGCCGGCCCTGGCCCGGGGAGATGGCTGGATTGCGGGAGCGGCGCGGACGGGCTGCCCCGGGCCGGCGAGGAGCCGGGCGGGCTTGACCCGTGGCTCGCGGACCTGCTGCTGCGGCAGGTCGCGCAGGAGATCATCAGGCACAGTGAGAGCATCGGGACCGTGCCGGCCGGGCTGCTGCGCTGGGCGCAGGAGCTCCTGGCGCCCACGGTGGACTGGCGCAGGCTGCTCGCCGCCGAACTGCGGCGGGCGATCGCGGACGTCACCGGCGCGGTCGACTACTCCTACCGGCGGCCGTCGCGGCGCGCCGCGGCGGTGAGCGGGGTGGTGCTGCCGGCGTTGCGCCGGCCCGTGCCTGAGCTCGCCGTGGTCTGCGACACCTCGGGCAGCATGAGCGACGAGCTGCTCGCGATGGCCCTGGCCGAGGTAGAGGGCCTGTTGCGCGCGCTGGGGATGGCCCGGCGGCTGCGCGTGCTCGCCTGCGACGCGGCGGCCGGGCCGGCGCAGCGGGTCAGCTCGGCGCGGCAGGTGGAGCTGACCGGAGGCGGCGGCACGGACATGGGCGCCGGGATCGCCGCGGCGTACGCGCTGCGACCGCGCCCGGCTCTGACGGTGGTGCTGACCGACGGGCACACGCCGTGGCCGCGCGTCCCGCCGAAGGGGATGCGGGTGGTGGCCGGCCTGCTCGGCGACCGCGCACCCGACGCGCCCGGCTGGGCCCGCTCGGTGCGGGTACCGCGGTCCGCGTAGCGGCTGGGAGCCGGATCCGGACATGCCGCGCGCCCGCGCCGCGGGTTCGGCGATCATCTCTTACCGAGACGCCGCCGCCAGGAGCCGGTGACCGGATGCGGCATATGCTGTGGTTTGCGGCTGAGGTGGAACCTGAAAGGAGAGCGCGCGGTGGCAGCGGACGGGCCTGAGGGGGGCGTGTCGCGCGGGCTGGATACGAGTGTGGCGCATCCGGCTCGTGTCTACGATTACTGGCTGGGCGGCAAGGACAATTTCGCGGCCGACCGGGCCGCTGCCGAGGCGGCCATGGCCGCCAACCCGCTGATCGTTCCCGGGGTCAGGGCGAACCGGGCGTTCCTGGTGCGGGCGGTGCGGTTCCTGGCCGGGGAGGTCGGCATCCGGCAGTTTCTTGACATCGGCACTGGGCTGCCGTCGGCGGACAACACCCATGAGGTGGCTCAGGCCATCGCGCCGCAGTGCCGCATCGTCTACGTGGACAACGACCCGATCGTGCTGCGGCATGCGGAGGTGCTGCTGACCAGCACCCAGGAAGGTGCGACCACGTACGTTGAGGCCGACGCGCGCGATCTGGACGCGATCGTGCGCCAGGCGGCGCAGACGCTGGATTTCGGCAGGCCGGTCGCGGTGATGCTGCTGGCGATCTTGCAGAACATCGCCGATTCCGACGACCCGCACCAGGTCGTGGCCCGGCTGATGAGCGCGCTAGTTCCGGGCAGCTGGCTAGTGCTTTCTCATCCGGCCAGTGATATTCACCCGGAGATCATGGCGGAGATGGCCAGCCGCCTCAATGACCGGCAACGGGCGGCTGAATACGTCCGGTTCCGTACCCGCGAGGAGATAAGCCGCTTCTTCGACGGGCTCGAGCTGGTCGAACCAGGGGTGGTGCAGTTGCATCGCTGGCGGCCGGCCCCCGGCGACTACGTGCCGGACCACGAGATCACCGCGTGGTGCGGGGTGGCACGCAAACGCTGAAGGCAACAGGACCCCGGGACGGGTCGCCGCGGGGATTCTTCATCGTGGCGGACGTCAGAATATGCGGTCGGTTATGGGGTGCGGGCTTTGCCGCACGGGTCCGGTCCAGTCCGCTTCCCTGATCGCCTTCATGGCCAGCTTGCGGGTCGCCGGGTCCATCCGGTCGATGAACAGCACCCCGTCGAGGTGGTCGGTCTCGTGCTGCAGGCAGCGGGCGAGCATCTGCGTCCCCACGACCTGCACAGGGTCGCCGCGGTCGGTAAAGCCGCGCGCCACGGTGTGGAGCCGCCGCTTCACGTCGAAGTAGATGCCGGGGAAGGACAGGCACCCCTCCTCACCGTCCTGCTCCTCCCCGTCGGGAAGGTTCAGCTCCGGGTTGACCAGGTAGCCGCGCTCGTCGTCCACGGCGTACGCGAACACCCGCAGCCCGACCCCGATCTGGGGCGCGGCGAGCCCGGCGCCCTGCGCGTCGCGCAGCGTCTCGGTCAGGTCCCTGACCAGGTTGCGCAGCTGCTTGTCGAAGTCGGTGACGGGGTCGGCGACGGTGCGCAGCACGGGGTCGCCGAAGAGCCGGATCGGGCGGATTGCCATGTCGTCGAGGTTAGCCCCTGATCCCGGCCAACACATCTCGGATCAGCTTACTTGACAAGAGTCAGTCAATAAATATATAAGTTGAGTTGTAAGTTTTTTACAAGCGGAGGGTAAGGCCAAGGTGGCGCCCTCCTAGGAGGCAGCGATGTACCTGACCACTCTCGACCCGATCACGCGCGACTTCGACCGGCTCGTGCGGCGGGCCTTCGGCCCCGCCAGCTTCGGCACCGCCTTCGCCCCGGCCCTGCCGATGGACACCGTGCGGCGCGACGGCGAGCTGGTGCTGCGGTTCGACGTCCCCGGCATCGACCCGGAGAAGATCGACGTCACCGTTGACCGCGGCGTGCTCACCGTGAGCGCCACGCGCGAGGAGACCAGGACCGAGGGCGAGTCCCCGGTGGTCCGCGAGCGCCTGTTCGGCAGCTTCACCCGGCGCGTTCGCCTGTCCGAGAACCTGGACGCGGACGCGATCGAGGCGAGCAACCACGACGGCGTCCTCGAGATCCGGATCCCGGTCCGCGAGGAGGCCAAGCCCCGCAAGATCGAGGTCGGCACGGCCAAGGAGCTGGCCAGCTAATCAGGCCGGGCAGCGACGAGCGGCCGGCGGGGCGACGAGCACCGCCGGCCGCTTACGATCGTGCCGATAGGTGAGCCGCGGGAGGTGAGACATCATGGAGCCGTTTGAGGACGAGAACATCCCGCTGTTCACGGTGGGGCAGGTCGCGCAGATGCTCGCGGTCAAGCAGGCCTTCCTGCGCCGCGTCGACGAGCTCCGGGTGGTCTCGCCGCAGCGCTCGGCAGGAGGCCAGCGCCGCTACTCCCGGGTGGAGATCCGGATCATCCGGCAGGTCGTGACGATGGCCGACGAGGGCATGACGATGCCCGCCATCCGGCGGATCATGGAGCTGGAACAGGAGCTAACCGAGGTGCGGCGGCAGCGCGACGCAATCGCCGCGCGGCTCGCCGAGGTGGCGGCCGAGCGGGACGGGCTGGCCCGGCGGCTGAGCAGGTGGCTCAGGACAGGCGGCCCGGATCGTTCTGGAGAAGAATAGGACGAAGCCCGTCGAGGACAGCGGTGTCGTCGATAGTCGAAGGCACCGGCTCGTCCTTGCCGTTGGCGATCCCGCGCATGGTCTTGCGAAGGATCTTCCCCGAGCGGGTCTTCGGCAGCCCGGGTACCACATCGAGCCTGCTCAGCGTCGCGATAGCGCCGATCCGCTCGCGGATCATCTGGGCGAGCTCCGCCGCCAGCGCGTCCGGGTCGGCCGTGACGCCGGCCTTGAGCACGACGAAGCCGCGCGGGACCTCGCCCTTGAGCTCGTCGTTCACCCCGAAGACCGCGCATTCGGCGACCACGGGGTGGCTGGCGAGCACCTCCTCCATCTCGCCGGTGGACAGCCGGTGCCCGGCCACGTTGATCACGTCGTCGGTGCGGCCCATGACGTACAGGTAGCCGTCAGCGTCGCGGTAGCCGCCGTCGCCGGTTAGGTAGTAGCCCGGGTACCTGCTCATGTACGCGTCCACGAAGCCCTCGTCGTTGTGCCACAGCGTGGGCAGGCAGCCGGGTGGCAGCGGCAGCTTGATGACGATCTGACCGGTCTGGCCGGCCGGCAGCTCGTTCCCTTCCTCGTCGAAAATCCGCACGTCGTAGCCGGGGGCGGGCATGGTCGGCGAGCCGGGCTTGGTGACCAGCTTCTCCAGGCCCATCGGGTCGGCGGCGATCGCCCAGCCCGTTTCCGTCTGCCACCAGTGGTCCACCACCGGGACGCCGAGCAGCGCACCCGCCCAGCGGTATGTCTCAGGATCGAGCCGCTCCCCGGCCAGGAACAGGTACCGGAACCCGGCCAGGTCGTACCTGACCATGAGCTTGCCGTGCGGGTCTTCCTTGCGGATCGCGCGGAACCCGGTCGGCGCGGTGAACAGGGTCTTCACCCTGTGTTCTTCGGCTACCCGCCAGAACGCGCCCGCGTCGGGGGTGCCGACCGGCTTGCCCTCGTACAGGATCGTGGTGCACCCCGCGAGCAGCGGCGCGTAGACGATGTAGGAGTGGCCGACCACCCAGCCGATGTCGGACGCCGCCCAGAACACCTCTCCCGCGCTCGTGTCGTAGACATTGCGCATCGACCAGGCGAGCGCGACCGCGTGCCCGCCGTTGTCCCGCACGACTCCCTTCGGTTTTCCCGTGGTACCCGAGGTGTACAGGATGTAGAGCGGGTCGGTCGCCCGCACCGGGACGCAGGGGTGCGGCCTGGCCGTCGCCATGAGCTCGTGCCAGTCCAGGTCGCGGTCGCCCAGATCGGCGGCGGCCTGCGGGCGCTGCACGATGATCGTGTGCTCGGGCTTGTGCGCGGCCTCTTCGACGGCCTTGTCGAGGATCGGCTTGTACTCGATGATCCGCTTGACCTCGATACCGCAGGACGCGGTCACGATCAGCCTGGGCAGGGCGTCGTCGATCCGCAAGGCGAGCTCGTGCGCCGCGAACCCGCCGAACACCACCGAGTGCACCGCGCCGAGCCGCGCGCACGCCAGCATGGCGACTACGGCCTCGGGGATCATCGGCATGTAGATGACGACGCGGTCGCCTTTGTCTATGCCCAGGCCGTGCAGGACGCCGGCGAACCTCGCGGTCTCGTCTCTGAGCTGCTCGTAGGTGTAGGTGCGCTGGGTGCCGGTGACCGGGGAGTCGTAGACCAGCGCCTTCTGGTTCGCCCGCCCGCTGTCGACGTGGCGGTCCAGGGCGTTGTGGCAGGTGTTGAGCGTGCCGCCGGCAAACCACCGGTAGAACGGCGGGTTGCTGTCGTCCAGGATGGTTTCCGGCTCGGTGTACCAGTCGATGGCACCCGCGGCCTCGGCCCAGAAGCCGGCGGGGTCGGTGAGGCTGCGGCGGAAGACGTCCTCGTAACTGCCCATGGCCGCAGCGTAAGCCCGTTCTCTGGGCGCTGCCTAGCACCTTGGTCAGCCCGCCTTAGGGCGCCCGGCACAGGATTTCTCCGTTCACAACGGCGAACCAGCCGTCTTGGTGTGCGGCCCAGGCGCGCCATCCGGCCGCGATCTTCTCCAGGTCGTCAGCCGTGGCGTAGCCGCCGCTTACCGCCTTCGCGGCGTAGGAGGACTTGACCGTGCGGTCGGCCCACAAGCCGCCCCACCATTCGCGCTCCTCCGGCGTCGCGTAGGTCCACGTGGACGAGGAGATGGTGAGGTCGCTCAGCCCCGCCCGCCTGGCCCAGGCGTGCAGCCGGCGGCCCGCGTCTGGCTCGCCGCCGTTGCCCCTGGCGACCTTGCGGTACAGGGCCAGCCAGTCATCCAGGGCCGGGATGTCCGGGTGCCAGACCATGGCGCCGAAGTCGCCGTCCCGCACCGCGACCAGCCCGCCCGGCCTGGTGACGCGCCGCATCTCCGTTAGAGCCTTGACCGGGTCGCCGAGGTGCTGGAGCACCTGGTGGGCGTGCGCGACGTCAAAGGTGCCATCCGGGTAGTCCAGCGCGTAGACGTCGCCCGTGGTGAAGTCGAGGTTGTCCCCCCCGCCGCCGCGGGCCAGCTCGCGGGCCAGCTCGAGAACCTCCGGCGCGGTGTCGATGCCGGTCACGTGCCCGTCGGGGACCCGGCCGGCCAGGCCCGCGGTGATCGTGCCCGGCCCGCAGCCGACGTCAAGGATCCGCATGTGCGGTTCCAGGTGCGGCAGCAGGTAGGCGGCGGAGTTATCCGCCGTGCGCCACGTATGCGAGCGCAGGACCGACTCGTGGTGACCGTGGGTGTAGACGTCCGGCATCCCGCCATGCTAAGAGCCGTCTTATATCCCGATCAAATGCGTCTTGGTATGTGGACATATGGTGCTGGCTCTCAGCGGTTCCCGCCTGCGGCGTACCGGTCGGCGAGGGCGCTCCCAGGCGAACGCCTTGCCGCCGACTTCCCAGGTCCGGTGGCCGTGCCGGTGCTTGTCCTCGCCTTCGGTCACCTCAGGCAGCGCCGCGGCGAGCCGGGCTACGTCATCGAACGTCTGCACAGATTCAACGGTACGGTTCTAGCGGTGCGGTGCCCAGCCGAACGCACGCCGGCGGCCCATGCGCCCGCTTGACACCTTGGCCGCATCGTTACAGACTGCGCATCAGCGGTGGCGGTACGTTTCCGGGGGGACACCATGCACTTCGTCGTACTGGGCACCCACTCTGCCGAGGTGTGCCCTACCAGCAACGCCAAGACCAAGGCGCTGCTGCAGGAGATAGCCCCGCAGGTATCCACTCTCGCCGAGAAGCACGGCGTGACGATCGTGGCGGGGCCGTTCGCCAACCGTGAGCACACGCTCGTCGTGATCGTCGAGACAGACCGCGCCGACGCCCTCGACAGCTTCATCGTTGACAGTCGGCTCGCTCAGTGGAATCGGGTGCGCATCCTGCCCTCGGTTCCCATGCAGCAGGCCATGCAGGAGCTGCAAGAGACGGCCTCGCTGTTCTGAGGTTCGTACACTCGCTCGTGCCGCTTTCCTGGTTACGGCCGGCGCCGTCGTCGTCTGGATGCCGGTCGATGTCCGTGGTTCCCGCCTTGTGCTGGCGGGTGACCGGCACGGTGTTCAGTGTGCTGCCCGGGGGGGTGCTCCGCCTGATTCCTGGCACGGCGTTCAGTCTGCTGCGCCGACCGGTTTCCAAACACGTACACACGTATGAAGATCAGCAGGATCAGGGCGATGACGACGACGATAAACACCCATCCGTAGGGGAATGCGTGGGGAGGCACCCTCGGGAGGATCGCGACACCGGTCAGCATTACCTTGCTCCTGCCGGGCAGTTACACGTGGCCGGCTCCACGATGTCACGCTAGGTCTTCAAATACCAGGCGGCCACCACCCCGACCGTGACTCGAACACGGGACCTGCCGCTTACAACGGCAGCCGCCAGTTGGCTCTTGGCCTGCTGCGACACCTGCGCCTGACCCGTCGCCTCCGTCCCGATCGCCCTGTCCGGAATGCCCGGTTCCGGGGTTCCGGCATACCGGGCCTCTCCACCGAGGGCCGAGCCAAACCATGATGCCTCCCGTCACAAAACTGCACGCGCCGCAGCCGAACAGATTGGCGGTTCCCCGCATGCGTCAGCTCGCCGGACTGGCGCAATAATGCGCCTTCAGGTGGCGTGGGTTTCGAAGCAGACCGAGCATGTACGTACATGCCTTGCCGAAGGCCTGAGGGATCGAGACCCGCTGGGGGTCTCTGCAGTGCGCGCGCCGAGTGCGGTCATCGCCGCCGTCGTCACCCTTGCCCTTCATAGGTCTGAGCCGTCTAAAGAGTTCTGACCTGATTGCCAAGCTGTCAGAACCCAGCTGGCCGGGCATTCTCCCGGCGACTCACAGATAGGGCCGAATATTGGCTCGTCTGTGGCCGGGCAGGTTCGGCGCGAGGCGAGGGCAGGTCTGCCACTTCGGCGCGGGGCACCTTCCCGGGCTTGCCCGGGAAGGCGGGTGCCCGCAGACTGGTACCTCAGCCGGGTCCGGTGGGACCAGCGCAGCGGGGGCCTGGCGACGCAGAGGAGCGGCAAATGGCGGGGCCGGGCGCAGATTCTGCCCAGTGGGTGATGGTAGATGAGGGCTGGGGCCGTAAGGCGGTGGATTTCGCGACCCTCAGCGAGCCGGGCAACTGCCGGGAGTACGTCGCGGTGCACCACCGGCTCGGCGTCGGGGCCGGGGACCGGCTGCTCGACGTGGCGTGCGGGTCGGGGCTCGCGATCGAGCTGGCTGGCCTGCGCGGCGCTTGCTGCTGCGGTATCGACGCCTCGGCCAGGCTGGTTGCGGTGGCCAGGGACCGGAACCCCGGCTGCGACATCAGGGTCGGCGACATGCACGCCCTGCCCTGGGACCCGGCTCGTTCGACATCGTTACCAGCTTCCGGGGGATCTGGGGCACCACCCCCGGCGTGGTTGGCGAGATACACCGGGTCCTTCGCCCCGGCGGACGCGCCGGGATAACGGTGTGGGGTCACCTGAAGGTTTCACCCGGAGCCTGGGCGCTGGCACCGTTCCGTCTTGCTGCGGCGGAGAAGGTGGACAACCAGGCTGCGATGGTGTCGCTGGGCCGGCCTGGTGCGGGCGAGCACCTGCTCACCTCATACGGATTCCTCGACGTCGAGCGCCTGGACGTGCCGTTCGCCTGGGAGTTCGCCGACCCGCAGCTGTACGCACGCGCGCTGGCTTCTACCGGCCCGGCCTATGAGGCCATCCAGAACGTCGGCGAGGCCGAATTCCATCGCGCGGCCGTCGAGCAGGCCCAGGGCCAGCTGCGCGACGGCTTGCCGCTGCGGGCCGAAATCAACGTCGTCGGCTACCTGGCCCGCAAACCCGAAGGAGCAGAACGCGCATGACTGGAAGCTTTCTCGAAGAACCGCCGGCGTCCCCTCAGGTGCAGGCGCTGTACGACGAAGACCTCGCAGACGGCGGCTACGTGTGGAACGTGTCCCGGCTGTGGGCGCACCAGCCAGGCACCCTCAGGCAGCTGTTCGGGTTGATGTCTGAGGCATTCACGCCGAGCGGTCTGGCCTTCCGCCAGCGCGGGATCCTGGTGACCGCCGCTGCCTCGGCCCTCGGCGACTCCTACTGCTCGATGGCGTGGGGCGGGAAGCTGGGCAAAGCGTCGGACCCGGCCCTCGCGGCGGGAGTTCTCAGTGGCAGCGACGCCAGGCTGACGGATCAGGAGAAGGCCATCGCCGCGTGGGCGCGGAAGGTCGCCACGGACCCGAACGCCACGACACAAGCCGACATCCAGGCGCTGCGCGATTCCGGGCTCGACGACGGGCAGATCTTCGCCATCACCGCCTTCGTGGCCCTTCGCCTGGCATTTTCTGCGATCAACGACTCCCTCGGCGCCCAGCCCGACGCGCAACTCGCCCAGTCTCTGCCCCGGGAAGTCCGCCAGGCCGTGACCTACGGCCGGCCTGCAGCCCAAGCGCCGGCTGCCTGACCTGGTCCACGGCTTTCAGGCAATGTCCCGCGCGGACGCCTCGAACTGCCTGCCGTTGATGCCCAGGACCACGATGCGGCGCGGGCGAACGCGTATCCATGCCGGGCTGAACCGGAACGGGGCACCGGGCCGCCTGCCCACGTCCCCGCCGCCGTCAAGGTAGGTTCCCGCGTGGCCGCGGACTTCAAGGATGCGCGGTGACGGGGCATCGGCCACGACGGCTGCCTTCGGCCGGCGCCGGGCATCGCGGAACTTCTCCGACGCGGCCATGACCCCACGCCGGACTCCGCGCAGGCGCCAATGACCAGCGCCTCGGCGTCCGGGCCGTAGAAGACCGCGACCGGCACGAGCCTTCCAGGCCGCTGACTGTCCGGGAACTCAATCCCGGCATCGGTGAACACGCTCACGGCAAGAGCCTGTGCCTGCGGCGGGGACCCCGGGCTGAGGCTGCCACGCCAGCACCCTGCGCCGCCACGGCCTCAGTCAGCGACAGGCAACTCCCCGCCCCGCACAGACCCCATCAGCCAGCCCGTGAGTGCGGATCGCGGCACCAGAGCATGTCTCCGCGGAAGCGGGCTTGTGAATTTCCGCACAAGGCGTCTCCGCGGAAACGTCTCGGACCCAGTGGCCACCGCCATTGCCATCGGACAACGCCCTGCTCGCGGCAGATCCGGACGTCCGCGGGCGAGTAGACCGTCCGATTTGCCGACCAGTGCGCACGGGGGCGGGTGTGCGCACCCAAACCGCCCAAGGTGCAGGTCCAAGGGAGCCATTCTGGGAGCCATCGGTAGCAGATACCGAGCGACACAGGGCGACACGCCCAGACGATTCGTCCAGCTAAATGCCTCAGAGAGCGATGCCAGGCAACGTACCGCGATGGTTGAGCGGTGCCTTCTAAGCAGCGGGTCGCGGGTTCGAATCCTGCCTGGCGCACGCCTCCAAAACCCCAGCTCAGTAACCATATTGCTAGGCTGACTATTAACGCTCATGGCGCCCTCCCCCGCGTCGTGCCCGTTGCGTGCCTGCGAGTCCCGGATTCCGTCCCTCGAGCGCGCGGTCGCCGTCTGCCTGCTCAGCTCCCCGGCGACGGATCATCGGCAGCCCGGCCGCGCGGGAGAGCGGGCCGCCAGACACGGCGGCTGAAGTTACTGCGCCGCAGCGGAGCCCCTTCGGGACTGGTGGACACGAGCCCGTCGTCGCGGGGCGCAGCGCAGTCGACGACGTGCGAGGCGATGTCCGCGATGATCACCCCGGGAATGGCCACCACCCGCCGACCAGCGTTCGACTTGGGCGGTCCAAAGGCGGAGCCGCCGCCACGCTGCTCGCTTAGCGGCCCGAAGATCTGCACGGTACGGACCTGGATGTTGATATCAGAACGCCGCAGCGCCGCCCGCCCACCCCGGCGCAGACTGCCGAAGACGACGAGCAGCACCAGGGCGCGGTACCGGCCGCCGACCGCATCGGCCAGGACGTAGACCTCGCGAACCGTCAGGACTGGCCGCTCCGGTGACCTTTCCTGCCCTGCGCCTTTAATCCGGCACGGGTTACTCCGGATCAGTCCGTCATCCGCCGCAGGGTTGAAAATCGCCTTAAGCAGCCGGCAGGCCTTCAAGGGGCGCCGCTGCGCGGCGCCGCGGGCGCGCCGACGCCGGACAACAGCCGCAATCAGCCGGTTCATTCACAACGGCAGGAACGGCAGTGCGCGGGGCGATCTTCCCCGGCTCCCGATGGACCCGGCACCCGCTCGCAAGGATTCCGCGCCTGCGAGGAAGACGGGGAAAGAGCAGGACAGGACAGTCATGCGAGCGGGCCATGAGGCGAACGCGCGGATATTACGTGATCAGCTCATATCTGCCTTGCGCACTCCTGCCGGGTGTGCGGTTCGGCTCCCCTGGGCTTGCGCTGCGGCCTGCCCTGGCTGATGGCGATACCGGCGATGACGATGAGCGCACCGACGGGCTCGTTCCAGGTGATGGCCTCACCTAGCACCGCCGCGCCCAGCGCGACGCCGACCAGCGGCGTCAGGTAGGTGACGGTCGCGGCGTTGGTGGCTCCCCAGGCCGCCACGATGTTGGTGTTCCACAGGTAGGCCAGGCCCGTACCGGCCATGCCCAGCACCACGACGCTGGCGGTGACCGCTGGGCTCAGCCGGGCCGTCCCGGTGAGATACACCGGCGCCAGCGCCGCCATCACGACAGCGCCCAGGCTGACCTGCACGGTGGCGACGCTGAGGGCGGGCAGCCGGTAGGGGGTCACAAACCGGCGCAGGTAGACGAACGCCAGCCCATAGCAGAAGGTCGCCAGCAGGCAGGCAGCCTGTGCTAGTCCGTCACTGGCGCCGATCCCGCGCCACGGCCCCAGCACGACCAGCACCCCGGCGAACCCGGTCAGCAGGCCCACGATCTTGGTGCGGGAAGGCCGCTCCTCAGGCAGCGCGATCAGCGCCACCAGCACCGTCATCAGAGGGGTGACAGCGTTATAAATACTGGCAAGCCCGGAGGACACATGCTCCTCGGCCCAGCAGAACAGCGTGAACGGCACTACGCACAGCAGCATCGCCACCGCCGCCAGGTGCGCCCAGATCACTGGCTGCCGGGGCAGTGGCTGGCGGGTCATCGCGGTCACGGCCAGCAGCGTCACCGCCCCGGCGCCCAGGCGGCCCAGCACGACCTCGGCCGGTGACAGGCCATGCAGGGCGACCTTGATGAAGAAGAAGCTGGCTCCCCAGGAAAGCGCCAGCGCCGCGTACTGCGCCAGCACCCGGGGTGACGGCCAGGCCGAGGCGGTCATGAGATAGACGCCTTCCTTTCCTGCGGCGGCTCAGCCGATCATTTGCCC
>NZ_JASIAL010000224.1:0-6687 GCF_030042015.1 Trebonia sp. | reverse complement strand
GGAAAACGCCTCCCGTTACAGCTGCGTGTCCGCGTACCTGGTCGTGGGGCCGTCGAGCAGCACGGTCTTGGACTCCAGGAAGGGCAGCAGTCCCTCGCGCCCGCCCTCGCGCCCGATGCCGGACTGCTTGAACCCGCCGAACCCGATGCCGGAATCCGACTTGAACCCGTTGTGCCCGACGGTCCCGGCGCGGAGCTGGCCGGCGACCTCGCGGGCGCGATCCACGTCCGCGGTGAACACGGCGGAGTTCAGGCCGTAGATGGTCTCGTTCGCGATCCGTACCGCGTCTTCTTCGTCCGCGGCGGGAATGACCGAAAGGACCGGGCCGAAGATCTCCTCCTGCGCGATCACCGAGTTGTTGTCGACGTTGCCGAACACCGTTGGCTCGACATACCACCCCCGCTCAAGGTCCTTCGGGCGACCGCCGCCCGTGGCCAGCTGCGCGCCGCCCTCGATGCCCTTGGCGATGTAGCCCTCGACGCGGTCGCGCTGGCGCCTGGCGGCCAGCGGGCCCATCTGGGACTGCGGGTCGAACTGGTTGCCGACCTTCACCTGGGAGAAGATCGACGACAGCGCGTCCACCATCTGGTCGTGCCGCTGCCGGGTGACCACGATCCGGGTGAGCGAGGCGCAGACCTGGCCGGCCAGGATGCATTCGGCCTGGGCCAGCGCGGTCGCCGCCGACTCCAGGTCCGCGTCATCGAGGATCACCGCGGCGGACTTGCCGCCGAGTTCCAGGGTGCAGCGGGCGATCCGCTCGCCGCAGATCGAGGCGATCTTGCGGCCGGCGGCGGTGGACCCGGTGAAGGTGATCTTGTCCACGCGCGGGTCGCGGACCAGCAGTTCGGAGACCTCGCGGTCGGCGGTCACCACGTTGAGCACGCCGGCCGGCAGGCCGGCCGCCTCGGCGGCCTCGGCGAACAGGTAGCCCTCGCCGGGCGCTTCAGGCGAGGTCTTCAGGATGACCGTGCACCCGGCGATCAGCGCGGGCGCCAGCTTCATGCCGATCTGCGGCATCGGCGCGTTCCACGGGATGATCGCGCCCGTGACGCCGACGGGCTCGCGGACCAGGAGGCCGAACCCGCCGCGCGCCGGCTTGGCCGGCTCCTCCCACGGGAAGGTCGCCGCCAGGTCGGCGTAGTAGTCGAAGCTGGCCGCACCCCCGAACGCGCCGAAGCGTGCCGCGGAGTACAGGACGCCGGCCTCGCGCGGCCAGATCTGGCCGACCTCTTCCGACCGCTTCCTGACCTCGGCCGCGAGCGCACGCAGGTACTCGGCCCGCTCCACGTGCGTCAGCCGCGGCCACGGGCCGCTGTCGAACGCCTCCCGTGCCGCCGACACGGCACGCGCGATGTCGGCGGCCTGCGCCTCGGCGACGGTGAAGTACAGCTCTTCCGTCCCCGGGTCGATGACCTTGATCGTGGCGTCGGACGACGGCGACACCCACTCCCCGCCGATGAAGAAACGGTCCGTGTGCCTGATCGGCACCGTGGTCTGGTTAGCGAGACTCATAGTGCGAGCCTAGACCGGCGGGGAACGGCCGCCAATACGGCAGGTCGCCTGCCGCTACTTGATGGGTGGCCGCGGGAGCCTGGCCGTGCCCGGCTCGAGCGTGAACGTGTAGTCGAATGAGTACCAGGGGGCTTCGACGCTGGAATCGGCGGGGTGCGGCTCGTCGTGACGCCGGAAGTCGCCGATCAGGGCGCGGGTGACGCCGAACTGGACATCGGTGTCGATGTGCGGGTCGTCGGGCGCGTACACCTGCGAGATCAGCGTCTTGTAGCCCTCCTTGAAGATCAGCACGTGCAGGTGCGCCGGCCGGAACGGATGGCGGTGCTGTGCCTTGAGCAGCCGGCCCACGACCGCGTCGGTGGGAATGGGATAGCCGGCCATCTTCACCGTCCGGAACCAGAAGCGCCCCGCGTCGTCGGTAACGAACTTGCCGCGCAGGTTCATCGGCGCCTGTCCGGCGTCCTGATGCTCGTACAGCCCGACCGGCGAGGAGTGCCACACGTCCACTTCGGCCCCGGCGACGGGATTGCCGGCGCGGTCCTGGACCCGAGCGTCGACGAACAGCGCCGGCCCGGGCGTCGCCGAGCGGACGATCGAGCCGCCGTTGTCCACCCGCGGGGAGTTCATCCTCCAGAACGGTCCAAGCAGGTTCTGCTGCGTCTCGGTGGCGCCCATGTCGCCGTTGTTCAGCAGGCAGACGAGCGTGGACACCCCCAGCGAGCCGGACATCAGCACCATTTCGTTGTGGGTGTCGGTTGTTGCCTGGCCGATCTCGTTGAGGATGGCGGCAGCCGACTGGAACTCCTCCTCGGTGAGCCGTACCTCGCGGACGAACGCGTGCAGGTGCGAGACCAGCGACGTCATGATCTCCCGCAGGCGCGGGTCGGTCGTCTGCTGCATGACCGCCAGCACGGCGGGCGTCACGTCTTCATGTCGTTCGATGATCATCAGGACACCTTCGTTCGCGTCGTCTTTCGGTCCGCCCGCCTGATCTTATTGACAGCAATGCCAGGAACTTAAGCCGTGTACGGCATCCATCACATCACCCGGCCCGCCCGCGACGTCCCGCCGAGCCATCCGGGGTGAACGGGGCTATGGTTCGGAACATGACGGTCGTGAGCGGAGCCGGCGCCGTCGTCACCGGCGGCGGTGGCGGGATCGGGCGGGCGATCGCGCGCAGGCTGGCGGCCGGGGACGCCCAGGTGGTGGTGAACGACCTGGATCCCGGGGCTGCCGCGGCGGTCGCCGCCGAGATCGGCGGCTTCGCGGTCCCCGGTGACACAGGGACGGACCACGGCGTGCGGGAACTCCTCGCCGCCGCCCGCGGCCACCTCGGCGAGATCGACATCTACTGTTCGAACGCGGGGACCGGCGCCGGGAGCGGACCGGATACCCCAGACGACGTGTGGCAGCGCGCGTGGGAGGTCAACACGCTTGCGCACGTCCGCGCGGCGCGGGCGCTGCTCCCTGGCTGGCTGGCGCGCGGGCAGGGGACCTTTGTCATCACCGCGTCGGCGGCCGGGCTGCTGACGATGCTCGGCTCGGCGCCGTACTCGGTGACCAAGCACGCAGCGGTGGGGTTCGCGGAATGGCTCGCCGCGACGTACGCGCATCGCGGCCTGACCGTGCACTGCATCTGCCCGCAGGGGGTGCGCACCCAGATGCTCGCCGATGCTGGGCGGCCAGGCGAGGTCCTGCTGCTTGACACCGCTATCGAACCCGAGCAGGTCGCCGGCGCGCTGTGGGACGCGATGACCGAGCGCAGATTCCTCGTCCTGCCGCACCCCGAAGTCCGGGACTACTACACGCTGCGCGCCGCCGACACCGACAGGTGGCTGCGCGGGATGTCACGGCTGCAACGACGGATCGAGGAGGAGGAGACAGCGTGAAAGCCTGGCACGTGAGCCGGTACGGCGAGCCGCAGGACGTGCTCGAACTGGCCGAGGTGGCGCGGCCGGTCCCCGGTCCCGGCCAGCTCCTGGTGCGGGTGCTCGCGGCCGCGGCGAACTTCCCCGACGCGCTGCTGTGCCGCGGCACCTACCAGGTCCGCCCGCCGCTGCCGTTCTGCCCGGGCGTCGAGCTGTGCGGCGAGGTCGCCAAGACCGGTGCGGACGTGGGCGGCTTCTCCCCAGGGGACCGGGTGATCGGCGCGACCGTGCTGCCGCATGGCGCCTTCGCGGAGTACGCGGTCATGGACGCGGCGACCGCGATGCCCGCGCCCGCGGGACTGGACGACGCCGAGGCGGCGCCGTTCCATGTCACGTACCAGACCGGGTGGTTCGGGCTGCACCGGAGGGCGCGGCTGGCGGCCGGCGAGACGCTGCTCGTGCACGCGGCGGCAGGCGGCGTGGGCAGCGGGGCCGTCCAGCTCGGCAAGGCGGCGGGGGCCCGCGTCATCGGCGTGGCTGGTGGCCCGCGGAAGGCCTCGGTGGTGCGGGAGCTCGGAGCGGACGTTGTCGTTGACCGGCACAGCGAGGACTTCGTTGCGGTCGTCAAGGACGTCACCGGCGGGCGCGGCGCCGACGTCGTCTACGACCCAGTCGGCGGCGAGGCGTTCCTGCGGTCCACCAGGTGCATCGCGTTCGAGGGCCGGATCCTGGTCGTCGGCTTCGCGAGCGGGGACATCCCGGCGGCCGCGCTGAACCACGCGCTGGTGAAGAACTACTCGATCCTCGGCCTGCACTGGGGCCTGTACCGGCAACGGGACCCGAGTGCGGTCCGTGACTGCCACGCCGAGCTGAGCAGGCTCGCCGCGGCCGGGGTGATTCGGCCGCTGATCAGCGAGCGGCTGACGCTCGACGACGTCCCGGACGGGCTGCGACGGCTCGCGGCGGGCGCCACCACCGGCCGGATCGTCTTCCTGCCCTAGGGTCGCGGCCCGTGCCGGGCGGCTGCGAGGCGACAGCGGCGCAGGCCGAGCGGCTGGGCTTCGACGGCCTGCTGCTTGCCGACAGCCAGAACCTGGTCGGTGACGTGTTCGTCGAGCTCGGCGTGCTGGCCCGGGCAACTCATCGACTCGGGCTGGGCACCGGGGTGGTCAACCCGCTGACCCGGCATCCGGCGGTGACCGCCGCCGCGATCGCCAGCCTGCAGCTGGAGTCGCGCGGGCGGGCGGTTCTCGGTGTCGGACGAGGCGACTCCTCGCTGGCCCAGCTGGGTCTGCCCAGGCCTTCCACAGCCCGGCTGCGGGAGTTCGTCAGCCAGGTCCGGGGGTTCCTGCGCGGCGAGACGGTCACGGTCGACGGGCGGGCCAGCCGGATCGGGTGGATCGCCGACCGCGCGGTGCCACCGGTGCCGGTCGAGCTGGCCGCGACCGGTCCGGCCACCATCGCCGCGGCCGCGGTCGCCGCCGACCGCGTCATGCTGACGGTGGGAGCCGATCCCGAGCGGATCGCCTGGGGGATCGAGGCGGCCCGCCAGGCCCGGATCGCGGCCGGCCTGGACCCGGCTACGCTGCGGGTGGGCGCGTACGTCAACGTCGGCTGCCACCCCGACGCGGCGGTCGCCCGGGCCCTGGTCCGGGGCAGCACGGCGATCTTCGCTCACTTTCCGCCATGAGCGCGGCAGCCGGCCCGGCTCTGCGCCGGGACGACGCCGCGGTGATCGGGCAGGTGGGGCGCCGCAACGAGCTCTTCGCTCACGAGGTGCTTCCCCAGCTGCGCGGCGCCGCAATCAGGCCAGGGTAAGGAGAGTGCCGATGCCCGCACGCCTGTCAGGGCGCGGGGTCGCGGAGCGCCGGGATGGCTCAGGGTCTCAGCTCGCAGGATCGACGATAAGGGTGATCGCCTCCGTAACCGTCTCCGGGGTCGGCGTCTCTGTGTCTGTCACTGTCACCTCGATGGTGTACGGGGAGTCAGCGTCATCGCCCGCATCCGGGGTGCCGCTGATCACACCCGTGGTGCCGTCGATGGCGAGGCCTGCGGGCAGTCCGGTCGCGGTCCAGGCGTAGGTGCCGTTGCCACCGGTCGCCGCCAGGGTCGCCGTGTACGCCACGCCGACCTCCGCGTCGGCCAGCGCTGTCGTGGTGATGGCAAGTGCCGGGTAGGCCACCGTGAGGGTGAGGTCCGCCGTCGCCGTCTCCGGTGTCGGGGTCTCGGCGTCCGTGACGGTCACCGTGACGTCGAAGGTGCCGCCGGCTGTGGGGGTGCCGCTGATCGTGCCCGTGGTGGCGTCGATGGCAAGGCCGTCCGGCAGTCCGGTCGCGGCCCAGGTGTAGGTGCCGTCGCCGCCGGTCGCGGCCACGGTCGTCGTATAGGCGGCCCCGTCGGTGCCGTCAGGCAGCGCCGCCGTGCTGATGGCAAGTGCCGGGTAGGCCACGGTGAGCGTGAGGGCCGCCGTCGCCGTCTGCGGTGTCGGGGTCTCGGCGTCAGTGACGGTCACCTCGACGGTGTAGGGGGAGTCCGCGTCATCGCCCGCATCCAGGGTGCCGCTGATCGTGCCCGTGGTGGCGTCGATGGCAAGGCCGTCCGGCAGTCCGGTCGCGGCCCAGGTGTAGGTGCCGTCGCCGCCGGTCGCGGCCACGGTCGTCGTATAGGCGGCCCCGTCGGTGCCGTCAGGCAGCGCCGCCGTGCTGATGGCAAGTGCCGGGTAGGCCACGGTGAGGGCGAGGCCCGCGGTCGCCGTCTGCGGTGTCGGGGTCTCGGCGTCCCTGACGGTCACCGTGACGTCGGAGGTACCGCCGGCTGTGGGGGTGCCGCTGATGGTGCCCGTGCGCGCGTTGATGCCGAGGCCGTCCGGCAGGCCGGCCGCGGACCAGGTGTAGCGGCCGTGGCCACCGGTCGCGGCCATGGCCGCTGTGTAGGCGGCCCCGACGGTGCCGCCAGCCAGCGCGGTCGTGGTGATCGTCAATGTCGGATAAACCAAGTTGCTGACGGTGAGGCGGAACGTCCGCGCTGCCTGCTGCGCTGTCGGGCGCTCCGCGTCCGTGGCGGTCACCGTGACCTCGGACGTGCCCGCGCCTGCGGGGGTGCCGCTGATGGTGCCCGTGCCCGCGTTGATGCCGAGGCCGTCCGGCAGGCCGGCCGCGGACCAGGTGTAGGCGCCGTCGCCGCCGGTCGCGGACACCGTCGCCGAATAGGCCTTGCCCTCGGTGCCGCCAGGCAGCGCGGACGTGGTGATCGCCAGCGCGGGATACTTGCTGCCGCCGCTCGTTACGCACGTCAGCGTGTACGCGGC
>NZ_JASIAL010000223.1:0-17398 GCF_030042015.1 Trebonia sp. | reverse complement strand
GAGAACACCACGAGCGCCCACAGCTGGCGCCATGACGCTTCCGGGTCGTCGGCCCTGAACCGGCGCAGCACGTCGAGCACGGCGCGCTTGTCGAGCCATTCCTCGGTCCTGGCCTCGCGGATCACCTGCTCGGCGTAACCAGACAGCTCACCGTGGAACCAGTGGCCTATCGGCACCGGAAAACCCAGCTTCCTGCGCTCGGCCGCCAGCTGCGGAAGCAACCCCCCTATCGCCTCCCTGAGCGCGAACTTAGTCGTCCCCGCGGCCGTCTTCTCCGCCCTGGCCAGCCGGCTGGCGACCGCCATCACCTCCCGGTCAAGGAACGGTGCCCGCAGCTCAAGACCGTGCGCCATCGTGGCGCGATCGGCCTTGACCAGGATGTCGCCGGGCAGCCAGGTGTTGATGTCGACGAGCTGCATGGTGGCGACGTCGTCCAGCCCGGCCTCGGCGGCCTGGTCGAATAGCGGACCGGTCACGTCGTAGACGGTGCCGCCGCCATACCGGGTGAGGACGTCCACGTCATCGGCGGCGAACACGTGCGCGTTGCCGATGTACCGGTCGCGCAGCGGCGTCGCGATCCGGTTCAGCAGCCCTCTGCCGCGCTGTCCCGGTGGCAGCCGGGCGGCGAGCGCCCCGGCCGACGAGCGTCCCCAGGTCGGCAGCTGGCGCGCGGCCCGGACCACGCCAGGCTGGTAGTACACGCCGTACCCGCCGAACAACTCGTCCGCGCCCTCGCCGGAGAGCACCACCTTGACGTGCCGACGTGCCTCCCTGGCGACGAACCACAGCGGGATCGCGGCCGCGTCCGCCATCGGGTCGTCCAGGTGCCAGATAATCTGCGGCAGCCGGGCGGCGAACTCTGCCGCCGTGATCACGTAGGGCACGGACTTGAGCCCGAGCGCCGCCGCCGTTTCCTGGGCCTGCTCGATCTCGCTGTACCCCGACCAGGCGAACCCCGCGGTGAACGTGAGCATGCCCGGCCGGGCCTGCGCGGCAAGCGCGCAGATCGTCGCCGAGTCCACGCCGCCGGACAGGAACGCTCCGACCGGGACGTCGCTGCGCAGGTGGGCGGCGACCGAGTCCCGCAGCGCGGCGAGGATCCGCTCGGGGGTGTCCGCCGAGGGCGACTTGGCCGGCCGCAGTACCGCCCGCCAGTAGCGGAACACGTCGACCGGCCCGCCCGGCCTGGCGGTCATGAAGTGCCCGGGCGGCAGTGACCGCACCGGTGGTGTCATCGTCCCCGGCGGCGGAACGTACTGGAAGGACAGGTACCTGCGCAGCGCGTCAGGGTCGATCACCGAGACCTCTCCCGGGCCTGCCAGGGCCTTGCGCTCGGAGGCGAACCTGAGCTGCCTGCCGCCTTCGGCCAGCGTGTAGTACAGCGGCTTCATGCCGAACGGGTCCCGGGCGCAGAACAGCTCCCCGTTCCGCGTGTCCCAGATGGCGAAGGCGTACATGCCGCGCAGCCGCCGCAGCGCGTCCCTGCCATCGGCGGCATAAGTCTCAAGCAGGACCTCGGAGTCCGATCCGCCGCGCAGCTGCACGCCACGCGCCCGCAGCTGCTCTGCCAGCTCGGCCTGGTTGTAGATCTCGCCGTTGTAGACCATCCAGAAGCGGCCGTCGGCGGACCGCATGGGCTGGTGCCCGCCCGCGGAGGGGTCCATGACCGCCAGGCGCCTGGCAGCCAGCGCGATGCGGCCGTCGGAGAACACGCCCTCGTCGTCCGGCCCTCTGTGCGCCACACGGCGCGCCGCGCGGACGGCCCAGTCCGCGTCCGGCCTGGTCTCCTCCGCGAGCGCTAGGCAGCCAGCGATCCCCGACATGCGACCCTACGGCCGGAAGCGTCACTTGGGCTGGAACCGGATGCCGCCGTCGAGGCGGACGACCTCCGCGTTCACGTAGTCGTTCTCGATGAGCGCGCACACGAGGCGCCCGAACTCCTCCGGCCGTCCCAGCCGCTTCGGGAAGACCACGGGAGCAGCCAGCCTGGCGAGGAACTCCTCGGCATCACGGCCGGTGCCTGCGATGCTCTTGTAGATCGGCGTGTGGATAACGCCCGGGCAGATCGTGTTCACCCGCACCCCGACAACCGACAGGTCGCGCGCCGCGGGCACCGTCATCCCGATGATCCCGCCCTTGGACGCCGAATAGGCGAGCTGACCGGTCTGGCCTTCGATGCCGGCCACCGACGATGTGTTGATGATCACACCACGCTGCCCGTCGGCATCGGCGGGTTCGGTTTGGGCCATCGCCGCCGCAGCCAGCCGGATCAGGTTGAAGGTACCGGTCAGGTTGACCGCGATGACCTTCTGGAAACTGGCCAGGGCATGCGGCGCGCCCGCCCTGTTGACCGTGCGCTCGGCCCAGCCGATGCCAGCGCAGCTCACCGCCACCCGCAGCGGCCGGCCAGCCGTAGCCGCGGCGGTCACCGCCTCGCGGACCGACTCCTCGTCTGTCACGTCCGTCCTGGCGAAGTGCCCGCCGATGTCCGCGGCGACCTCCTTGCCCCGGTCCTCATTGACGTCAGCGACGAGGACCTGCGCCCCGGCGCGCGCCAGCGCTCTCGCGGTGGCCTCCCCGAGACCGCTCGCCGCACCGGTGACGATCGCGGCTGTTCCGTTCAGTTCCATGGCCGGAGCATACTTCGCCCCGCCGCCCGCCGGGCAGCCCTGGCCGGGTCAGCAGGCGGGCTCGACAAGCTCGTCCGGCCAGGTGCCCGGCAGCCCGCCCGCGCCGGACCCGAACTCCTCGTCCTCGAAGGGGAACCTGTCAGCGAACGCAGGCTCCAGGTCGGTGAGCCAGGTAGCCAGCGGGTCGAACATGGCAAAGAACGGCCTGCCGACCAGCGAGGGGTCTCGCGCCTGCAGCATCCGCAGCACGAACACGCGCGCGCCGGCCACCTCGGCGATCCCGTCCACGCACACCTTGCCAGGGGTGGCCGACATGGACGGTCCCCTGACCGAGCGGCACAGGCCGGAGACGCCTGCGTACGCGTCGCGGAACACCTGATGCGCACGAGCCAAGGGCACCGCGAAGTAGTCCCGCGGGCCCGTGTCGCGTTCCACGAACATGTAGTAGGGGACCATTCCCGCGCGCACCTGGCTCCGCCACATGGACGCCCAGGTGTCGGCCGTGTCGTTGACGGAGCGGATCAGCGGGGCCTGCGTGCGGATCACCGCCCCGGTGTCACGGACCCGGCGGACCGCCTCGGCGGCGACCTGAGGTTCGAACTCACGCGGGTGCGAGTAGTGCGCCATCAGCGCCAGGGTCCTGCCGGTCCCGACCACATCGGCGAAGAGCCTGAGCGTGGCGTCCGCGTCCGCGTCGGTGACGTAGCGGTGCGGCCAGTAGCCCAGCGACTTGGTCCCGATCCTGATCGACTCGATGTGGTCCAGGGACGGGTCGAGCAGCGGCTGGACGTAGCGCCGCAGCACGGCGGCGCTCATGATCATCGGATCCCCGCCCGTGATGAGGACGCTGGTCACCTCGCGGTGCTTGCGCAGGTACGCCACGAGCGTGTCGACCTGGTCCGTTGCCATCTTCAGCTCTGGCTCATCGACGAACTGCGCCCAGCGGAAGCAGTACGTGCAGTACGCATGGCACGTCTGGCCCTGCTTCGGGAAGAAGAGCACCGTCTCCGGGTATTTGTGCTGCAGCCCGGGCAACGGCCTGCCGTCCAGGCTCGGGGCGTTGAGGACCAGTTGCCCCGCCGGGTGCGGGTTGAGCCGCATCCGGATCTCATGCGCGGCCGCGTGCACCAGCCGTTCCGGCGCGCCCTCGCGCAGCAGGCTCGCCATCCGGTCAACGTCGTCGCGCGGCAGCATGTCGGGCTGCGGGAACACCAGGCGGTACATCGGATCGGCTGGGGCCGCGTCCCAGTCGACGAGCTCATCGACGACATAGGAGTTGGTGCGGAACGGGAGCACCGTGGCCACCGCCCGGACCGCGAGCCGGTCGGCCTCACCGAGCCCGGCCCGGCGCGCGAGCATGTCCAGGTGCCGGGCGCCATAGGCCCGGTACCTGCCCGTGGCCGCTAGCGGCGCCGGCACCACCTGCTGGATGTCAGTCAACCGTCCTCTCCTTCCATCCGGCCGGCCGGCTGCCCCGCCATGCGGAAACGGTCCGCGCACCCGTTTCCCACTGCCCAAGATCCGCCTGTTGTCACACGCCGGGCCGTCGAAGTTACACGTGATTAAACTCTTGTTACTTTTACGTCTCGGGATTCGATCGAGTTCCCGTTATATCCTTCCAGTAACAAGATCAATACCTAAAGTGACGCCCTGGCCGGCCGCCGGGACGGCGGGGCACGGAGAAGACGCCGAGCAGGCAGCGAGAAGGCGCCGAGAATGGGCGCGTGACGGGCCGCGCGGAGCTGGCCTGCGCAACTGGCCCGGGCAATGGGCGGATAGCCTGGTCGCAACTTGGGATAATGACACGGCAAGCCGTTCATGCGTGGCCGCAGTTGGGGCCCACGGAACAGGGAAGGGCCCCGGGGAAAACGTGAGCCATGTGCCGCCGGGCCCCGCCGACGCCCCGAACTCGGCGACAGGGACCGCAGCGAGCGACCAGCCCGCGCCGGCCGGCGGGCTGCTGGCGGTCGGCCCCGCCGCCGAGCCGGTGATAGCGGTGGATGCGATGGGCGGGGACTACGCGCCAGAGGAGATCGTCGCCGGGGCGCTGGCGGCGCAGCGCGAGCACGGCGTGACCACCCTGCTGACCGGGCCGCCCGCGCGGCTGCGCCCGGTGATCGCCAAGCTCGGCGCCGGCTCGGAACTTCGGGTGGTGCCCGCCGAGGACATCGTGGGCATGGACGAGGGCGCGCTGGCCGGCTTCCGGCGGCCCCGGTCCAGCATCGCCGTCGCCTGCCAGCTCGTCAGGCGCGGCCAGGCAACCGCGGTCGTGTCGGCCGGGTCGACCGGCGCGATCGTGGCGAGCGCACGGCAGCGCCTGCTGCCGCTGCCCGGGGTGCCCCGCCCGGGGCTCGCCGTCGTGCTGCCCACGCACCCGAAGCCGACGGTGCTCATCGACGCCGGCGCCACCGCCGACCCCAAGCCGGAGATGCTCGTGCAGTTCGGGCAGCTCGGCGCGGCGTACGCGCAGATCGCCCTGGGCACCGCGGCGCCGAGGGTCGGCCTGCTGACGATCGGCGCGGAGCCGGGCAAAGGCAACATGCTGACCAGGCGGGCGCACGAGCTGCTGGCCGCCGAGCCGCAGCACGGCGCGCTGCCGCTCGGCTTCGCCGGCAACGTTGAAGGCGGCGACCTGATGGCAGGCGCGGTCGACGTGATCGTCACCGACGGCTTCACAGGCAACGTGGCGCTGAAAACCCTCGAGGGATCGATGCGGTTCGCGGCGGCCGAACTCCGCTCCGCGCTGACCGCCACCCGCGCCGCGCGGGTCGGCGCGCTGCTGCAGCGGCGCGGGCTGCGCGAGCTGACCAGCAGGCTGGACTCAGAGACCTACGGCGGCGCGGCGCTGCTCGGGCTCGGCGGCACCGTGGTGATCGCGCACGGCGCGTCCACTGCCCGCGCCGTCAGCGCGGCCTGCGCGCTCGCCGCGAACCTGGCCCGCGGCGACATCACCGAGAAGATACGGGAGCGGATCGGCGTGACCGGAGAACGGCGCGGCACCCACTTCCTGCGCCGGGACCGCGAGCGGTAGGCGGCCCGCCGCCGCGCGGTGTCCGGATAGGCTATGGCCATGCCAGATCCCCAGCAGGTCCTCGCCGCCCGGGTACGCGACGCGCTCGGCGCGGCGCTCGGCGCGGACTACGCAAGCGCGGACCCGCTGATCCGGCCGTCGGCATTCGCGGACTTCCAGTCCAACGCGGCGCTGCCGCTCGCCAGGAAGCTGGGCAGGCCGCCGCGCGACATCGCCAGCGAGATCGTCGGCCGCCTGGAGGCCGGCGACATCTGCGCCCCGCCCACGGTCAGCGGTCCCGGCTTCATCAACTTCACGCTGCGCGAGGAGTGGATCGCCGGGTCCATCACCGGCCTGCTCGCCGACCCGAGGCTGGGGACACCGCTGGCCGACCCGCCGCGGACCGTCATCGTCGAGTACTCCTCGCCGAACATCGCCAAGGAGATGCACGTCGGGCACCTGCGCACCACGATCGTGGGAGACGCGATCGCCCGCGTGATCGAGTTCGCCGGCCACCACGTCATCAGGGACAACCACGTGGGGGACTGGGGAACGCAATTCGGGATGCTCATCGAGTACCTGTTCGAGATAGGCGAGGAGGCTCCCGAGGCACAGCTGCTGCGCACGGACCCGAACACCTTCTACCAGTCGGCACGCACCAGGTTCGACTCCGACCCGGACTTCGCGGACCGGTGCAGGGACCGCGTGGTCAAGCTCCAGTCCGGGGGCGACCCCGCGACGCAGCGGCTGTGGGACGAGTACATGGAGCTGTCCAGGCAGTACCTGCGTGACATCTACGCGCTGCTGCGGGTCACGCTGACCGACGACGACATCCGCGGCGAGTCGTTCTACAACGACATGCTCGGCGACGTCGCCGCCGACCTGACCGCCAAGGGCCTGGCGGTGCTGAGCGAGGGCGCGCTGTGCGTGTTCCCGCCGGGCTTCACCGGGCGTGACGGCGGCCCGCTGCCGGTCATCATCCGCAAGCGCGACGGCGGCTACAACTACTCGACAACCGACCTGGCGACCGTGCGGTACCGGGTGGACAAGCTCCACTGCGACCGCGCGATCTACGTGGTCGGATCGGACCAGGCGCTGCACTTCCGGATGGTCTTCGCGGTCGCCAGGGAGGCGGGCTGGCTGGCCGCGGACGCCGACTTCGAGCACGCGCAGATCGGGATGGTGCAGGGCACCGACGGGAACCGGCTGCGCACCAGGGAAGGCGACACGGTGAAGCTGAGCGCGCTGCTCGCCGAGGGGGTCGACCGGGCCCGGGCCATTCTCAGCGAGATCGACGGGCTGGACGCCGCGGCGAAGGACGAGATCGCCGAGGACGTCGGGATCGGCGCGATCAAGTACGCGGACCTGTCGACCGCGCTGGACAGCGCGTACATCTTCGACTGGGACCGGATGATCTCGTTCCGCGGCAACACCGGGCCGTACCTGCAGTACGCGACGACCAGGATCCGGTCCATCTTCCGCAAGGCAGGAATCGACGAGGCCGGCCTGCGCGGCCCCGTCGTGGTGACCGCGCCCGCCGAGCGTGAACTGGCGCTGAAGCTGCTCGGCTTCGGGGCGGCCGTCACCGGCGTCGCCGAGACCGCCGAGCCGCACCGGCTGTGCGCGTACGTTTTCGAGGTGGCCAGCCTGTTCACCGCTTTCTACGAGCAGTGCCCGGTCCTGAAGGCCGACGACGAACAGACGCGGCAAGCCCGGCTCGCCCTGTGCGCCGCCACGCTGCGGGTGCTGACCGCGGGGCTCGGCCTGCTCGGCGTGCCCATCCCCGAGCGGATGTAGCCGGCTCGTCCGTGTCGGCGCGCGACGAATCGCCCTGGTTGCCGTAGTCTCAGTTGCAGACGGATCGCGCACCGGCGGCGCCCGGGCGGGCGCAGGAGGCGGACATGTACAGCGGACTCATCCTGCTGGTGCTCGTCGGCATCGGGGTGGCGTGGCTGTGGACGCGCGGCCGCCGCCGCCTTGGCCTGCCGGTAACGGGCAAGCACTGGGGCGCGGTCATCATCATCTTCGTCGTGATCATGGTCCTGGCCTACGGGGCGAGTCACACGGCGCACTGAGGACGGTCAGCCGTCCTTCCCGTCCAGCGGGATCTCGAACCAGACCGCCTTGCCCTCCGGCGTGGGCCGTGACCCCCAGCGGGTAGCGAGCTGCTCGACCAGGTACAGGCCGCGGCCGCCCTCGTCGGTCGCCCGCGCGGTGCGCAGCCTGGGCAGCCGCAGGTCCGGGTCGAACACCTCCGCCCACACGACCTCCGCGCCGCGGCGCAGGCGGAGCGCGAACTCGCGGGGGCGGTGCGGGGCCGCCTGGTGCCCGACCGGGTTCTCCCACGCCTGGGCGGCGATGGCCGACACGGCCGCCGGCCACGCGCTGGACAGCGCGGCGGGCACCTGGGCGGCGACGGGCACCAGCGGGTCGATCTCTACCTCGAGCCTGCGGCCCGCCGGGCTCGGCGTCCCCGCCGCGTGCAGCACCGCGTTCGTCACCACCTCGGACACAAGCAGGCAGGCGAGGTCGGCCTGCTCAGGATCCATGTGCCACGAGGCGAACGTCGCGGCGGCGAGGCGGCGCGCCTCCGAGACCATGATCGGCTCGGCGGGGAAGGTACGCGCGACCGAGGCGAGGTCCGCCGGCGAGGAGCGGAGCACGAGGATCGCCATGTCGTCGTCGATGTCCCCCGGAACGGCGTTCTCGGCGGCGAGGGCGAGCGCGCTCGCGACCCCCGTCCCCGTGGCACGGCCGCCGGTGTCGGCGGCGCCGCTGCCCGCCGCGGCCAGGATGGCGTCCCGCAGCATGGCGACCGCCTCGGCCTCCGTGTAGTGACCGGAGCCGTCCGCCCTGGTCCGCCGGTCGGTCAGCCCGTCGGTGTACAGCACGAGGGCGGCGCCGGGGGGAAGCTTGACCGTCTGTTCCTTGTAGGTGGGCAGGCCGCGGATGCCCCGGCCGCGCACGCCGAGCAGCACGCCCTTGTGCCGGACCTCCAGCGGCCTGACCAACCCGCCCGCGGCCAGCAGCGGTGCGGCGTGACCCGCGTTCGCGAACGTCAGCTCGCGGGACCAGGCGTCGTAGATGAGGTAGATGCAGCTGACCGTGGGCGGGTCGCCGCCGGCCCCGACCGGGGCGGTGGACCTGACCCACTCGTCGAGCTTGCGCATGATGTCGGCCGGCGCCTTCTCGTCCTGGGCGTAGGCGCGCAGCGCGGCACGCAGCTGTCCCATGGTGGCCGCCGCCCGGGGGCCGCGACCCTCCACGTCCCCGATCACCATCCCGACCCGGCCGGCCGCCAGCGGGATGATGTCGTACCAGTCGCCGCCCACCTGCGTCTGGATCCCCTGCCCTTGCGTTTCCAGCGGCTTGGCCGGCACGTAGCGGAACGCCACCTCGAGGCCGTCGAGCTCGGGAACCTCCTGCGGCAGCAGGCTCTGCTGGAAGGCGAGCGCGGTCTGCCGCTCGGCCTCGAACAGCATGGCGTTGTCGATGGCGACGGCCACCCGGCTGGCTATGGCGCCGATCAGGTCCCCGTCGGACAGGTCGTAATGCGGGTCAGGGCGGTCCGTGAGCCTGGACAGGGCCAGCGACATCACGCCGAGCAGCTCGCCGCGCGCGTAGAGCGGGGACGCCAGAACCGAGGTAAGCCCGGCCTGGTCGGCCGCGGACATGGACTCCTCGCTCGGCGCCGGGTAGTACTCGGCGTGCAGGTCGGGAACGACGATGGTCTCAAGCCGCGCCATCGCCTGCTGCATGAAGTGACCCGGCGGGTAATGGATGGGCTCGCCGACGCAGGCCCAGGTTCCCGGCGGCGGCTCCCACCCGCCGGCATGCGTCTGCGCCCGCCTGATGAGCTTGTCGCCGCTGAACAGGTCGATGAAACAGTGGTCGGCGAACTGGGGCACGAGGATCTGCGCGACCTGCCGCAGTGTCGCGTCGAGTTCAAGCGACCCCGCCAGCCGCTCGCCGACGCGCTCGAGCAGCCGTAGCCTGTCCTGCTCGCGCTGGGCATCCCGGCGGCCCGCCGTGGTGAGCATGACCACCATGCCGTCGATGTCGCCGGACGGGCGCCGCCACGGCACCGCGAGCACGCGGACGAAGACCAGGCTGCCGTCCCCGCGGGTGCCCGTGAACGTGCCTTCCCAGGACATTCCGCCCAGCACCTGGCGGGACAGGTCCTCCGCCTTCGCCAGGTCCCCGTCGGGCATGAACCCGAGCGCGTGGATCGGCTTCCCTGCCAGGTCGCAATCCGGACCGCGGAGCCGGAGCAGCTTCGGCACGTACTCGTTGGCGAACCGCACGTTGCCCTGCCGGTCAGCGAGAATGACCCCGATCTCCGCCTGGCGCAGGACAAGCTCGGCCGGCACGTACGAGCCGAAGGCGCCCTCGTTCCAGCGCGTCATTCTCACGCTCCGGTCACTGAACGGATCCCTGGTCACTCCCTGGACACGAACACATGAGAGGCAACCTCGTCAGGGAGATCGGCTGGCGCCACGTCATCCGCGCCCTCCTCGCCGCACACCCGGACACCACCTTCGACCGCCCCGAGCAACACCTCGCGTCCGGGTTGTATCCCGGCCTGCTTCAGTTTAAGCATCAGGACAAGGTCACTTTGTACGTGTTCCGTAATCCGCGTGACAGTAGCCCGCACCGCCCCAGGGGCCTCCCTGACTGCGTCGGTCATTGCCTCGTCCGGCCCGGCCTGGCCGGCGGCCGGCGCGTCGGGCTGCCCGGCGGCTAGCTCCGCAAGCCCCGGAATGAGGTTGCCGTGCGGGCAGCGATCGGGGTGGCCGAGCAGTTCGTAAAGCCGTCGCTCGACGCTCTCGGAAATCACGTGCTCCCACCGGCACGCCTCGATGTGCACCTCCTCCCAGGGCAGCTTGATGACGCTGACGAGCAGGCACTCGGCCAGCCTGTGCTTGCGCATGACCCGCACCGCCAGCGCCCGCCCGGTCTCGCTCAGCGCAAGCTGGCGGTCACCGGCCACGTGCAGCAGCCCGTCCCGCTCCATCCGGGCCACCGTCTGGCTGACCGTCGGGCCGGACTGGGAGAGCCGCTCCGCGATCCGGGCTCGCAGCGGGACGATGCCTTCCTCTTCCAGTTCGAAAACCGTGCGGAGATACATCTCCGTCGTGTCGATAAGGCCATGGGCAGTCACTGAACTTCCTCCTGACTGCGATGCTACGTGCTCGCGCCACCATCGCCTGGCGGCTACGGCGACAGCCGCTCGACCACCCAGCCGTCCGGCGAACCGGAACGCCGGTACCGCAGCCGGTCATGCAGCCGGCTTGGCCGTGACTGCCAGAACTCAACGCTCTCGGGAACGATCAGGAACCCGCCCCAGAAGTCGGGCATCGGCACCTGCGTCCCCTCGGGCCACCGCGCGGACAGCGCGGCCACCCGGTCGTCAAGCTCCGCGCGCGATGCCAGCACCCGGGACTGGCGGCTGGCCCACGCGCCGACCTGCGACCCGTGCGGCCGCGAGTGGAAATACGGCTCGCTGTCCGCCGTGGACAGCGGCCGCACGCTGCCCTCCACGGTCACCTGGCGGCCAAGGCCGTACCAGGGAAAGACGGCGCAACACCGCGGATCCGACGCTAGGTCCGCGCCCTTGCGCGAGGTACGGTTGCTGTAGAAGGTGAAACCGCTGACATCATGGGCCTTGAGCAGCACAGTCCGCGCGTGGGGCCGCTCTCCCATAGTGGCCAGCACCATCGCGGTCGGCTCAGGCAACCCAGCCGACACTGCCTCGCCGAGCCAGTAGGCGAACTGCTTCATCGGGCAGGCGTCGAGCATCTCCGGCGTTAGCTGCCGCGTCGTGTCCATGGGTAATCATCCTCACAAGCCGTGGGGCTGTCGCAACCCGGGCCAAGAACGTTCGGTGAACCGGCGGCCCGGGCGCACATGCCGGCTGGCCTGCCAGCAGGAAAGAAATGCGCCGCTTGCCCTACCGCGCCCCCTACCGGGAGGAGAGGTACGACAGATGTCCGACTTCAAGCCTGGTCTCGAAGGCGTTGTGGCCTTCGAGACCGAAATCGCCGAACCCGACAAAGAAGGCGGCTCGCTCCGGTACCGCGGCGTGGACATCGAAGAGCTCGCCGGGCACGTGTCGTACGGCCACGTGTGGGGGCTGCTCGTCGACGGCGCGTTCAACCCGGGCCTGCCGACCGCGGGGCCGTACGAGCTTCCCGCCCACTCAGGCGACGTCCGCGTGGACGTGCAGAGCGCGGTCGCGACGCTCGCCCCCGCCTGGGGACTGCGCCCGCTGTTCGACATCGGCCCGGGGCAGGCGCGCGACGACCTCGCCCGGGTCGCGGTGCAGATGCTGTCGTTCGTCGCCCAGTCCGCCCGTGGCACGGGCCTGCCGCCGGTTCCGCAGCACCGCGTGGACGAGGCCAGGACGGCGGCCGAGGCCTTCCTGATCCGCTGGCGCGGCGAACCCGACCCGCGGCACGTCAAGGCCCTCGACGCGTACTGGGTGAGCGCAGCAGAACACGGGATGAACGCGTCCACCTTCACCGCCCGCGTGATCGCCTCTACCGGCGCCGACGTCGCGGCGGCCATGTCCGGCGCGGTCGGCGCGCTGTCTGGCCCGCTGCACGGCGGCGCGCCTGCCCGGGTGCTGCACATGATCGAAGAGGTGGAGCGCACCGGCGACGCGGCAGGCTACGTGCGGTCGGTGCTCGACCGCGGGAACCGGCTGATGGGCTTCGGGCACCGGGTGTACCGGGCCGAGGATCCGCGCGCTCGGGTGCTGCGGCGCACCGCCAAGGAACTGGGCGCGCCGCGCTACGAGGTCGCGATCGCGCTGGAGAACGCCGCGCTCGCCGAGCTTCGCGCCCGCAGGCCGGACCGGGTGCTCGAGACCAACGTCGAGTTCTGGGCCGCGATCGTGCTCGACTTCGCCGAGATCCCCGCGGACATCACGCCCTCGATGTTCACCTGCGCGCGGACCGCCGGATGGTCGGCGCACATCCTGGAGCAGAAGCTGACCGGCCGGCTCGTCCGCCCGTCCGCCCGCTACATCGGCCCGTCCGCGCGCCCGGTCAGGGAGATCCCGGGCGCCGCTGACGTCGTTGACCGCGACGTGTAGGCTCCCGGGGCTAGCATGAGCGGGTGACCCGGATAGTCATTCCTGACCACCTCAAGCCGGCGGACGGCCGGTTCGGCAGCGGCCCCGCCAAGGTTCGCCCCGAGCAGGCCGCCGCGCTCGCGACCGCGCCAGAGCTCGGCACCTCGCACAGGCAGGCGCCGGTGCGGGCCGTAGTCAAACGGGTCCGCAGCGGCCTGGCTGATCTTTTCGCTCTTCCGAACGGGCACATGGTGGCTCTCGGCAACGGCGGTACTACCGCGTTCTGGGACGCCGCCGCGTTCGGTCTGGTGCGGGACAAGTCGCAACACCTTGCGTTCGGCGAGTTCTCGGCGAAGTTCGCCACGGTCACCACGCGCGCACCGTGGCTGGCGGCGCCGACGGTCATCTCGTCCGAGCCCGGCACCCACCCGCTGCCGCGCGGCGAGGCCGGGGCCGACGCCTACGCGCTCACCCACAACGAGACCTCGACAGGAGTCTGGATGCCGGTCCGCCGCCCGGCGGGCGCCGACGACGGGTCGCTCGTGCTCGTGGACGCGACAAGCGGGGCGGGCGCGCTGCCCGTGGACCCCGCGGAGTTCGACGCGTACTACTTCGCCCCGCAGAAGGTGTTCGGGGCCGACGGCGGGCTGTGGATCGCGCTGCTGTCCCCCGCCGCGCAGGCGCGGATCGACGAGATCGCGGCAACCGGGCGGTACATCCCCGAGTTCCTCTCGCTGCGGATCGCGGTAGAGAACTCGGCCAGGGACCAGACCTACAACACGCCAGCGATATCGACCCTGCTGCTGCTCGCCGCGCAGCTCGACTGGCTGCTGGAAGCAGGCGGCCTGGCGTGGTCACAGTCGCGCACCGCTCGTTCGGCGAAAATTCTCTACGACTGGGCGGAACGGTCGGCCTACGCGGCACCGTTCGTGACCGACCCCGCCATGCGCTCACCGGTGGTGGGCACGATCGACTTCAGCGACGAGGTGAGCGCCGACGCGGTGGCCGGGGTGCTGCGGGACAACGGGATCGTGGACACCGAGTCCTACCGCAAGCTCGGCCGCAACCAGCTGCGGGTCGGCATGTTCCCTGCGGTCGACCCCGCCGACGTCGCCGCGCTGACCGGGTGCATCGACTACGTGGCCGAGCGGCTTGCCTTAGTGCGCGAGAGCGCCGGCTACCACCACGAGCACGAGCAGCCCGAGGACGGTGGGCAGCAGCCAGCGCGGGACTCGACTCACGGAGCAATGCTAGTCCGGGGGGACGACCCCGCTGCGCCCCCCGCATCGGGGGCTCCCGCCCCCCACACCCCCGGGGGGAGGGACCGGTGAGACTCTTCGTCGGGCTTGCCCCGCCGCCGGCGGTCCTCGACGACCTGGACGGGGCGTGCGCGCCGTTCCGCCCGCTCCGTGACGACCTGCGGTGGACCAGCCGGGACGCGTGGCACATCACGCTCGCATTCCTCGGCGAGGTCACGGACCTGAGCCTCACCCGGCTGCTGCCGCGGCTTGAGCGCGCCGCCCGGCGGCACCAGCCGTTCAGCCTGAACCTGGCCGGCGCCGGCGCGTTCCCGGGCGCCGCCAGGGCCAACGTGCTGTGGAGCGGGCTCAAGGGAGACCGCCGCGCGCTCGGCGAGCTGGCGGCCTCGGTCACCGCGGCCGCACGGCGGGCGGGCGCCGCCCCGCCAGATTCCGGGCGCCGCTACCAGCCGCACCTGACGCTGGCCAGGTGCCGCGCGCCGGCCGATGTGCGGACGATCGTGGACGGCCTCGAGGGGTACGCCGGGCCGCAGTGGCCGGCCGAAGAGATCTACCTCATCCGCAGCCTGCCCGGCGGCCAGCCGAGGTACGAGACGCTCGGGACATGGAAGTTGCGCTGTTAGCCCGGGGGGACGACCCCCCGGACCCCCCGGCTGCGGCTTAACGCCGCACCTGCTCCGGGGTGTGTGCGGCGGTGATTCCCGGGGGGACGACCATGCTAGCCCGGGTGGACGACCCCCCGGAACCCCCCGGCTGCGCCTTGACGGCGCACTTGCCGCACGGGTTCCTGCGGGGCGTTCACGACTGCTCAGGGTTCATGCGGGCGCTAGGACTGGCTGAGTTTCTCGAGGATGGGGGCGGCGGCGCGGAGGATGGCGCGTTCCTCTGGGGTTAGCTCCTGCAGGCGCTGGGCTAGCCAGGCCTCGCGGCGGCGGCGTACCCGGTTCACGAGCGCGCGGCCCTCCGCCGTCACGGTGAGGACCACCTGCCTGCGGTCGGTCGGGTGCGGTGCGCGCTGCACCAGGTTCCGCTCTTCAAGGACCGCGATCACCCGGGTCATCGAGGGAGGCTGCACCTTCTCGTGTTCCGCCAGTTCGCCAGGGGTCATCGCCTGGTGGCGGTCCAGCGCGGCAAGCGCGGCAAGCTGAATGTCGGAAAGGGCCGTTTCGGTCCCGCCGAGTCCGAGGCGCTCCACCCGCAGACGCCGTGCGAGCCTGCTAATCGAAATCCGCATCGCGGTTGCCAATCCCGCGTCCGACCGCGTACCTGCCTGAGGCATCCACCAAGTACATCACGTACGCGAAGCTCGCATAAGGCCGTGCGGCGCAACTGTGCCGCCGCGGGCTGGCAGCGCGCGGCGCGGAGCCGGTTAGCCTTGATGCGTGAGCGAGAACCGGCAGGTCAATCCCGGATCCGGGCGCATGGCGCCACCCCCGCCCCGAGAAGCGGACGACCGCCTTGTGACCGCGGTCATCACGGGCGCGTGGGCGGTCGCCCTCGTGGTCCTGCTGATCGCACGCGACGCGCTGCCCGCGGGATCGCGGTGGTGGCTGTGGACCTGCGCCGCCGGGCTGGTCATGGGGCTTTTCGGACTGTGGTACGTGCCGGTGCTCAAGCGCGGGCGGGCCCGGGTCGGCGCCGCGCGTCAGGTCTCGGCGTCTGACTCCGGGTACGTTTCGCGGGACAGCGGCTCGAAGACGGTCTCCTCGACCGAGACGCCAGGCAGTTCCACCAGGTCATAGCCGAACTCGTCGATCACGGGAGCGGTCGCCTGCGCCGCGGACCCGGCAAGCACGGCCTCCGAGTGCGCCCCGCAGCCGTGGTCGGCCGACACGACCCGGCCGTCGTCCGGGGCGAACGCGTTCCCGCAGGCACCGAAGAGGCGGCCAAGCCCGCCGCTGAGCGGAACGAAGAACCCGCAGCTCACGCAGTTGGCGGGAGCGGCGCGGGACAGCGGGGTCCGCGGCCCGTGCTCGCTTTCGTACCACCGCTCGGCGGTGTCGTCGCGGCCCCATCCGGACAGCACGCGAGACCGTCCCGGGGCGGGAAGTTCCGACGGCTCCTGCGGTCCGGCATCCGCGTCCTCCGCGTCCGTCCGCGGGCTGAACCAGTCGGTCACCGCGTCGTCGCCCTCCAGGACCGCCAGCGGCACCAGGCGCTCGTCGTCCGCGCTGGCCGGCAGCAGGTCGCCGATGCCGACGTCGCCCGGGCGCAGCCGCTCCTGCCAGGGCACCCAGGGCGGCGCGAGCAGGGCGTCAGGACCGGGCAGCAGGACGGTCTCATCCACCGTGACGACCTTGGAGCGCGGCGCGCGGGCCAGCGTGACGGCCCACCGCCATCCCGCGTACGCGGGATCGAGGGACTCGAAGAGCTGGATGACGACGCGATCGCCCGCGGCCTCGGCGGTTATGTGCCCGCCAACCAGGTCAGGGCTTATCCCCGCCTCGCCCGCCAGCGCCTGCCTGGCCAGGTCCACGGCTTCCGCGCAGATCTGATCGGGCTCCTTCGCGCGACTCCGGGTCGTGCTCACGACTACCAATTATCGCTCCTCTGGCGGTCCACCAGCCGTCCGGCGGCGCGTCCTTTCCCATGGGGGTCGTCGCATCGCCGCCGACCAAGAATACTGTGTACATGCGGATGTCCAATGCGCTGCGGCGAGCTGAAGACGCGGCAGTCGCGACTGGCCGCGCATTCAGGTCCGGCACGCAGGCCGGCGGAAGGGCGACCCGCAAGACGGGGCGAGCCGTGCACCGGATCACCGGCGCGCAGGGCATGGGCCGCACGGGCCTGGCCACCCTCATCGAGACGACGGCAACAAGCGGGGCCGCCGACGCGTTCGTCACGGTGGCGCTGGCGGGGACGATCTTCTTCAGCACGTCCGTGGACCAGGCGCGCGGCAAGGTCGTGCTCTTGCTCCTGATCACGATGGCGCCGTTCGCGGTCGTCGCGCCGTTCATCGGGCCGGCGCTCGACCGCATACAGCAGGGCCGTCGCTTCGTGCTCGCCGGCACGATGCTGGCCCGCGGCCTGCTGTGCTACGCGATGTCGGCCAATGTCGCCAACTCGGTGACGCTGCTGCCCGCCGCGTTCGGGATCCTCGTGCTGCAGAAGGCCGGCGGGGTCGTCAAGGCATCGGTCACGCCGCGGCTGCTGCCGGCCGAGATCACGCTGGTGACCGCCAACGCGCGGTCCGGGCTGATATCCCTCGCCACCTCCACGGCGGCGGCGGGCCTCGCCGCGGGCGTGCAGTACGTGGGGGGCGCCGCGTGGACGCTGCGGGTCGGCACCGTGATCTATCTGGGCGCGATGGCCCTCGCGCTGCGACTGCCCGAGCAGGTCGACATCCCGCCGGCCCCAGCGCCGGCCCCGGCTGCGGTCGCGCCCCGTGAGCCACGCCCGCGCCCGCCGCAGGACGGCCGGCCGG
>NZ_JASIAL010000222.1:0-7987 GCF_030042015.1 Trebonia sp. | reverse complement strand
GGCGGGCCGGCGGGCGCCGCGCCTGGTACCGAGGCGGCGGCCGGCGCCGCGTTCCGGACGGCGGAGCCCACCCCGGTCAAGCCCGGCGAGCAGCTGACGCTCAGCGGCGCGGCGGCGGGGAGCAGCTATACGCTGCCGCCCCCCGCGCTGCTGCGCCCGGGCACCACGCCGAAGCTGCGGACCAAGGCCAACGACGCCGTGGTCGCCGCGTTGCAGGAGGTGCTCGAGCAGTTCAACGTGGACGCGCAGGTCTCCGGGTTCAGCCGGGGGCCGACGGTCACCAGGTACGAGATCGAGCTCGGCCCGGCGGTCAAGGTGGAGCGGGTCACCGCGCTGTCGAAGAACATTTCCTATGCGGTCAAATCCGCGGATGTCAGGATCTTGCCCGTCATCCCGGGTAAGTCGGCGATCGGGGTGGAGATCCCCAACGCGGACAAGGAGATTGTCAGCCTCGGCGACCTCCTGCGCTCGCCGTCCGCGCTCGCCGACCATCACCCGCTGGTGGTCGGGCTCGGCAAGGACGTGGAGGGCAACACGGTCCTCGCGAACCTGGGGAAGATGCCGCACCTGCTCGTGGCCGGCGCGACCGGGTCGGGCAAGTCGGTGTGCCTGAACGGGCTGATCATCTCGGTGCTCACCCGCGCCACGCCCGACGAGGTGCGGATGATCCTGATCGACCCCAAGCGGGTCGAGCTGTCGATCTACGAGGGCATCCCGCACCTGATCACGCCGATCATCACCAGCCCGAAGAAGGCCGCCGAGGCGCTGGAGTGGGTGGTCGGCGAGATGGAGCGGCGCTACGACGACCTGGCCGCCTCGGGATTCCGGCACGTGGACGACTTCAACAAGGCGGTCCGGGCCGGCAAGCTGACCGCGCCTCCCGGGTCCGAGCGCGTCTACGAGCCCTACCCGTACCTGGTGACGATCGTGGACGAGCTCGCCGACCTGATGATCGTGGCGCCCCGGGACGTGGAAGACACCGTCGTGCGGATCACCCAGCTGGCGCGGGCGGCCGGCATCCACCTGGTGCTGGCCACCCAGCGGCCGTCCGTGGACGTGGTGACCGGCCTGATCAAGGCGAACGTGCCGTCACGGCTGGCGTTCTCGACGTCCTCGCTTGGCGACTCGCGGGTGATCCTGGACCAGCCGGGCGCGGAGAAGCTGGTGGGGCAGGGCGACGCGCTGTTCCTGCCGATGGGCGCGTCCAAGCCGATCCGGCTGCAGAACGCGTACGTCTCCGAGCCCGAGATCCGCGCGATCGTCGGGCATTGCAAGAAGCAGGCCGAGCCGTCGTACCGGGCTGACGTCCAGGTGGCGCCGGACAAGGCTCGCGAGATCGACTCCGATATCGGCGACGACCTCGATCTGCTGCTGCAGGCGGCTGAGCTCGTCATCACCACGCAGTTCGGCTCGACATCGATGCTGCAGCGCAAGCTCCGGGTGGGGTTCGCAAAGGCCGGCCGGCTGATGGACTTGCTGGAAAGCCGGGGTATTGTCGGGCCAAGCGAAGGTTCCAAGGCACGGGACGTGCTGATCAGGCCGGATGACCTTGATGAAGTGCTCACGTCGTTGCGGGGCGGGTAGCGGGGGGTATAACTGGCGTGCCCTAGGGCAGCCGACGGGCAGCCGTGGAGCATCGACCGTAACCAGGCCGCGATGCTACCGGGCTTGCCGGTGTAACTCTGGGTGGCTAAGTATGTGCACGGGGGTGGAAGTCCCTACGTCGAGATGTCCTGGAGGCGCGCCGTGAGCATCGGTGACACCCTGGCGGAAGCGCGACGTCAGGCCGGTCTCACTATCACTCAGGTAAGCCAGCAGACCCGGATCAGGGAATCGATCATCCGGGCCATCGAGCAGGGTGACTACTCGCCATGCGGAGGCGACTTCTACGCTCGCGGGCACATCCGCTCGATCGCCAGCGTGGTGGGCACCGACCCGGCCCCGCTGATCAGAGAGTACGACGATGAGCACGGCCCGCCGGGGGCGATGCGGGCGGCGCAGGTGTTCGAGCCGGCCACCCCGATCCGGATCAGGGAGCCAAGGCGGTTTGGCTGGGGTAAGGCCCTTGCCGTGCTGCTGCTCGCGGTGATCGGCTACGGCGCCTACCACCTGGTGTCGACGCACGACTCGCACTCCAACGCGTCGCAGACCGACACGCTGCGGCCGACGGCCGCGCCCACGCCGCACCCGAGCACGAGGGCGAGCGCGAGCGCCAGCGCCAGGCCGGTTACGCACGCGCCTGCGCGTCCCGAGGCGGTCATCAAGCTGGTCGCGATCGAGGATTGCTGGGTAGCGCTGACGAACGCCAGCGGGCAGCAGCTTTACGAGGGCACGATCCTCGCCGGGAACACCATGGTGTGGAAGGAGCTGCACCCGGTGAGCATGGTGATCGGCAACCCGGGCGGCATCGTGCTGACCGTGGACGGGAAGACCGAGACGCTCAGCACGGTGCAGGTCGATACGGTCGCCATCAACCCGTCGAGCAAGACGCCGGTTACGATGGGCGGGCCGCCCGGGACGGTCACCGCCGTCAGTGCCTCGGCGTCCTAGCGGCGCGCCGGCCCGGCAGGCGACCGTGGTGACCCAAGGGCACCGCGCGATCACGTACCCTCTCGATGTGTCCAGTTCCCGTACCGTCAGCCTGATCACCCTCGGCTGCGCGCGCAACGAGGTCGACTCAGAAGAGCTCGCCGCGCGCCTGTCGGCAGGCGGCTGGACGCTGCGTGGCGAGGGAGAGGACGCCGCCGTCGTCCTCGTCAACACCTGCGGGTTCATCCAGGCAGCTAAGCAGGAGTCCATCGAGGAACTGCTCGCCGCCGCGGACTCCGGTGCCAAGGTGGCCGCCGTGGGCTGCCTTGCCGAGCGCTACGGAGCCGAGCTCGCCGTCGAGCTTCCCGAGGCGCAGGTGCTCAGCTTCGACGATTACGCCGACATCGCCGCCAGGCTGGACGACGTGCTGGCGGGCAAACGGCGCCCCGCGCACGTCGCCAGGGACAGGCGCGCGCTGCTGCCGGTCAGCCCGGTGGAGCGCCAGCTAGGTTCGCTGTCTCCCGGCGGCCGGGCCGGCGCCGACGCGGACCGCACAGACCTTACCGACCTGCCGCCAGGCGTCGCGCCGGCGTCGGGACCGCGGGTAATCAGGCGACGGCTGTCCGGCGGCGTGACCGCGCCGCTGAAGATCGCCTCAGGCTGCGACCGCAGGTGCTCGTTCTGCGCGATCCCGGCGTTCCGCGGCGCTTTCGTTTCCCGGCGCCCGCCCGAACTGCTTGCCGAAGCCGGGTGGCTGGCCACGCAGGGCGTCCGTGAGCTGCTGCTCGTGAGCGAGAACTCGACGTCCTACGGCAAGGACCTGGGCGACCTGCGGCTGCTCGAGACCGTGCTGCCTGAGCTGGCGGCGGTGGCGGGCATCGCGTGGGTGCGGGTCAGCTACCTGCAGCCCGCGGAGGTCAGGCCCGGCCTGATCGGCGCGCTGACATCCACCCCGGGCGTGGTGCCCTACTTCGACCTGTCGTTCCAGCACGCCAGCGGCCCCGTGCTGCGCGCGATGCGCCGGTTCGGCGACCGGGCGCGGTTCGGCGAACTGGTCGACCGCGTCCGGCAGGCCTGCCCGGAGGCTGGCATCCGGTCCAACTTCATCGTCGGGTTCCCCGGCGAGACCGCGGCCGACCTGCGCGAGCTTGAGCTGTTCCTGGGCAGCGCCCGGCTGGACGCGATCGGGATATTCGGCTACTCCGACGAGGACCGCACGGAGGCGGCCGGCTTCGGCGGCAAGGTCGATGAGGACGAGATCGCCAGGCGGGTCGCCGAGTTCGCCGACATCGCCGACGAGGTCATGGCGCAGCGCGCCGCCGACCGGGTCGGCGAAACGGTCGAGGTGCTTGTCGAGGAGGTGCTCGGCGACGGGCGGTTCGAGGGCCGCGCCCCCCACCAGGCCCCGGACGTGGACGGTTCGACGACGCTGCTCGCCGACCGGCCGCTGGCCGCGGGCGACCTCGTGACGGCCCGCGTGGTCGAGTCGGCGGGAGCCGACCTGGTCGCGCGCGCGTGAGCCAGGGGGGCCAGGGGGGCCAGGCGGGGATGGGGGGGCGGGGAGCCCCCCCATTCGGGGGGGCGCCGGGGGGTCGTCCCCCGGGGGAAACTGCGTCGCCACCCTTCCTCAACGTGGCCAACGTGCTGACGATCGCGCGCATCCTGCTCGTCCCGGTGTTCGTGGCGTGCCTGCTTGCGGGCGGCGCCGGCTGGCGGCTGGCCGCGCTCGCGGTGTTCGTCGTCGCGTCGGTGACCGACTTCGCCGACGGCCGCCTGGCGCGCAGCCGGGGCCTGGTCACCGACTTCGGCAAGATCGCGGACCCGATCGCGGACAAGGCGCTCACCGGCGCCGCGCTGATCACGCTGAGCGCGCTCGGCGAGCTGCCCGGCTGGGTCACCGCGCTGATCCTGGTCCGCGAGGTCGGCGTGACCGTGCTGCGTTTCGCCGTGATCAGGCGCGGGGTCATCGCCGCCAGTCCTGGCGGCAAGCTGAAGACGCTGCTCCAGATCGCCGCGATCTGCCTGTACGTGCTGCCCCCGTCGCTCAGCCCGCCCGGCCTCGTGAAGGAGGTTGTCATGGCGGCTGCCGTCGTGGTAACGCTGGTGACGGGTGCCGACTATGTGGTACGTGCGGTGCGCCTGTGCCGGGGCCCGACCTGAACCGCGGAGGCGCGCGAGAACTCGGAGGACCGCATGGCAGAGGGCGTGGCCGGACCGAACGCGCGCGAGCTGGCCACGGAGATCCTCCGCCTGCTGACAGCGGCCGGCCAGACGGTGGCCGCCGCCGAGTCGCTGACCGGCGGGCTTGTCGCCGCGGCGCTGACCGACATACCCGGCTCGTCGGCCGCCTTCCGCGGCGGCGTGGTGGCCTACGCGACCGAGCTCAAGGCGCAGATCCTCGGGGTCGACGCCCGGATGCTCGCCGAACACGGCCCGGTCTACGCCCCCGTCGCGGCGGCGATGGCCGACGGGGTGCGCAAGCTGCTCGGCGCGACGGTCGGGGTGGCGACGACCGGCGTGGCGGGCCCCGGGCCCACGGACGGATGGCCGCAGGGGACGCTGCACATCGCGGTAAGCCTTGCCGACGACACGGTGGTGCGCACGATGGCACTGGCAGGAAACCGGGACGAGGTACGTAGACTGGCAGTAGAGCGCGCGCTTGGCCTGCTGCTCGGCAGGCTGAGGGAGGCTTAGGGAAGAGTGTCCATGATTACAGCGTTACGTCAGAAGCGAACACCGGGGGCGGTGGTCTCGCCTGCGAACCGTGCGAAAAGGTACCGTGGACATAGCGGCGGTCGCGGCCAGGGACCCTCGGCAGGAGCCCGGGAAGCGGCTGTGCCTCAGGAAGGGAGTGCGACGATGGTGCTGCTTCGTCAATTGCTCGGCGACGTGCTTCGTCGACTTCGCATCAGGCAGGGTCGCACGCTGCGCGAGGTGTCGGCATCCGCGCGGGTGTCACTCGGTTACCTTTCCGAGGTGGAGCGCGGCCGGAAGGAAGCGTCCTCCGAACTGCTCGCCGCCATCTGCGCCGCTCTTGACACGCCGCTTTCGCAGGTGTTCCGCGAGGTGTCGGACAACTTCGCGTTCTCAGAACTGCAGAACGAGCCCGCGCTCGGTGTCCCGCGCGAGCCTGGCCTGCGCGTCCCTGTCGAGGTGCCCCGAGTCGGCGCGCCGGTAGACGACGGCCTCGACGGGATGGGGTCGGTCGGGGACGTCACCGACATGGTGCCGGTCTGACCAGGCCGGGAACCGCCTACACCCAGGCGCGCGGGCTGTCGGTGAGCAGCTGAATCGCTACAGGCAGCTTCCCCGAGACGATGTCGGCCAGCGTGACGGTCTCAAGGACCGCCCGCTCGTTCGCGCGCAGCGCGATCCACACCCGCTGCAGCGGCTCGGCCGCGCCTGGGTAGCTGACGTTCTCCGGCCGCTCGCCGCGCACGCCGAGCAACTGGCCGTCGATCGCCCGGATGATGTCGGCGAGCGAGATCTCGCTGGCGGGCCTGGCGAGCCAGAAGCCGCCGTCCGGGCCGCGCTGGCTGCGGACAAGCCCGCTCCTGCGCAGGTGCGTCAGGATCGTCTCGAGGAACTTGCCAGGGATGTTCTGTGCCTGCGCAAGCTGCTCCGCCGTGACATGGCCGGCCGGCGCGGCCGCGAGCTCGATGGCCGCGCGCAGCGCGTAGTCGGCCCGTGCAGACAATCGCATGACCGCTATTATGCAGGTTCCTGATCGGTTTTATGACATCGGCCCGCCGATGACTATGCTGCAAACGATCGCACTCGCGCAGGGCAAGGCGGAGGTAACCGGATGCCAGGCTCGCGGGACGTCATCGTCGAGGTCACCGTCAACGGCGCCCCGCGCACGGCCGAAGTCCCGGCCAGGACGCTGCTCGTGCACTTCCTGCGGGACCGGCTCGGGCTGACCGGCACCCACGTGGGCTGCGACACCAGCCAGTGCGGCGCCTGCACGGTCGCCCTGGACGGCGTCGCGGTGAAGTCGTGCACGATCCTGGCCGCGCAGGCGAGCGGCCACGAGGTCACGACGATCGAGGGCCTGGCGACGGCCGGCCGGCTGCACCCCGTCCAGCAGGCCTTCTGGACCGAGCACGGCCTGCAGTGCGGCTACTGCACCCCCGGCATGGTGCTGGCGGTCCGGCAGCTCCTCGCCGACAACCCCGACCCCACCGACGCCGAGATCCGGGTCGGCCTGGCCGGGAACATCTGCCGCTGCACCGGCTACCAGAACATCGTCGCCGCCGCCCGCGCGGCCGCGGCCCGCCTGCGCGAGGCCTGAGGTGTTCCCCGCCGGCTTCAGCTACGCGCGCGCGGGCTCCCTGGCGGACGCGCTCTCCCTGCTCGCCGGCGCCGCCGCCGCCGACGAGGACGCCAGGCTGCTCGCGGGCGGCCAGTCGCTGCTCCCGCTGATGAAGCTGCGGCTGGCCACCCCGCACAGCCTCATCGACATCGGCGGGCTACCCGAGCTCACCGGCATCACATGCGATGGCGCAGGCACCACGACGATCAAAGCGGTGACCACGTACCGCGCGCTGCAGCACGACCCGCGCGTCACGGCGGCGTTTCCCGCGCTGGCCGACGCGCTCGCCGTGCTCGCCGACCAGCAGGTCCGGGCCAGGGGCACGATCGGCGGCTGCGTCGCGCACGGCGACCCGGCCGCTGACCTGCCCGCCGTCCTGCTCGCGCTGACCGCCACCGTCACGCTGGCCTCGCGAAACGGCACCCGCACCGCCGTCCTCGACGACTTCCTGCAGGGCGTCTTCGCCACCGGCCTGGCCCCCGGCGAGGTCCTCACCGCGATCACCGTGCCCGCCGCCCCGCCGGGGCAGGCGTACGAGAAGTTCGAGCAGCCCGCCAGCCACCTGCCGCTGGCCGGCGTCTGCGCGGTCGTGACCACGGGCAATGGGGTCATCACGTCGGCTCGGGTCGCGGTCACGGGCGTCGCCGGACGGGCATTTCGCGCCCTCGATACCGAACGATCCCTCGCGTCTGCCCAGCCCACCCCCGCTGCCGTCGCGGCGGCCGCCGCGCGGGTGGGCACTGGCGTGCGGCCGCTGGCCGACCAGCACGCCAGCGGCCCGTTCCGGCTGCACCTGGCGCAGGTGCTGACCCGGCGGGCGCTCACCCGCGCGGTCGAGCGAGCCGGCGCCGGGGCAGCCGGCCCGGATCGTTCTGATGACGAATACCGGGACGCGAGCGGGACGGGACGGGAGCGGCGGTGAGCGGCCTGATCGGGCGGGCGATCGCGCGGCGGGAGGACCCGGCGCTGCTCACCGGCGCCGGCCGGTTCCTGGACGACGTGACGCCGCCGGGGACGCTGCACGCGTTCGTGGTGCGCAGCCCGGTCGCGCACGCCCGGATCACCGGCATCGACGTGGCCGCCGCCCGGCAGGCGCCTGGCGTCGCCGCCGCCTATACCGCCGCGGACCTGGCCGTCGGCCCGCTG
>NZ_JASIAL010000221.1:0-19877 GCF_030042015.1 Trebonia sp. | reverse complement strand
GCCGGCGCGCTCGCGCCGGCCGCCGCCCCCGTCGCGGCGCTCGTGCCCGCGGAGCTCCCCGCGGCCCCGCAGCCGGCCAGTGCCGCTGCCATGAGGATCGCGCCGGCAACCGGCGCGGGATGACGATGAATCTTTCGCATGGGTCCAGCATTCTGGCGCGCCGGACGGACGGCCAGGCAGGACAACCCACGGGAATTTCTGCCGGTTTCCCACATTCGGGGGCAGCCCGCGACATTAGCGGCGGTTAGGATACCGGCAGCGCCTGAACATGAGGGACAAGCGGTGGCAGCGGGAAGCGGGACGATCCCGGCGGGCAACAGGGCATTCACGGGCGGGTGAGCGTGCGCGCGGAACAAAGTTTCGCCTGGCCGGAGAGCCTCGCCCGGCAATTGCGGCAGCGGCGGTCGGCGCTTGGCCTCACCCAGGAGGACCTGGCCGACCGCTCCGGAGTGGCCGTCCGGACGATCAGCGACATCGAACGCGGACGGAGCCGGTTCCCGCACCGGCACACACTGGGAGCGCTCGCGGACGCGCTCGGGCTCACCGCCGCCGACAGGGAGCGGTTCATCGCCGCGGGCCGGGAAGGCATCCAGCCAGGCCTCGTGCCCACCGACCAGCCAGGCCCGCCCCGGCCGCCCCGGTTGCTGCCGCGCGACATCACGTCGTTCACTGGCCGCGAAGCCGAGCTGGAACGGCTGACCGCGGCGGTGCGGGACGCGGGCACCGGCGGCCTGTTCGCGATCGACGGGATGGGCGGGGTCGGGAAGACCACGCTCGCGCTGCGCGCCGCCCACCAGCTCGCGGACCGCTACCCCGACGGTCAGCTCTACCTCGACCTGCGCGGATACACCACCGGGCTCGACCCGCTCACGCCCGCGGAAGCGCTCGCCTCGATGCTGCGGTCGCTCGGCGTGCCGGACCACGCCATCCCGGACGACCCGGCCGCGCGTGCCGCCGTCTACCGCAGCCGCCTGGCCGGGACGCGGACCCTGGTGGTCCTCGACAGCGCCGTGGACGCGGCGCAGGTCCGCCCGCTGCTGCCGGGCACGTCGGGCTGCCTGGTGATCGTCACGAGCCGCCGCAAGATCCAGGGCCTCGACGACGCCGAGCCCGTCAGCCTTGACGTGCTCAGCGAGCCGGACGCGGTCGCGCTGTTCCGCCGGATCGCCGGCCAGGAACGCGCCGGGGACGATCCGGCGGCCGTGACAGAGGCGGTGCGGCTGTGCGGGTTCCTGCCGCTCGCCATCCGGATCGTCGCCGCGCGGCTTCGGCAGCGCGGCAGCGTGCCGGTCGAGGCCGTCACCGCTCAGCTGCGCCAGCGGCGACGGCTGGCGGACCTGAGCGACGACGACAGGAGCCTGGCCGCGGTTTTCGACATTTCGCTGCGGCAGCTGCCGGCCGGCGGCCGGCGCATGTTCCTGCTCGCGGGGCTCGTTCCCGGCCCGGACTTCGACCTGCACGCCGCCGCCGCGCTCGACGGCGGTGACGGGGACACCGCGCTGCGCCTGCTGGAGTCCCTGGTCGACAACAACCTGCTCGGCCAGCCGGCCCGCGGCCGCTTCCGGCTGCACGACCTGGCCCGCGTGCACGCCCGGGGACTGCTCACCGCCGATCCGCCCGGCCTGGCGCCTGGCGACAGGGACGCCGCGATCACCAGGGTCCTTGACTACTACCTGTCCGCGGCGCTGGCGGCCGATCGCTGCCTGGAGCGCCGCCTGCCCGACGTGGCATTCCCCGCTCCGGCCGCGGCGGTCGCGCCGGCGGGGGCCGCCCCCGCGGAGGCGACCCTCGCGCCGTCCTTCGACGGCCCGCAGCAGGCACGCGCATGGCTCGCCGCGGAATTGCCCAGCCTGGAAGCGGCCGTGCGCTACTGCCTCGGACACGACCGCTACGCCCACGCCGTCGCGCTGTCCGCCGCGCTCGCGCACTACCTGCGGGCGTACGGACCCTGGGCCATCGCGAGAACCCTGGATTCCGCCGTCGCGGCGGCGGCCGACGCCCGTGGCGACGCCCGCGGCGCCGCGGGCGCGCTGGCGCATCGTGGCGTCATCGCGCGGCAGACCGGGGCGCTGGCGGAGGCGGACAGCAGCCTGTGCGGCGCGCTTGACCGCTATCGCGCGCTCGGCGACCGGCGCGGCCAGGCGGGCGTCCTTGTCGAACTCGGCATCGTGCAACGGCTGACCGGGGAACACGATGCGGCCGAAGCGGGCCTGCGCGCCGCCCTCGACACGTTCCGCACCCTCGCCGACCCGCGCGGCGAGGCCGCCGCGCTCGCGGAAATCGGCAGCGTGCTGCGCCAGCGCGGCATGTTCACCGAAGCCGAGGAGGCGCTGACGCGAGCCCATGACCGCTACCGCGCCGCGGGGAACCGCACCGGCGAGGCGTCGACGCTGGCATACCTTGGCGGCGTCCAGTGGGCGCGCGGGGCGCTCGACGCGGCGGCGGCGTCCCTGACCGCGGCGCTGGAGATCAACCGCGACCTCGGCGACCCGACCGGGGAGGCCAACTGCCTGCTCTACCTCGGCGGCGTGCACCGCGACACCGGCGCGCTCGGCACGGCGGCCGAGCACCTGTCCGCGGCGCTGCGCGCCTACACCGGCCTCGGCGACCGCCGCGGCCGGGCGGGCGCGCTGGCCGTCCTGGGCTCCGTGACCAGGCAAGCCGGGGACGACGCGGCGGCCGCCAGGTACCTGTCGGAGGCGCTCGACCTGTTCCGGGAGCTGAACGACGCCGGCGGCCTAGCCGAGACGCTGAACAACTACGCGGCGTTGCTGGCCGCGGCGGGCGACGCCGCGGCGGCACGGGAACGCTACACCGAATGCCTCGTCCTTGCCCGCCACATCGCGGCGGGCAAGGACGAGGCCGACGCGCTCACCGGCATAGCGCACACCTACGGCCTGCAAGGCGACGCGGAAAGGGCCGCCGGGCATTACACGCAGGCGCTGACGCTGTACAAGAAGATGGACTGCGCGGCCGACGCGGACCGGGTCGAGGCGGCCCTGGCCGCCCTGCGCCGCACCGGGTTACCCGCGTATGTTGGCGCAGGGAATCTTCGAGATGATGCCCGCCTGGGCTTGCACGGTCAGGATCCGCTGCGGATCGCCGCCGCAGGTGCGCAGCCACGCGGCCGCGATGGGCGCCCAGGCGGGCACCGTGGCGCGAAGGCCCGCGAAGCGGTAGTCGGCGATCCAGCCGAATGCCAGGACGGCGACCAGTGCGGTGGCCGCCGCCACCGCGGCCGTGCGGCCGCGGACGCCGCGAACGCGCGCGCCGCGGACGCGGGTCCCGCGGACCTCACGGACGAACCAGTCCACGGCGACGATGGCGGCGGCGTCGAGCAGCAGGATGGGGACAACGGTGTACCTGGAGCCGTGCTCGGCCGTCGGGGTGACCGGCAGCACGGTGGCCTGCCAGGTCGCGGTGACGGACGCGATCGTGAGCACGAACCCGCCGGCCAGCGCCACCAGGACGAAGATCTTGGCCGGCCGCGGCTGCGTGAGCAGCGCCCAGCCGAAGATGACCGCGAGGAAGCACCCGACGATCAGCGTGCCGGCGTTCACCCCCACCTGGTCCCGTATCCACCACGACAGGTGCCAGCTGATCGAGGGCAGCACGACTTCGTGACCGTAGAACGCGACCGCCTGGCCGGGCGTCGCCAGCTTCGACACCCGCGAGTGCCCGTCGAAGAGCGTCTGGTAGACCCATGGCGCCTGCACGAGCGCGCCGACCGCCCAGCCGACGGTCACGCCGTGCTCGCGCAGCCGGGGCAGCGCGATGACGCGCAGCAGCAGCAGCGGCGCGAAGACGAGGGCGAGCGCGTTGGAGATGACCGCGGTGAACCCGATCAGCGCCGCGAGGGCGATGCCCGTCCGCGTCCGCGGGCGCCACAGGATCGCCCAGAACAGCGCGAACAACAGGTACCAGCACGTGTCGACGCCGCTGTCGGCGACCTCCATCGGCGCGACGGGCAGCAGCACGACGGCCAGGCCAAGCAGGCCGCGCAGCCACGGCGAGCGGATGTGCCCGGCGCTGGCGCGCAAGACAAACAACGCGCACGCGGACGCGATGACCGCGCCGGTGACGGCGAAGAACAGCGCCGCGTCCGGCAGCGGCAGCATGGCCGCCCCTTGGCCGATCAGCTGCTCGGGGATCGTCAGGTACCCGTTGTGCGGCGTCAGCAGGTGCGACCAGGGGTGCTCCAGCGCCTGGATGAGGTAGGTGTTGTAGTCGTCCGCGTAGATGCCGGCCCAGGCGGGCGTGCCGGGTACCCGTCCGAGCAGCACCAGGGTTCCCGCGGCGAGCGCGGCGACATAGGCCGCGACGACCATGCGACGCTGCGAGAGGGGCCCTTTGCCCCCGCGCGCCGGCTCAGGGAACAGCTCGCGGACGAGGCCGGCGACGTACGCGGCCCGCTCCCGCCACCACCCGGGCGCCGGATTCTGGTCATCCGCACGCCGCGGCATGCGATCCAGGTGCGTCAAGAATTTCCCTCGGCGGCTAGCGACGACAGAACGTAGCGAGTGCGCGAATCATGCAGGGTGCTGAGTTTAGCCTCGGTTTAGCCTCGGCGTGGCGCGGTATGCGCCGTGTGGCCGACAATGGAACCGTGACGTTTCGCCGTGCGATCGTGCGGCCGTTCCGGTACCCGGCGCGGTGGCTGTCGTTCCTGGCTGGCGGGCTGCCCCCCGTTTTGGTGTTCCCTGAGCCCAGCCTGTCATACCTGGCGTGGTTCGCGCTGGTGCCCGGCATGGTGCTGTTCATGCGCGCGGGCTCGGTCCGCGAGGCCGTCGCCCGCGGCTGGTGGTTCGGCGCCGGGTACCTGATCGCGATGCTGTACTGGATGACGCCCGAGATCGGGCCAGGGCTGCTGCTGCTCGGCGCGGTCATGGGCTGGATGTGGTCGCCGTTCGCGGTCGCGGTCAGGCAGCTGCTGCGCCCGCCGGTCTCGTTGCCGCGGTTCGCCTGGGCGCTCGTCGTGGTCCCGAGCTGCTGGCTGATCCCTGAGTGGATCCGCTCCTACCAGGGACTCGGCGGGCCCTGGGACCTGTACGGCGCGTCGCAGTGGCAGCATCCCGCGGTGCTCGCGCTCGCGGCCGTCGGGGGAGTGTGGCTGGTCAGCGTCGCCCTGGTGATGGCCAACGTCGCGATCGCGGTCATCCTGGGCGCGACGGCGCCAGCCCGGCTCGTCCCCGGCACCGGCGCGCCGGCGCGCCGGCTACCGCTCGCGGCCGCCGGCGTCGCGGCGCTCGCCGCCGCCGCCGGATCCGGGCCGCTGGCGTTCGCGCTCACCCCGCCGTTCCCGGCGGTCCGCGAGGTCACCGTCGCGATGGTGCAGCCGGGCGTGGTCGCGGAGCACCAAGCCGACGCCAGCGAACAGCTGACCGCTCAGCTGAGCACAGGCGGCAGGATTGACGGGGTCAGGCCCGACCTGATCGTCTGGGGCGAGAGCAGCATCAGCGTCGACCTCACCGGTACCACGGCGGCCGACCGCGCGACGCTGCGCCAGATCGAGGCGCTGTCCGCGAAGGACGGAGCCGAGATCCTGGTCAGCCAGGACACGACCCCGCCGGGCAAGGGGCACGAGAAGTGGGCGGTGCTGGTCAGCCCGGCCGGGATCGAGGGGGTCTACGTCAAGACGCGGCTGGTCCCGTTCGGCGAGTACATCCCGTTCCGGCAGGAACTCGGCTGGCTCACCAGGATCAGCAAGGCGGCGGGGTCGAACATGACGCCGGGAACCGGCGCGCACCTGCTGCAGGCCGTCGACCGGGCCGGGCAGCCGCTGCCGATCGGCGTGCTGATCTGCTTCGAGTCGGCGTTCCCCGACATGTCCCGGGTGGACGCCGACCTCGGCGCCGAGCTGATCGTCTACCAGTCGTCGACCGCGACCTTCCAGGGCACGTGGGGGCCGGATCAGCACGCGTCGCTCGGCGCGCTGCGCGCCGCGGAGACCGGCCGCCCGGTGGTGCAGGCGGCGCTGACCGGGGACACGGTCGCCTACGACGCGCGCGGCAGGCAGCTGGCATCGCTGGGCCAGTCGGGGCATGGCGTCGTGACCGTCGGGCTGGCGCTCCCGGCCGGGTCCGACCGCACGTTCTACGACCGGGCAGGCGACTACGTCATGTGGACGGGCGTGGCGATCACGGGGCTCGCCGCGCTGGTCATGTTCGCGCGCCGGCGAGGTTTTCTAGGCGGCGGCGCTGGTATATCGGGCGGGCGTACGGCAGAATATGACGCAGACACCGGGCAACCTGTCCCGAGCTAGGTAGCCCCGAGCTGGGTAGCCGAGCTGGGTAGCAGGGTGGCCGTTGGCGAGGTCGCAGGGGAAGGCAAACCTCGTCTAGGGAGGCACGGTGTCGGTTTGCGGCGTTCTCCAGGTTCATTCGGCGCCCCCGGCGCTATGCCCGCACATCGAGTGGGCAGTAGCGGGGAGCGTCGGAACGGCCGTCAGCATGCCCTGGGTCAGCCAGCCCGCTGCCCCGGGTTCACTTCGCGCGGAGCTCGCCTGGCACGGTCGGCCAGGCACGGCGGGCGCGATCACGTCGGCGCTCGCCGGATGGAACCGGCTGCGCTTCGAGGTCACCGAGGAAGCGTCCCCCGGCTGCGACGCGGTGCGTTACAGCTACACCCCCGACCTGGGCATCTTCTCGGCGGTGACGAGCGGGAACGGCGACATCATGGTCCCCGAGGGCAGGCTGCGCGCCGCGGTGTCGCTGGCCGCGGCCGGCGGCCAGGCGCTGCAGGCGGAACTGCAGCGGCTGCTCGGCACCGCGTGGGACAACGAGCTCGAGCCGTTCCGCCGCGCGAGCGACGGCGCCCCGGTGCGCTGGCTCAACGCCACTGGCTGAGCATGACCGGCTTCTCCGCCGCCAGCCTGCCCGACCTGACGGGCCGGACGGCGATCGTGACCGGTGCCAACAGCGGCATCGGGCAGGCGGCGGCCCGCGCGCTCGCGGCGGCCGGCGCCCGCGTCGTGCTCGCGGTGCGCGACGTCGCGAAGGGCCAGACCGCCGCGGTCGCCATGCCGGGCATCCCGGGTACCCCAGGCGCGCCCGAGGTCCGCGAGCTCGATCTCGCGAGCCTGGATTCGGTGCGCGGGTTCGCCGCGGCCTGGGACGGCGGGATCGACCTGCTCATCAACAACGCCGGGGTGATGATCCCGCCGCTGACCCGCACGGCCGACGGGTTCGAGTCCCAGTTCGGCACGAACCACCTCGGCCACTTCGCGCTGACGAACCTCCTCCTGCGGCACGTGGCCGGCCACGGCCGCGTCGTGACCGTGTCCTCGGACGTGCACAGGATCGGCCGGATCGACTTCGACGACCTGAACTGGGAGCGCAAGCGCTACCGGCCGTGGCGCGCGTACGGGCAGTCGAAGCTGGCCAACCTGCTGTTCACCGCGGAGCTGCAGCGCCGGCTGTCCGTCGCCGGGTCCAGCGTGCTGTCCAACGCCGCGCATCCCGGCTACGCCGCGACCAACCTGCAGTTTCACAGCCAGCGCCGGTCGGTCGACTTCCTTATCGGCCGGCTAGGGAACCGGCTGCTCGCCCAGGACGCCGCCGGCGGGGCGCTGCCGACCCTGTACGCCGCCATCGCCGACATCCCCGGCAACAGCTACGCCGGGCCCGGCGGGTTCGCCGGATTGCGCGGCGCCCCGAAGCTGGCAGCGCGTTCGGCCGCCGCGCGCGACCCCGAGACCGCGCGCCGCCTGTGGACGGTCTCCGAGGAGCTCACCGGAGTGCGGTTCCCGCTGGCCTGACGGGCGGGCATGGGCACCTGGTGGCTAAAGCGCGCCTTAACCGGCGGCTAAGGCCTCGCTGGCAGCGTGTGGCCAAAGGCATCACACCTGGAGGCGACGATGGACGCCGACACGATTTTCCTCGACTGCCCCGCCTACACCGACCCGCGCGGGACCGCACGCTGCGGCCTCCCCGCGGCCGTGGAGGACCGCTACAGGCTCGGCTCGACCGACGGAGCGGTGACGGGCGTGCGGATCCGCTGCCCGCGGGGCCACTGGTTCAGCGGTCCGGTCGACGCGCTGACCACGCACGCGGCGCCGGCGCCCGACACCGCCGCCGACGCCCTGCGAGCGCGCGTCGCGGCACGCGTTTCATCTCACTAGCGTGAGCGTGCCGTCCCGGTGGCGCTCCGCCGGGCAACCCCCATGCGGAGAGTTAGCTAACTGTGGCTATATGGTTAGCTCATTTACGGTGGTCAATCAGTTTTTACGCGATAGAATTCGATGTAGCAGTTACTTACTACACGAATGGTGATCGCATGTCGCAGCCGCCGGTTTCAGGGCGCGGGCTGGGCGACGGGCTGGGCGAGGAGCCTGCCCGGGGCTCCCGGCTGTCCGGAGGCTCTCCCGCCGTTCCCGGCCCCCGCCGAGGGCACGGGCTTCGGCTGCGCGACTTCGCCAAGGACGGCGCCGGGGACGCCTGCCCGCCGGGCCCGGATCTGGCCGCCGCGCTCGCCGGCCTCTCCGGCCCGGAGTGGCGGTGCGCGGGTGCCACCGACGAGGAGCTGGTCGGCCTGCTGGGCCGGTGGGCGGGCCTGGAGTCGTGGGCAGCGGCCGGGAAGCTGGGTGTGGTGCGGGAGCTTATCCGCCGCCGCGCGCTGCCCGGCGGTGCGCACGGGGACCTGCCTGATGCCTGGGAAGATGACCTCAGCCACGAGATCACCCCCGCCCTGGGCATGTCGCTGCCGGGGGCGGACAAGCTGGCCAATACCGCGTGGGAGCTGGGGGCGCGGCTGCCAGGCATCGACGCGGCGCTGGCCAGCGGCACGATCGACTCCCTGAAGGCGCAGCTGATCCTCAGAGAACTGACCGTGCTCGACGATGCGCACATCGCCGAAGCCGAGGCGCTGATCCTGCCCGAGCTGCCCGGCAAGACGCCTGGCCAGCTCGCCAAGCTGGCCGCCCTGGCCGTGGCCGGCGTGGACCCCGAAGGCACCCGCAAGCGGCGCGAGCACGCCGAACGGGAAGACGCCCGGGTCCGGCTGTGGCGCGAGCACAGCGGCGCGAGCGCGCTGGCGGCCTACGGGCTGCCCGCCGACGCGGCGCTGGCGGCGCACGCTAACGTCGGCCAGCGCGCCGGGGAGTACAAGCAGGCCATGATCATGCCCGGCGCCCGCATGGACCAGCTGCGCGTGCTGGCGTTCTGCGACATCCTCAACGGGATCAGCGCCGCCGTCCGGATCGCCCAGGCTCAGGCGGAGCTGCAGCAGCAGCCCGCCGCTCCGGCCGGTGAGGACGGCGGCCCCGGTGACGACGGCGGCCCCGGTGGCCCGGCCTTGCCGGCCAACTCCAACCTGACCTTCCCGCTGGCCACGCTTCTTGGCCTGGCCGAGCGGCCCGGCCAAGCACACGGCCTGGGTGCCCTCGACCCTGCCCTGGTCCGCGACCTGGCCGCCGCGGCCGTCCGCAGCCCGCACAGCAAGTGGTGTGTCACGATCACCGACGACAACGGCTACGCCATCGGCCACGGCTGCGCGAAACCCGCCAGGACGACAAGCCGCGCCAGCCCCTGGACCTTCACTCGCCAGGACGATCCCGGCCCACCGGACGGGTTCGGCACCTGGCTCCTCACCCTGCCCGACGGGCGGCAGCTCACCGTCAAACTCGGCCCGGTCCCGGTAACTGACTGCGACCACAGGTACGAGTCCCGGTCCTACCAGCCCAGCGACACTCTCCGGCACCTGGTCGAGATCAGGGACGGGGCCTGTACGTTCCCGCCCTGCTCCCGGCATGCCCGCGGCTGCGACTTCGAGCATGCCGTCCCCTACGACAAGGGCGGGCGAACGTGCGCGTGCAACGCCGGCGCGCGCAGCCGCCGCTGCCACAAGGTCAAGCAATCCAAGGGCTGGAAAGTCGAACAGCCTCTCCCCGGCTGGCATCAGTGGACCACGCCGTCGGGCCGCACGTACACCCAAGGACCGATGAAGTACCCCGCGTAACACCGTATCGTTCAGGGGTGAGCGCAACGGGGCACGTCTGCGACCCGGGAACGTACTGGACAGTTCCTGACCCGACGCGCCTGGCCACGGCCATCCGGCTGCGGGCGGTCCGGATGGTGGCGCCGCTGGGGTTCGGGTACCTGGGGCAGGCGCTGTCATCGGCCGAGCAGGTCGCCGCGCTGTTCACCGTGCTGAGGCCAGGCCGTGACCGGCTGGTCTGCTCGCCAGGCCACTACGTGATCGCGATCTTCGCCGCCGCCGCCGAACTCGGCATCCTGGACGAGGAGGCGGTCCGCGGCTACGGCCAGGACGGCTCGCCGGTCGAGGCGATCGGCACCGAGCGCTCGCCGGTCGCCGACTACGTCTGCGGCTCCCTCGGCCAGGGCCTGTCCGCCGCGGCCGGATTCGCGCTGTCGGACCGCCTCAGGAAGCACGACCGGCGGACGTTCGCGATGGTCAGCGACGGCGAGCTGGAGGAAGGCCAGGTCTGGGAGGCGGCGATGTTCGCCGCCCACCACCGGCTGTCCCGGCTGACCGTCCTCCTCGATGCCAACAACTCGCAGGTCGACGGCCCGGTGGACACGATCACGACGATCGAGCCGATCGCCGCCAAGTGGGCGGCGTTCGGCTGGGACGCGGTCGACCTCGATGGCCATGACGTCGGCGCCGTGATCAGGGCGCTCACCGGGGCCGGTGACGGGGACAAACCCTCCGTTCTGATAAACCGGACATCGACCACCCACGGCCTGCACTGCCTTCCCCCCGACGCGGACGGCCACTTCATCAAGCTGCCGCCGGAACTGGCTGCCCGCGCCGAGGCCGAACTCCTCGCCAGGCTGGCGGGCCGCGATGACTGAGCTGAAACAGCCGCCCTACCGGACCGTCCGCAAGCCCTACGGCCAGGCGCTCGTCGAGCTCGCCGGGCGGCGGGCGGACATCGTCTGCCTGACCGGCGACCTCACCAGGCAATGTGAGATCGACCTGTTCGCCGAGGCCTTCCCCGAGCGGTTCATCCACGCCGGCATGGCCGAGGCCAACATGATGGGGATCGCGGGCGCGCTCGCCCGGGACGGCTTCATCCCGTTCGTGCACACCTTCGGGGTGTTCGCCACGCGACGCCCCCTCGACCAGATCATCAACGCGATCGCGTTCCCCGGGCTCAAGGTGCGGATCATGGGGTTCATGCCCGGGGTGTCCAGCCCGGGCGGTCCCAGTCACCAGGCGATCGACGACGTGGCGCTGATGCGCGCGCTGCCCGGCATGACCGTGCTCGACGTGGCCGACGCCGTCGAGGCCCGGCAGGTGCCGGCCGCGATCGTGGATGTCGATGGGCCGGTCTACGTGCGGCTGAAGCGGGGGGACATCCCGGTGATGTTCGGCGACGACCACCGGTTGCGGCTGGACCGCGCCGATGTCCTCGCCCGGGGCGATGACGGCGATGACGTGGCCCTGCTCGCCAGCGGCATGATGCTGGCGCCGGCCCTGGCGGCGGCGACGCTGCTGCGAAGCCACGGCGTATCGGTATCGGTGGTGAACGTGCCGGTGATCAAGCCGCTGGACGCGGCCACCGTGCTCGACGTGGCGCGGGCGGCCCGGGTGGTCGTCACGGCGGAGAACCACACGATCGTGGGCGGCCTCGGCTCGGCGGTCGCCGAGGCGCTCGCGGAAGCGGGCCTCGGCCGCCCGCTGCGCCGCATCGGGCTGCCCGACACGTTTGCCGAGGGCGCACTGACGGCTCCTTACCTGTTCCGCACGTATGGCCTGTCCACGCAGGCCATCGCCGACGCCGCGTGGACCGCGCTCGGCCGCCGCGGGGGCGCGCCGGCCGCCGGGATCGTCCCGGCGGAAGCGGACGAATACTCACCGGTATGAGCGCGTGCGCCGCCCGCCCCGTATGACGGGGCGCGCTTTCGGGTACAGAGCCTGCTGAGTTCGCGCGTGCGGCCCGGGGGGAGTGGCCCGCATCGGGGATCCGGGCCACGGCCCGGGTGGCCGCCGCACTGACAAACTGGGGGAAACGATGTCATGTTCTGGATCACTTGCCGGCTGCCGTCGAGCCGTCGTCAAGCGGGGCGGCATCCTGGCCGCCGGGTCACTGACGGCAGGCGTGGTCGCGTTCGGGGCGGCGCCCGCGGCCCCGGCCCAGGCGGCCTTCCTGCCAGCGTTCGAGCAGACGTTCGGATACGTGGGTCCTTATCCGCAGACGGTCAGCGTGCCGGAGGGGGAAACGCACGCGGAACTGGTGATCATCGGCGGGCACGGCGGCGTCGACTGCGGGATTTCCGAATGCACGCCTGGCGGGGACGGCGCGCGGGTCCTCGGGCGGGTCTCCGTGTCAGCCGGGGGTGTCCTGACGCTCCAGGTGGCGGGCGCCGGGGGCAACAGCAACCAGTACTACAACCCGGGCGAAGGCGGCTGGGGCTGGGCCGACGGCGGCCGGGGCGGCAGTTCGGACAGCACATCCTCCGACGGTGCGGGCGGGGGCGGGGCGACAAGCGTCTCGCTGTCGCCCTGCGCCGACTGCGCGCCGACGCTGCTCGCGGTCGCCGGCGGCGGCGGGGGCGCGGGCGGGATCGGCTACTTCCCGTCCGTCGACGGCGGCGGACCCGGGGGGAGCAGCGGTACGACCGTCGACCCCGGCCACAACGGCAAGGGCCCAGGCTCCGGCTCGGGCGGCGCCGGGGCCGGGAACGGTGCCCCGGGCGGAGGCTCGGGCGGCGCCAGCACCCTTCTCGGCGGGGCCGGCGGTGGCGGCGGGGCCGGGGCAGTCGGCGGTAGCGGCGGCGGTGGCGGTGGCTTCGGCGGCGGCGGTGGCGGTGGCGGCGGCGCCGGGTCCTCGCTGACGACCGGGCTGAGCTCGGCAACGGTGATCCGGGGCACGACCCCGGACGGGAACGGCCTCGTCGTCATCTACTGGTTCTAGTGAGTCCGTGAAGTCCCCAGTCAGTCCGTGAAGTCCCCGGTAAAAACCGGGCCGGGCGGGGAACGAGGAATCAGGGACCGATGTCCGCCCGGACGGGCGATGCGGCCCTACGCGGAGGGCTCCATGGCTAGTGGCCTGAAGGTGGCTGCCAAGGGAGCGCGTGATGCACGGGGGACAGCTGACGACAGGCAACGAACCGCTCTGGCCGCTGCCGCCACCACCGCGGCGGCCGTCCCACCATGTCATGGCGATCGCGTTGACGCTTGCCGTGGTGACCGCCGTGGTGCTCACCTCGTTCGTGGTGTACGGCACCGGTCAGGGGCCCGGCGTGCCGACGGCCGCGTCGGCGGCCGCGGCCGTCGCGGCGCTGGCCGCCAGGGTGGATCCCGGACTCGCCGACGTGACCGCGACGCTGGGCTACCAGCAGGCCACCTCGGCCGGAACGGGGCTGGTGCTGACCCCGTCGGGCGAGGTGGTCACCAACAACCACGTGATCGAGGGCGCCACGTCCATCGAGGTCACCGACATCGGCGACCAGCGCAGCTACCAGGCGACCGTGGCCGGTTACGACCAGGGCCAGGACATCGCCCTGCTCCGGCTGACGGCGGCCTCCGGGCTCAAGACGGTCTCACTGGGCACGTCATCGCCGGTGCAACTCGGCGAGAAGGTGCTCGCGCTGGGCAACGCGGGCGGCCTGGGCGGAACCCCGGCCGAGGCGACAGGCACGGTCACCGCGCTCGGCCAGTCGATCACCGCCACAGATCAGAACGCGGGCTTCGCCGAGCAGCTGACCGGGCTCATCCAGACCGACGCGGCCCTGCAGCCGGGCGACTCCGGCGGGCCGCTGGTCAACCCCGCGGGCCAGGTGATCGGCATGGACACGGCGGCCTCAGCGCAGTTCCAGATGAGCTCAGGTCCGGCGCAGGCATTCGCGATACCGGTCGGCGAGGTCGCCCGCGTCGCCGCCGCGATCGCTTCGGGCAGGAGCTCGGCCGCCGTGCACATTGGCCCGACCGCCTTCCTCGGCGTCCAGGTCCTGCCGGACGCCGTCCCGGTCCCCGGCAGCCCGGGCACGACAGGAGCCGGCGTCGCCGGGGTCAGCGCGGGCACTCCGGCGGCCAAGGCCGGCCTGGTCCCCGGGGACGTGATCGTGTCGATCGGCGGGCACGCCATCATCTCGGCGATGTCTTTGCGATCGGCGATGGATGCCTACGATCCGGGCGAGGCGGCCAGCCTGGACTGGGTTGATCAGGCCGGCCGTCGGCACACCGCGGCCATCGTCTTCGCCGCCGGGCCCGCCGGCTGAGCCGATTCCGTCAGCCCATGATCCGCAGGGGGCGCTACCACACCCGGAGCGGTTGTGTCGTAACGTGCAGTTGAGACTTCCGAGCTCCGGACCATGATCTCGAAGACTTTATGTGCTGGCGGTGTTCGGTGCCGGACCGATTAGCTGTGCCGCCAGCCTACGCATGTGCACGCCCGGGGTGCACGACCACCCAGACCGCGTGCACGTAGTCGCCGGCGGTGTTCCAGTACTCGTGCGGGGTCGAGGAGTCGAAGACGATCGAGTCGCCTGGGCGCAGCTCGTAGGTCTCGAAACCCACGTTGGCGCGCAGCGTCCCGGACAGGATCAGGCCGTACTCGCGGCCCTCGTGCCGCAGCGGGCGGCGCTCGTCGGTGGAGTGCCCGCCGGGGGAGTAGATCACCTTGAGGAAGTCGGTGAGCTCGTCCGCCGCCGGGGTGAGCCGCTCCCAGCGGACGCCGCTGGCCAGGTCGATGACCCGCCGGTCGCAGCCCCGCAGCACCACGCCATCCGATCGCCGCGCGCGCGTGCCGGCCGTCGCTGGCCGCGTGAGCACCGGCACCTCACCGCGAAAGGCCTCTGGAGCGGCGGGAACGTCGTCCCCGACCGTTCCGCCGAGGGGCGCCGCCGCCGCCTCGCCCGTGCCGAACACCAGGTAGTCAAGCGAGCAGTCCAGCTCGCTGGCGACCGCGTACAGCACGCCCACGGACGGCATGGACAGCCCGCGCTCGACCTGGGAGACCAGGCTCGCCGAGCAGCCGACGCGGCGGGCGAGCTCGCGCGCCGACACGCCGCGGTTCTCGCGCACCAGCCGGAGCCGTGGCCCCAGGCCGGCGCCGGGACCCAAATCTGTTGCCATAGCGGGCCGCCCGCGTGGGTAGAAAAGTAACGTACCCCCGTAAACTTACACTGCACATAGTGTCCAATGGCGCTGAACAGGAATGAACAGGAGGGCCTGATGGCCGCATCGCCGCTTCCGCTCACGCCGCCCCTGGCGCCCCTGGCGCCCCGACCGCCCCTAGCGCCCGCACCGGGCCGGATGAACGTCGACTTCGAGGAACGCGTCGACTTCGCGCGCCTGCGGGCCTACCGGCTGGACAGAGCCAGGAAGGCCATGGACCGGGCAGGCCTTGGCGCGCTGCTCGTCTTCGACAACAACAACATCAGGTACCTGACCGCGGTGGCGATCGGCGAGTGGACAAGGGACAAGCTCTGCCGGTACGCGCTGTACACCCGGACCGGGGAACTGGTCCTGTGGGACTTCGGCTCGGCCGCCGTGCACCACCGGCTGTACTGCCCCTGGCTGAAGCCGGAGAACTGCATCGCCGCCTACTCCACGATGCGCGGTGCGTCCCCGCCGGAATCCGGCCTGACGGCGAAACAAGTCCAGGAGATCAAGGATCGCCTGAAGGACGCGGGGGTCGAGAACGAGCCGGTAGGCGTCGACTTCGCCGAAACGCCGACGTTCTTCGAGCTCATCGGGCAAGGCGTAGACATCCGCGACGGCCAGCAGGTCATGCTCGACGCCCGCGAGATCAAGTCAGCGGACGAGATCTCGCTGCTGGCCACCGCCGCGGCGATGGTGGACGGCACCTACGCCGACATCGCCGAAGCGCTCAGGCCAGGCGTGCGCGAGAACGAGATCGTGGCGCTGGCCAGCAAGCGGCTCTACGAGATGGGCTCCGACGACGTGGAGTCGATCAACGCGGTCTCCGGCGAGCGGTGCAACCCGCACCCGCACAACTTCTCCGACCGCATGATCCGGCCCGGCGAGCAGGCGTTCTTCGACATCATGCACTCCTACAACGGCTACCGGACCTGCTACTACCGCTGCTTCGTCGTCGGCCGGGCAAGCCAGCCGCAACGGGACGCATACCAAAGGGCCAGGGAGTGGATGGACGCCGCGATCGACATGATCAAGCCTGGCGTGTCCACCGACCAGGTGGCGCGGCTGTGGCCGACGGCGCAGGAGATCGGCCTGGCGGACGAGAAGACCGCGTTCGGCCTGCAGTTCGGGCATGGCCTCGGCCTGGCGCTGCACGAGCGCCCGATCATCTCGCGGCTGGTCAGCCTGGACACGCCGGTTGAGATCAAGGAGGGCATGGTCTTCGCGCTTGAGACGTACTGCCCGGCGACGGACGGCCGGTCGGCGGCGCGGATCGAGGAGGAGGTCGTGGTCGCACCCCACGGCCTGGAGATCCTGACCAAGTTCCCGGCCCAGGAGCTGTACGTCACGAACCCGTACTGACCGGCCGCCGGACAGAGTCGGCAGAAAAGAGCCGGCGGAGCCGGCGGAGCCGGCAGAAAGGAGCAGGCCCCCGTGGACCCGACCGAAGACGTGCAGCTCGAGCTGTTCCGCAAGATGACGGTGATCCGGCTGTTCGAAAAGCGCGCCTACGACTTGTTCATGCAGAACCTGGTCAAGGGCACCACGCACCTGGGCACCGGCCAGGAGGCGGTCGCGGCCGGCGTGTCCAGCGCGATGAACGCCGACGACTACACGTTCACCACCTACCGGGGCCACAACCACCTGATCGCCCGCGGCACCCCGCTGACCCCGATCATGGCCGAGCTGCTCGGCAGGGAAAACGGCCTGATGCGCGGCAAGGGCGGCAGCATGCACCTGCTCGACGTCAGCCACGGCATCCTCGGCGCCTACGCGATCATCGGCGCGCAGCTGCTGATCGCCAACGGCAGCGCCTGGTCCGCGCAGTACCGCGGCACCAGGCAGGTGACGGTCGCGTTCCTCGGCGACGGCGCGACGAACATCGGCGCCTTCCACGAGGCGCTCAACTTCGCGGTCGTCTGGCGGCTCCCGGTCATCTTCGTCTGCGAGAACAACCACTACATGGAGTACACCGCGATCGAGGCGGTCACCGCCGTCAGGCACCCGGCCGCGGACCGCGCCCCCGCCTACGGCCTCGAGCCGATCGTCGTGGACGGCAACGACGTCGAGGCGGTCTACCGCACCGCCCGGGCAGCCATCGGCAAGGCCCGCGACGGCGGCGGCCCCGCCCTGATCGAGGCCGACACCTACCGCCACGGCGGCCACTCGCGGGCGGACCCCGGCAAGTACCGGCCGGAGGAAGAGGTCGCCGGCTGGCTGGCGAAGGACCCGATACCGCGGTACCGGGCGGTCCTCCTGCGCCGCGGCGCCGCCGAGGCGGCCCTGGCCGAGATCGAGAAGACCGCGCGCGAGGCCGTCGACCGCGCCACCGACGAGGCCAAGGCGGGCCCGGAGCCGCGCCTTGAGCTGGCCGCGACCAACGTGTGGGCCGACGGCGGCCACTCCTGGCGGAACTGAATGGACGTGATCATGCCCCGGATGGGCGAGACCGTCGACGAGGGCACGGTGAACGAGTGGTTCAGGCAGGTCGGCGACCAGGTGGCCGAGGGCGAGCCGCTGCTGGAGATCGGCACCGACAAGGTGGACACGGAGGTGCCCGCCCCGGTCGCGGGCACGCTGGCCGAGATCCGGGTGAAGGCCGGGGAGACGGTCCCCGTCGGAGCGGTGCTGGCGGTGATCAAGTGAATTTTTATCCCGAACGGAGGCGTGGTGACTGTAATCACCTACCGTGAGGCCGCGGCACGTGCGATAGCGCAGGAGATGCGCCGTGACGACAGCGTCGTCTTCCTCGGCGAGGACGTGGCGGCCGCCGGCGGGGTGTTCAAGGCCACGGTCGGACTGCTCGAGGAGTTCGGCAGCAGGCGCGTGCGTGACACCCCGATCAGCGAGCAGGCGATCCTCGGCGCGGCCGTCGGCGCGGCGATGACCGGGCTGCGGCCGATCGCGGAGATCATGTTCAGCGACTTCTTCGCGGTCTGCTGGGACCTCATCGCCAACGAGATGGCCAAGATCAGGTACATGTCGGACGGCCAGGTCAGCCTCCCGCTTGTGGTCAGGACGGCGAACGGCGCGGGCGTGCGGTTCGGCGCGCAGCACTCCCAGTCGGTGGAGAACTGGGCGATGATGGTGCCCGGCCTCAAGGTCGTGGCCCCGTCCACCCCCAGGGACGTCATCGGGCTGCTCGCGGCCGCGGTCCGCGACCCCGACCCGGTGATCTTCTTCGAGCACAAGGGGCTGTACTCGAGCAAGGGCGAGGTGCCAGACGGCGAGATCACCGACGAGCTCGGCAGGGCCGCCGTCGCGCGCGAGGGCACGGACGCGACGATCGTCGCGCTGGCCGCGATGGTGCCGCGGGCGCTGCGGGCGGCGGAGATCCTCTTCTCCGGCCACGGCATCGACGCGACGGTGATCGACGTCCGGTCGCTGGTGCCGCTGGACGTCACGACGATCCTGGGGTCCGTGGGACGGACCGGGCGGCTGTTCACCGTCGAGGAGAACCCGCGGCTGTGCGGCTGGGGCGCGGAGATCGCCTCGATCGTGGCGGAGGAGGCGTGGGGAGCGCTGACCGGCCCGATCACGCGGATCACCACGCCGCACATCCCGCTGCCCGCCGCCGACGCCCTGGAGGACCACGTCGTACCCTCAGTAGACCGGATCACCGAAACCGTCATTAAAGCCATGGAGAGGTAACGATGACGTCTACTGTCGCCGAACTCACCGGCATCGACGTACCGACTGGCCTGCTGATCGGTGGCGAGTGGAGCGGCGGACGGGGGAGCGGGACGTTCCCCGTGCTCGACCCGGCGACCGAGGAGCCGGTCACCGAGGTCGCGGACGGCACGGTCGAGGATGCCCTGGACGCGGTCGGCGCCGCGCACGCCGCGCTGCCCGGCTGGGCGGCGACGCCGCCCAGGCAGCGGGCTGAGATCCTGCGCCGTACGTTCGAGCTCATGACCGAGCGGGCCGAATCGCTGGCCAGGCTGATGTCCCTGGAGAACGGCAAGTCGCTGCGCGACGCCAGGGGCGAGGCCGCCTACGCCGCCGAGTTCTTCCGCTGGTATGCCGAAGAAGCCGTCAGGATCGAGGGCACGCTGATGCGGGCGCCGAACGGGGCGAACCGGATCATGACGCTGCGCCAGCCGATCGGCGTCGCCGTGCTCGTCACGCCGTGGAACTTCCCGGCGGCGATGGCCACCCGCAAGATCGGCCCGGCGCTCGCGGCGGGCTGCACGGTGGTGCTGAAGCCGGCCGGGGAGACGCCGCTGACCGCGCTGGCGATCGCCGGGATGCTCGCCGAGGCCGGGGCGCCTGACGGCGTGGTCAACGTGCTGACGTCCCGCAAGTCCGGGGCGACGGTCTCGGCGATGCTGAACGACCCGCGGGTCCGCAAGCTGTCGTTCACCGGATCCACCGAGGTCGGCCGCATCCTGCTGCGGGAGGCGGCGGAGACCGTGGTGAACTGCTCGATGGAGCTCGGCGGCAACGCGCCGTTCATCATCTTCGATGACGCTGACATCGACGCCGCCGTCGAAGGCGCGCTCATCGCCAAGATGCGCAACGGAGGCGAGGCGTGCACCGCCGCCAACCGCTTCTACGTGCACGAGGCGGTCGCCGACGAGGTCAGCCGGGCGTTCGCGGCCCGGCTTGAGCGGATGGTCGTCGGGCCGGGCCTGGACGCGGCCACCGACGTCGGCCCGCTGGTCAACGAGCCGACCCGGACCAAGGTGGCCGAGCTCGTCGAGTCGGCGGCGGCGGACGGCGGCAAGGTGGTCACCGGGGGACGGGCGCCCGACCGGCGCGGCTACTACTACGCCCCGACCGTGATCGATCAGGTCCCGGCCGGGGCCGGC
>NZ_JASIAL010000220.1:0-8315 GCF_030042015.1 Trebonia sp. | reverse complement strand
TAGTCACCGAGCTCGTAGCGGGCCTCGGCGAGGTAGTCCCAGTAGCTGCCGTTGACCGGATTGAGGTCCACCACCTGCTGCCACAGCGCCGCGGCCTGCGCCCAGCTGCCCGCGCCGGTTCGTTCCTGGGCCACGGCCACGATCCGCGGCAGGCTGGACGCCGCGGTCATCCGTGCTCCTTACCTGGCGGCGGGGCGGCGGAGGCGGCGAAGAACAGCCGGACCTCGCGTCCCCCCGCCGGCCGCTGCGACGGGTCCCCGGCCCGCCCGGACAGTCGCTCCAGGATGTCTGCGAGCTGGTGCTTCACCGTGGCGAACTCCGCCTCGGTCAGCCACGTGGTCGTGCCGCTGACCGTCGGCTGCCACGGCGCGGGTTCCAGGCCGGCCCGCCGGAACCGGCTCTTGGTGCGCTCGGTCTCGTGGTCGAGGAACACCTCGAGCGCGGCCTCGGCGGCAAGCTCACCCTCGGCGTCGAGCCCGAGCGGCCGCAGGTCCTGGTCTGGACTGGTCAGCCGCCATGGCTTCTCCCGGCCGCCGCGCTCCGGCTCCTGCTCGATGTAGCCGTACTTGGCCAGCATGCCAAGGTGGTAAGAGCAGCTCGCGACCGACTCGCCGAGCACCTCGGCGCAGCGGGTGGCGGTGGCGGTCGTCTCGCTGCCGATGAGGTCTATCAGCTTCCACCGCAGCGGGTGCGCAAGCGCCCGCAGCGCCTTCGGATCGGTCCCGCCTGTCATGTTGAACAAGATACCTTGCTAAAGACATCTTGCTCAAGGTTTCTTGTGAGATGCCTTCGCCGGGCAGGCGTTGTGCGCAGGTCACGCCGGGTGTTCCATGGGCGTAGCGGAAGGAAGGGGGCAGCGATGCGTCTTGTGCTCCGGGTCTTGTTCTTCGAGTTCGCGCTGTCCTGGGCGATGGTGCTTGCCGGGTGGATTCGGGTGACCGCGCAGGTCCGGCCTTTCCTCATGGGCACGCTGCGGGCACGCTTCCGGCGCCGCGCCTGGCGCGCGGGACTGGGCCTGCTTGTCGGCCTTGCGGTGGCCGCGGGCTGGCCGCTCCTGTTCTTGTTCTTGCCCGCGTGGGCGGCGGCCGCGCACGGGAACTGGCTGAACGTGGCACTTCTGTGGTGGGTGCTGGCCGGCGCGTGTGGCAGCGTGGTGCTCGCGGCGAAAGTGAGCAGGCCGAGCACCCGCCGCGAACTCCGCACGGGGTGTCAGTGCGGCACGTGCACCGCGTACGGCCGTGCCGGTAACCCGTGAGCTTGCCGGCTACAGCCGGAACCGGATGCAGTCGCCCGGGCAGGCCCGGCTGGCCTCGCGGACGCGGTCGGCGTAGCTGTCCGGCACCTCGGCCGGGTCGCCCGGGCTAGCCGGCCGGACGCTCCCGTCTTGCCGCACGCGCGAGATCGCGTCCTCGCCGAGGACGAAGACCCGCTGCTCGATCAGCTCGCACAGGCCGGCGCCGGTGCACTTGCCGGTCTCGATCCAGACCTTCACGCCGGCCTCGCCGGCTCCCGGACGCCCTGGTTCCCCGGCACCAGGTCCTGCCACGGCCGGTCCGCGCCGATGATCTGCGAGGCGGCGCCGATCCCCGCGAAGTCGCAGCCCTCGCCAAGGCCGAGCGGGTCGCCGCCTGCCGCCACCGAGGCGACCGAGTCGGCGAACAGGCGGCGCATCCGGATGACGGCCAGGTCGGCGGGGACGAGGTGCTCCTTCGCCCGGTCGTACAGCCTGCCCTCCGACAGCTGGACCGCGGCGTCCTGGACGCGGTTCCCGCCGCGGAAGCCGGCGAAGCTCTGGCCGGCCGCCATCGCCGCGCGGTCCTGCCGGGGCAGCCGGATCCGCCGGTCGTCCGGTTCCGGCCCCCAGACCGCGGAGTCGACCCCGCCCGCCCGCTGTGCCGCGGTGATCCCGCCGGCGCCCTTGGGCACCTTGAACACGCCGATCGACGAGCTCGTGTAGTCGTCGCGCGGGACGACGATCACCGCGCCGGACGCGACCCCGCCGATGAACGCCGTGTACGGCATGGCGAAGGCGGTCACCCGGACGAACTTCTTCCCCGGATCGCCTGTCACGTCCCTGATGGCCGCGTAGTGGAAGCCGAACGGGGTGTTCTCCACCTCGATCCGCGGCGCGTTGTCGTCGCTGGGCCAGCCGCCTGGCCGGGCGCCCCCGCCGGGTGCCGCGCCGGCCCGCCTGCCGGGCAGCTGCATGTCCAGGTCCCACGGCTGGCCGGCGAACCGCAGCGAGCCGACGCTGCGCGGGCCCGCTCCCATGGTCGCGAGCGTGTCCAGGTGCAAGATCGCGACGTGCGAGGAGTCGATCGAGCCCTCCTGAACCTGCATCCAGTTGCAGTCCATGATCATCTCGCTGACGATCAGCTCGTCGGGGGCCGCGTCGGTCCAGGAGAAGGCGGGGAAGGGCGGCTCGGTGCCGGGCGGGCCCAGGTAGACCCAGCCGAGCCCGCCCGCCTCGCGGACGGGGTAGGCGCCGTGCTTGACCCGCTGGCGGAAGGCCGCCGTCGCCAGGTTGGGCGTCTCCAGGATCGTGCCGTCCGCCGCGTACTTCCACCCGTGGTAGAGGCAGCGGATGCCGCCCTCCTCGACGCGGCCGAGCACGAGGGAGGCGCCGCGATGGCAGCACAGCTCGTCGAGGAAGCCAAGCCGTCCGGCCGAGTCCCTGAAGGCGACGAAGTTCTCGCCGAGGACCGTGACCCGGATCGGCGGGCAGTCAGGCTCGGGCAGGTCGCCCGCCTGGAACGCGGGCGTCCAGTACCTGCGCAGGACCTTGCCCATCGGGGTAGCGGGGCCGACCCGGCATAGCACCTCGTTCTCTTCTGGGGTCAGCATGCGCGTTACCTCCTGCTCAGCCGGCGACGGGTTCGTAGGTGGCCACCCGCGGGTCCGCGATGAGCGGCAGCCCGAGCAGCATCAGCGGGTAGTCGCGGGCGACCTCACCGGACCTGGCGGCGGCCACGGCGTCGTAGACCGCCGGGCTGACCCGCAGCGACGTCACGTGCGCGCCGCTCCCCCACGCCGCCCAGATCTGGGTGCACGCGTTGTCGATGACGATCGATAGCCACAGCACGGACCCAAGGTCCGCCGGCCCGCCGCGGTTGTCAAGCCGGGGCGGCGCAGGTTGTCGGGCAGAGCTCAGCCCGGCAGGTCCTCAGGGCGCCTGGCGGCAAGCTTGCCGTGCAGCAGGCCGGTCGACTGGCCGACCTCGATGAGGTATCCGTCCGGGTCCCGCATGTAGCAGCGGATCTCCGCCCCGCGGTCGATGGGCGGCGTGACGAACTCCGCCCCCTTCGCCTTCCACTCCTCATAGCGGGCCTGGATGTCGGCGACCCGCAGGTTCAGGAAGATCGAGGTGGTGTCGCCCGGCTCGTAGTCGACCACCGTGATGCCCGGCTTGTCGGGGGTGGGCGGCCCGCCGGGGTTCATGATGATCCACGAATTGGCCAGCTTGACGATGCACGGGTTCTCCGCAAGGACGACCGTGCCGCCCAGGACGCGCGAGTAGAAGTCCCTGGACCTCGCGACCTTGCGGACGGTGATGAACAGTGTCATCACAATCCCTTCGGCGGGCGCGGGGAGGTTGGCGAAGTCGATGCGGGGCGCGGCTTCTGTCATGAGATTTCTCCATTTCGGCGGTGGTGGCGCACAGCGCCGTGCCGGACGCCGGACGCCGGTCCTGCCCACCAGCCTTCCCACCAATAAGAAAGCCCAAAATTTTTTGCAAAATATTCTCGGCGAAGGTAGCGTGCGGCCATGGGACCCCCGCCAGAGCCAGGCTTTCCCGCGTGGTTCGACCCCGACCGCGACCTGGTTCTCACGCCGAAGAAGCTCAAGGGGCTGACCCATCCGATCAGGCTGCGGCTGCTCGAGCTCCTGCAGCAGGAGGGCCCTGCCACTGCGACGGCGCTCGCGGCCCGCATCGGCCGGTCCAGCGGCGTCACCAGCTACCACCTGCGGGTACTTGCCGACAACGGGTTCATCGTCGAGGACACCGACCGGGGCAACGCCCGGGACAGGTTCTGGCGGGCGCCGCACCGCTCCATGGGCTTCACGCTGCGCATGCCCGACGACCCGGGGCGGCCGGAGAACATGGAGGCGACCGGCCGGTACCTGCGGATCGTGGCCGAGGAGATCTACCGGCGCATCCAGACGGGCATCGACCTGCTCATGTCAGATCCCGGCGACGTCGCGGCAGCGCCGTGGCGGCTTGACGACTGGCCGCTGCGGCTGACCGCCGGCGAGGCGAGGGACCTCGGCAGGCAGATCGGCGAACTCGCCAGCCGCTACCGCCGCGCCCCCGGGGATCCCGATCCGCGGCCGGGCACAGTCCGTGCCTACTACCAGCTGCAGCTGCTTCCCGACGAGCCGCCGCCGCAAGAACAGGAGCAGTCGCCGTGACACAGGGCACGGCCCACGACACGGCGTCAGGCGACCGGCTGCAACCGGGAAGCAGGCTGCCCCTCGGCGGTCTGGTCCTCGCCTACGGCATCTCCCAGCTGGGCACGGCGATGTCCGGGCTCGCGATTCCGTGGCTGGTGCTCGTCACGACGGGAAGCGCGGCGCTGACCGGGCTGGCCGGCTTCGCCGAAATGGCGCCCTACGTCGCTTTCCAGGCGGTCAGCGGCCCGGTTGCCGACCGCGCCGGGCTGCGCCGCTCGTGCGTCACGGGAAACGCCGCCGCCGCCGTGCTGGTCGGCGCCATTCCTGGCCTGTACGCGCTTGGCGCGCTGTCATTCGGGCCGCTGGTCGCGCTTGTCGCGGTGGCGGGGGCCGCCAGGGGCGTCGCCGACGCGGCCACATCGCCGCTGGTCCCGCGCACCGCGGCGTTCGGCGGGGTATCGAACGAGCGGGCCGCTGGCATGAACTCGGTGGCACAGCGCACCGGCATGCTCGCCGGCCTGCCACTCGCCGGAGTGCTCATCGCGGCCGCCGGCCCCGCTGTCGTCGTCCTGGTGGACGCTGCCACATTCGCCATCGCAGCGTTCGGAATCCTCATCTTGATACCCTCCGCGGCGGTGCGGGTGAGCGCGGACCCCCAGCCTGACTCGGCCGGCCCGCCCGCCGCCCGCGGCTACTGGCCGCAGCTGCGCGCTGGCATGGCTTTCATCCGCGCCGACCGGCTGATCGCGGGGATCGCCCTCATGGTCGCGCTCACCAACCTGCTCGACCAGTCGCTGAGTTCGGTGTTGGTCCCGGTCTGGGTGCGAGTGCGGCTGCATCAGCCCGTCGGCCTTGGGCTCATCGGCGGCGCCTTGTCGATCGGCCTGGTGGCCGGCGCCCTGGCCGCTACCTGGCTTGGCCGCCGCCTGCCCAGGCGCGTGACCTGCGCGGTCGGCTTCCTGCTTGGCGGCTCGCCGCTGTTCATCGCGCTCGCCGTCTGGTCCGCGCTGCCGCCGGTGCTGATCGTCGCCGTGCTGTCAGGGATCGCCGCCGGCGTGCTCAACCCGATCATCGGCGCGGTCACCTACGAGCGCGTCCCGCCGCGGCTGCAGGCGAGCGTGCTTGGCGCCTTCAGGTCAAGCGCCTGGATCGGGATCCCGTTCGGCTCACTGCTTGGCGGGGCGCTGACCGAGGGGATCGGGCTGCGGAACGCGCTGCTCGCGACGGGGGCCGCGATGTTCGCCGCCACGCTCGTGCCGTTCGTGTTTCCCGCCTGGCGGGGGCTGGACAGGCCGGCAGGAAACTATTCGGGCGCCGCGGAGCGTCCAAGTTAGTGATGCGAAGTCAAACGCGGCGAGCTTCCCGGCGGCCGAGGCAGGTGCGCCAGGCTGGGCGAGTCATCGCGGGCCTGTGCGCCGCCGTCCTCACGGTGTCCCTGTCGGCCTGCCAGACGGGCGCGGGGCCGTCGATCGCCGCCGCGGCCACGGGCACGCCGGCCGCCAGCACGCCCGCCGCCACCGGGCCGGGCACGGTCACGACCGTGCGTGCCACCAGGGCCGAGCACAGGCTGGGCAGCCGGATCAGGCTCCCCAGCCAGGCGCTCGCCGCCCCGGACGCCATCGCGGTGGCAGGAACCCGCATCTGGGTGGCCAACTCGCGCTACGAGGACGGCGGCGGAGGCTGGCTCACCGAGCTCAGCGCCGCGACCGGCGCGCTGGTCCGGATCGTCGCGGGCGGGCGGTACGCGCTCACCGATCCGCAGGCGCTCGCGGTTGACGGCGACCGGCTCTGGGTGGCCGACGGGAACGGCGACGCGCTCACCGAGCTCGACGCCGCGACCGGCGCGCTGATCCGGGTCATCGCGGCGCGCGAGTATCGGCTAGCCGATCCCGCGGCCCTCGCGGTCGACGGGGGCGGCCTCTGGGTGGCCAACGGCGCAAGCAACTCGGTCACCGAGCTCGACGCCGTGACCGGCGCGCTGATCCGCGTCATCTCGGCCCCGCGCTACCGGCTCAACACCACCGTCTACGCGCCGGCGATCGCCGCGGCGGGCAACCGCGTGTGGGTGCCCGACGGGAACGCCGACGCGGTCACCGAGATCGACGCCGCGACCGGGGCGCTGGTCCGGGTCATCGAAGCGCGCCGGTATCAGCTCAACGGCCCGGACGCGATCACGGCGGCGGGCAGCCGCGTCTGGGTCGTCAACGTCAACACCCCCTCGGTCACCGAGATCGACGCCGCGACCGGGGCGCTGATCCGGGTCATCGCGTCGCTGCCCAACGTGCCCTTCGCGATCGCCGCTGACCGGGGCGGGGTCTGGCTGGTGACGAACCTCGGGGAGAAAGCGGTCGACGGCGCTGGTCCGCACGGCTCGGTCGCCGAGTTCAGCGCCGGCACCGGCCGGCGGATCAGGAACATCACCGGCGCGCCGTTCGGGTCCGACAGCCCGGGCGGGGCGATCGCCGCCGACGGCGGCGATGTCTGGGTGACCGACACGAACTTCTACTCCAACCGCGGGTGGGTCGCCGGGCTCAGCGCGGCGACGGGCGCGCTAGTCCGGCTGATCGTGAGCTGAGCGAATCGGTAGGCTGGCGGCTGCGGTCATCGCCGTGCCGGTTCGGCTAAAGGACGACATCATTGCCGCCCAGCGGGCGCGGGAGCCGCTACTGTGGCATGCTGGCTGGTTTCATCCCACAGGCCTGGAATCGGGAGTTCAACGGGTGCTCGGAGACGTTCGGCTGCGCGCGCGCCGCGGGGCCGGACCCCGGCCGGCAGGTGCGCGCCTGCGCTCGGCGCTCGGCGCGCTGTTCCCGCTGGCCTGCGGGAACGCGCCCCTCGACCGGGGCCAGCGCGTGCTGTCCGTCGCGGTGCAGGGGATGGCGCTGTGCGTCGGCGTCGTCGTGCTGCTCGGGCGCGTGGCGGGAATTCCGGCCTGGGATTGCGTCTACGCCGAGGACTACGGGGTCTACCTCGTCCAGGCGCTGGAGCACCCGTGGCATCTGTTCGTCCCCTATGAGGGCTACCTCCAGCTGGTCCCGCGGGTCACCGGCCAGCTCGCGTCGCTGCTGCCCATCACGGCCGCGGGCGTCGTGTTCGCGGTGACCGGGGCTGTCATCGCGGTGGCGTGCGCGCTGTTCACCTACCACGCGAGCGCCGGGTTCATCCGCTACCGCGCGCTGCGCGCCGTCCTGGCCGTGGCCCTGGTCCTGCTGCCGATCGCTCCCTTGGAGGTTGTCGGCGACACCGTCAACGCCGCGTGGTACGTCCTGGCGGCGCTGTTCTGGGCGGTGCTGTGGCGACCTCGCACTCGGGCCGGCATGGTGCTGGCGGCGGTCATCGCCTTCGTGGCCGTCTCGTCCGACCCGATGGCCATCGTCTACGCGCCGCTGCTGATCATGCGGGTGGTCGCGCTGCCCAGACTCCGCGAGCACGCGGTCACCGTCGGCTGGCTGGCCGGATGGGTGGTGCAGGTCCCCGTGATCCTGCAAAGTTACACCGATCACTCGCAGCGGCTGGGAACGCTCGCCCCGCTGGGCAAGTCACTGGCCTACTACGCGCACACCGTGGTGCTGCGCGCGCTGGGCTGGCACCTGTCCTGGCACCTGGAGTCCCTTGCCGGGCAGAACGGGGCGACGCTCATCGTGGCCGCGTTCCTCGCCGTGGTGTTCGGCTGGGCGGTGGTCACCCAGGGCAGTCAGGTTCGCGCGTTCGTGGCGACGGCGGTCCTGTTCGGTTTCGTGTACACGGTCTTCGCCGCGGTGATCACCGGCTACGTGGTGTACGAGACCCCCTACCTGAGCCCGCTGAGCTTCGAGCCAGGTTCGCGCTACTCCGTGGTGCCCATCGTGCTGCTGGACGCCGCGGCGATCGTCGCGGCCGACGCGTTCCTGCGCCGCCGCGCCGCCGCCGCCTCCGCCTCCGGC